>JAFXFR010000093.1 GCA_017513475.1 Clostridia bacterium
GGTGACGGACGAGGATATCCGCCGCCTGCGCGCCGGCGTCCAGCTGGACGATGGCCGCATGACCTCCCCCGCCGATGTGCACCTGGTGCGCTATGAGGCATTCGCCTCCGTGCTGCTGGTGAGCATCCACGAAGGTCGCAACCGTCAGGTACGCCGCATGTTCTCCGCCATCGGCCATGAGGTCGTCAGCCTCAAGCGCGTGGGCTTCGCCACCATCAAGCTGCACGATCTGCCCCGTGGCCAGTGGCGCCGCCTGACGGACGTGGAAGTGAAGAAGCTGAAGGAGATCGGGCGTTAAGCACGATTAGCGATAGCGAATGCTTGCATTCGCAGAGCGTAGCCTGACGCGTTGAAAACGTGTCAGGCCGGTTAAGGAGCTGTAAATCATGGCATACGAACTCAGGAGCGCCCGCTGGATCGCCTCGGATGTGCTGCATCAGGTGATCGAGGAGGGCGACACCGTCATCGACGCGACCCTCGGCAACGGGCATGACACGGTAATGCTGGCAGAGCTGGTCGGCCCATCCGGCAAAGTATACGGTTTCGACATCCAGAAGAGCGCCGTAGGCCGCACCTCCGCGCTGCTGCTGGACAACAGCCTCCTGGAGCGCTGCGAGCTTTACGCGGAGGGGCATCAAAACATCGCCAGCCGCGTGCACGAGCCCATCAAGGCCGCTGTGTTCAATCTGGGCTGGCTGCCCGGCGGCGACAAGTCCATCACCACGCTTTGGGAGACGACCCAGGTGGCCATTTCTGCTGCGTTGTCCCTTTTGGTGAAGGGCGGCGTATGCACCGTCTGCGCCTATCCCGGACACGAAGAGGGTGACCGCGAGCGTTTCGCCCTGATGGACTGGCTGTCCACGCTGCGTCCGCAGGAATTCAACGTGCTGCACCATCGTTTCCTTAACGCAGGCCCCGGCGCGCCGGAATGTTTCGTGATTCAGAAGCAGTGAGGTAGATTATGATCGTCCGCAAAGCCACAACCGCTGACACTCCTGCCCTTGCCGAGCTTGCCTGCTGCATGTGGGGCGGCACGGCAGACGAGCGTGAACCTGAATTCGCCGAGCTGATCGCCTCCCCCGAGGCAGCCTGTTTCCTCGCCCTTGACGGCGACAAGGCAGTCGGCTTTGCCCAGTGCCAGCTCCGCCACGACTATGTGGAGGGCTGCGAAACCAGCCCCGTGGGCTTCCTGGAAGGCGTTTATGTGGATGACGCCTACCGCCGCAGCGGCGTGGCCCGTGCCCTTCTGTCCGCCTGTGAGGAATGGGCCCGCAGCGTCGGCTGCAGCGAGTTTGCCAGCGACTGCGAGATCGACAATCACGACAGCCTCGCCTGGCACCTCAAGAACGGCTTTGCCGAGATGGGCCGCACCATCTGATTCGCCAAGAAGCTGTAAGGAGTGATCACCATGGGCAAAACGCACCCCATTGAGCTGACCAACATGTGCATGCTCACCCGCGCAGACGGCAAGGTGCTGGTGCAGAACCGCCGCGATCCCAACTGGGGCGGGCTGACCTTCCCCGGCGGTCATGTGGAGCCGGGCGAATCCCTGGTGGACAGCGTCATCCGCGAAATGCAGGAAGAGACCGGCCTGACCATCCGCCACCCGAAGCTCATCGGCTCCAAAAGCTGGATGCAGAAGGACGGCAGCCGCTACCTGGTGCTGCTCTACACCGCCACGGAGTACGACGGCGAGCTGCACGACTCCGAGGAGGGCAATATCACCTGGATGACCGTGGACGAGATGCGCGCCGGCAACCTGGTGGACGGCATGGAGCTGTACTTCGACGTCTACCTGGGCCAGGAGCACACGGAGATCTGGTACGAGCCGGACGGCGACGACTGGATCGAGATGCTGAAATAAGAAAAGACCGCTCTGCATGACAGCAGGGCGGTCTTTTTGTCATTGCGGCTGACCCATGAAACGCTGGATCACCGAGCCTGGGTTTTCCTTCAATACGGCGGCGAAGATTTCATCCTTGCGCGCCCACATATCCGGCGAATCGCAGACAATGTCGTGAATCTCATACGGACCATAGCGGAAATGCCCCACGGACAGCGCCCGGAATTCGCCGTCAACCATCACATAATACTGCGGATCATGATCATACGGCAGCGCGTCATAGAGGGGCTTAAATGTCGCCTTCAACTCGTGCTCCAGCGCCCGTACAAGGAAGTCATTGCGATGGAACGCCCGCACCGGCGGCAGCTGCTGCTCCGGAAACGCATCCAGCATGCCCGCATCACTGGTCAGCAGGAAGCCGCCATCCAGCGCAGTCAGGACGCCGCGCTCCACCAGACGCTCGCAGGCTTGCCTGATTTCCTTCTCCGGCAGCTTGTAGAAGGCCTTCGCCATCTTCGTATCAAACCACGCCATGCGATAAGCAAAGCGCTGGAGAACCACGTCCAGGGCTTCGGCGCGGGTGTAGCGGTTCAGGTCATGCTCCGGGAACATCTCCTCAAAGCGGTACCAGGCCCGATCCCACTCGCCGTCATACTGATCCTCATACAGCAGGAAGGCCTCCTGCAGCCGGTGCAGCGCGGGCGTGATCTCCTTGACCAGATAGCCGGTTTCCTCCTTGATCTGCTGGATGTTCAGCGGCCCCATGCGCTCGATGAGCGTCATGATGGTCAGCTGCACGTCGCTCATGAAGCCCACGATGGGCTTGCGGTACAGCGCCGCAAACAGCAGCAGATCCTCTGCCATGATCCAGCCGAGATTGCCGCCGGCGAAGCGCCCCTTCACCAGGTCGCGTCGCGCCTGCCGCTGCCGGTTATATTCCACATCATCGAAATCCGCCCGAAAGGTACACTCCGGCGGCTGACCGAAGCCATGCCAGTACAGGTTCATCCCCGGCTGCAGATCCCGGTACAGCGCATCGTATTCCGCCTGTGACACTGGTGATACCAGACACTGACGCTGCATGCGCAGGCCAAGTAGCTTTTTGTTCATCGGGTTGCCCCCTTCTCAGCGCCCCGTGGTGTAGATCTTCTTCTCTGCGGGACGTTCCTTGGCTTTGTCGGCCTCGGCGGCGTTCTTGCGGGCGGCTTCCTTGTCGGCAGCCATCTCCTCCACCGTTTTGGTGTGCAGACGCGCCGCGCCTTCGGTCATGATCGGCGGGATCAGCGTCCCATCCGCCTCTGCCTTGGCCCAGCGCTCCTTGGCACGCTCAATCTCCTCCGCGTACTGGGGCAGCCATTCCGCCTGCGCGATCAGCATCTCGTCCACCATCTGCCAGATCTCCTCGGTGTTGCACACCGCGCCCACCAGCGGATCCATCATCATCGCCTGACGAAGCAGGTTGATGTCCGCATGGGCAGCAGCCTCCACCGCAAGGCGCTGTACGGTGATGTTGGACTGGCAGCAGGCCGCACAGCCCAGCGGCAGATCGCCCAGCACGGGCGTGTTGATGCCAAAGGTATCCACAAAGCCAGGCACCTCGACGATGCAATCGTCGGGCAGATTGGTGATCACACCGTTGTTCACCACGTTGAAGTGGCCGCGATAAACCCGCCCAGTCTCGATGGACTCAATGATCCAGCTGCCATGCTCCTGGGAGCGGTTCTCGGCAGCATAGACCTTCGGAGGCTCCTTGAGCCAGTTGGGGAAATCGGTCTGGAACCAGTTGCGGCCTTCGGTGCAGACGCGCAGATAGCCGCCGGTCTCGCCGTTGATCCAGCAGCCCAGGTCGATCCAGCGCATGATCTCATCCGGGCGCTTGCGGTACCAGGCCACATACTCGGACAAATGACCGTTGGACTCGGTGGAGAAGTACCCGAAGCGCTTCATCATGTCGATGCGGACCTTCTCCGTCTTTGAGAACTCCGGATGATTCTCCAGTGCCGCCAGCAGCTTGCCGTTCAGCTCCTCGCCGTTGTGCTTGATGGACAGGTACCACGTCATGTGGTTGATGCCTGCACAGACGATGTCGATCTCTTCCTGCTTATAGCCCAGCACAGAGGCAATCAGCGCATGACCGCCCTGCACGCCGTGGCACAGACCGACCGTCGGTACTTTTCCGTACTTGTTGCAGTACCAGGTGACCATGGCGTTGGGGTTGGTATAGTTCAGCAGCATGCAGCCGGGCTCAGCCACCTCGCGGATGTCGCGGCACATGCCCTCCAGCATGGCAATATCGCGCTGGGCATACATGATGCCGCCTGCGCACAGGGTATCGCCCACACACTGATCCACGCCGTATTTGAGGGGGATGTTCACGTCCAGCTCGAAGGCGTCCAGCAAACCGATGCGGGCGCAGTCGATGACGTACTTGGCGTCCTTGAGGGCCTCGCGGCGGTCAAGGGTCGCATGGATCTTGATGTCCAGACCATTGGCTTCGATATCCCGCTGGCAGAGCTGATAAACCATGTCCAGGTTGCGCGGATTGATATCCATGAAGGCAACCTCGATGTTGCGGAACTCCGGCACAACCAGCAGGTCGGAGAGCAGTCCGCGGGTAAAGCCGATGGAACCGGCGCCGATGAAAGCGATTTTGAATTTCTTCTGCGTCATATGCAAATCCCCCATTCTGTTATCGCTGTATCACAGCCTCAGCCTTGCACAAATGCTCCCGCAGGCCGCGCAGCCGCCCTCGCCCGTCTCACGCAGGCTGGCAGGCAGCGCATCGCCCACTTCCTTCATCGCCTGGATGACCTCATCCGGATCAATAGGGCAGCAGATGCCGGAAAGCACCATGTCCGCCGCCGAAAACGCCACGCCGGAAGAGCCTACATTACGGTACACGCAGGGCACCTCCACCAGGCCGCCCACGGGATCGCAGACAAGGCCAAGCAGATTCATGATCGCAAAGGCCGCCGCATCGGCGCACTGCTGGGCATTGCCGCCCTGCAGATGGGTCAGTGCAGCCGCAGCCATCGCCGCAGCGCTGCCGCACTCCGCCTGACAGCCTCCCTCCGCGCCGGAAATGCTGGCCTGGGTCGCAATGGACTGTCCCACCGCAGCTGCCACGAACAGCGCGTCAACCGCCTGTTCTTCCGTGACGCCTTTCTCTTCCATCATGGCAATAATGGCGCCCGGAAGAATGCCGCATGCTCCCGCTGTAGGCGCTGCTACGATTTTACCCATGCAGGCATTGCACTCAGCAGTGGCCAAGGCATACACTTCAGCCTTGCCCAGCAGCGTTCCGCACAGTGAACTGCCTCGCCGGTAATACTTCATCATCAACGCAGCCTGGCCGCCGGTCAGCCCGGTCACAGAACGTGCCTGTTCATCCAGACCATTCTGTACAGCTTCCTGCATGCAGTAAAGGTGGTGCTGCATCGTCGTGCGGATGCTTTGCGCACTCACACCGCTTTCTGCAGCCTGTGCAGCGATCGCAGCTGCTGCGATCGAACCGTGTATCCGCGCCATATGCACCCATTCACGCATTGTATAATCCATATAAGAATCCAACCTTTCCAAAGTCAAAGCGAGGCACTTTGCCATTTGCCTTCGTTGCTGTCAAGACGTATACCTGTGTCGCGCCTGCAGCCAGCAGGACTTCTGCGCATACGGACGATGTCGCGCCGGTTGTCAGCACATCATCAATCAGTAATACCGGCCCCGATAGTTCTTCATGGCAGCAAAATGTTCCCGACAGATTTTCCTGCCGCTTTTCCCGATTTAGGCCACGCTGGGTATGGACGCGCCCTGTGCGTTGGAGCAGTTGCCTGACTTGCAGGCCCTCGCACTGTTCAGCAACAGCGGTGCACAGTTCATAGCCGTGGTCCATGCCGCGCTTGATCAACCTGATCCTCGGCATTGTGACCCAGGTCAGGATCGTTTCGGGCGGTAGCTGCCATTGCTTGATCACATGAACCATTTCGGATGCAAGAGCCTGAGCTGCAAAGGCAGTTTTTTCTTCCTTCAAAAGAAGAACAAGATCCTTGGCAACGCCCTCGTACTGATAGACGCTGTACACGTCGCCATTTCTTGCCTCTTGTTCAGGAAGACGCATTGCCTTCAGAGCTTTCTCACAAGTAGGACACAGCCATTCGCCATAGCTGAGCTCATCGCAGCAGAGGCATTTGAGTCCTCTGGGACTGATCAACTTGTCCAGTTCATCCTGCCAGCCGCTCATACGTCGCTCCTGCGGGCAAGGAACGTGCTACCCTGCACACCAGGAAGAGACTCTATTGTCTTCAGCGTTTCAGCATCGGGAACGCCGTCCAGCTCCATGACGATCATCGCATCGCCGCCCTGCTGCCTGCGGTAGCCCTGCACGTTAGCGATGTTGACATTCTTGCTGGCCAGGGTTCCTGTGATGGAGGCAATCGCACCGGTAACGTCCGTGTGGCGGATAATCATGGTGTTTTCCTTGCCGGTAAAGTTCACGCCAAGGCCGTCAATCTTGTGCACTTCAATATTGCCGCCGCCCACGGACGCCGCCTCGATCACCAGCATACGTCCGGATTTCCCAGTCACCGTCAGCCGCACAGTATTGGGATGTGCCCCGCGGATATTGATCTGGTAGAAGTTGACGCTGATTCCAGCCTGCTGGGCAAGTGCAAGCGATTCACGCAGCCGGACGTCATCCACATTCATTCCCATCAGACCGCCTACCAACGCACGATCCGTACCATGCCCCCGATAGGTTTTCGCAAACGATCCGTGCAGGCCGATCTCAGCGCGGATCATTTCCTCGCCCAGAAGCATACGGGCCGTCAAACCAATACGTGCCGCGCCTGCCGTATGAGAGCTGCTGGGACCGATCATGACAGGACCAATCAAATCGAACAAATCCATTACACTTCCGCCTTTCGCCGGATTATCGTTGCTTCTATTGTACAGGATTTTGGCAAGAAGGTCAACGTTTACCTTTGGCACAACACCGGAAATGAGCGCAAAATTATTTGTAAAAAGGCGAAATTTCCTCTTGACATCTGCATCGAACATTGCTATAATAATCATCGTTGCGGTTGACCCACCGCAGCATACAACTGAAGATGCAGAGTTGGCTGAGTGGTCTAAGGCGCACGACTGGAAATCGTGTGTGGGCTGATACCCCACCCTGGGTTCAAATCCCAGACTCTGCGCCATGCCAGTGTCCTTACCGGATACTGGTTTTTTTGTACCTTTTTGTCGTAAGCAGAATTCATATGCCGTCTGTATTGTCGGTACACAAAAGCTCCCGGACGTCATTCGCCGGGAGCTTTTTCCATTGACTCAAAGGCCGATCCCCTGCTGTGAAAAACACGGCGGACAGGCCAGCTCGTGTTCAAACAGCCTGTCGATGGCCTCTTCGTAAGTGTTAGGGTTCGATTTTCGCACATTCTTGGCCGCCTTGTGCGCAGCCTCAAAGCAGCAGCTCATGTAGATCATCAGCTCGCGCATACGACTATGAGCCTGATCAAGCGGTCTCTCCTGACAATAGGCCTCCCACAGGCTGTCATGGAAGTTTCGCAGTTCCTGCTTCTCAAGCGGTGCTCCGCCTGCCGCCTCCCTTGCCAGCGCGGGATTACAAACCAGCCCGCGCCCCATCATCAAAGGAATACCCGGATACTGGGCCTGAATTGACGCGCAATCCGTCACGGTAAACAAATCGCCGTTGTACACAAGAGACAGCTTGTTCTCAGCAGCCCGCCGGAAGGTTTCCGGATACAGTGTCCCCACCTTGTAAAAGCCTGTCCTGGTGCGCGGGTGAATGATGATCTCCTTCAGCGGGTATTCGCAGAGAACAGAAAGGATCTCCGGCCATTCGTCGGGGCTCTCAAAACCGATACGGGTCTTCACCGATACAGCAACGCTTGCTTTGGCACACACCTCATGAAGAAACGAATCCAACGCATACAGATCACGCAGCATGCCGGCGCCTTTCCCCTTTGCGCTCACCGTACCCGAGGGACAGCCGATATTGAGATTGACTTCATCATAGCCCATTTTCGCCAGCTCGTCCGCTGCCCAAAGAAAATGCTCCGCATCCTTTGCAAGAATTTGCGGCACCGTTGGAATGCCGGCATTATGCTCCGGCCCGATGGCGCGTAATTCCTTCGGCGTAAACACATGATGCTGCGTCGGACTGATGAAGGGAATATAGTATTTACTCACGCCGCCGAAATGCTGATAGTGCGTACGGCGATAGATTGTGTCGGTCAGCCCCTCCAAGGGGGCAAAGCGAATATCCATCATAGTCCCCTTATCACACATGCGAGGGCTTATTCACCCTGCTCGTCTTGCCCTCCATCAATGTCATCGGGTTCTTCTTCCTTCTGTTCGACCTTCTTCTCCCCTTCGTCCACCCACTTGAGCAGATCGGGCAGGAAGGTCAGAATCACCATGACCAGCGCGATGGAAATACCGAGGATCCTGCCCTTAGGCGTCTGAATCCACTGTGCCAGATATCCAAGGTACGGAATCGCAAGCCTGGGTATGCCGACCACATTCTTATAATAAACAGGTGCTCCGTCAGGCAGATCGTTGGCGTCGCCCTTCGTCTGGAAGTAGTAGCAGGTTTCCTCCAGCGGATACTCCTCGTATACGGGATCGCCAGATTCATTCAATACAGGCTGCTCATTTTCATCCAGCACAGGACGGACAGAAGTTTCGTACACTTCAATGGCAATCACACGGTGGGTGGAATACTCTCCCGCCTCATTCAGGGTGTATGTGATCGGATCTCCCACCTGAATCACTGCCGGATCCGTCTTCTGCACGAAAATCAGAGAGCCCACATGGAAAGCGGGCTCCATCGAGCCAGACATCACATACAGGGGTGTAAAACCCAGCAGGCGAATCCCCACCAGGGCAACAGCAACAGCAACAACTAAAATAACAATCGTGGTTGTAATCCAGTTCCAGATTTTACTCAGTTTCTTCAGCATCCTTGCTTATCCTCAATTCGTTGATACTCCTGTAGCAAAGAGCGTTTAGCACACTTCGCATACAAATAGAAATTATATCACACAACAGCTGGTTTTGTCCACAACAATCCGTTTGTACAGTTTTACGATAATCACTGTACACGTATAAGCCCTCATGGTATAATACTAACTGTTACAAGATGTCGGAGGTGCATTTGCAATGCGATATACCGATCTGATCTTTGATCTCTATGGTACCCTTGTTGACATCCATACCGATGAAAACAATGAGGTATGGGAAAAAACGGCACTGTATTTTTGCTATCATGGCGTGAATTACTCCGGCAGGGAGCTGGAAGCAGACTATAAGTCGGTTGTTTCCGCTCGGGAGTCTGTTTTAGGGCAGGGATATGAGATGTATCCCGACATCCCCTTTGACGGCGTATTGGCAGACTTGTTCCGTGCAAAGGGGCTTACGGATCGTGCTGACGAGCTCGGATTGAACGCGGCACATGTTTTCCGGATTGCATCAACCGAGTATATTCGTCTGTACGACGGTGCGCTTGATGCACTGTCTGTCCTTCGACAGCATGGTTTCCGTTTATGGTTGCTCAGTAATGCCCAGCGTGCCTTTACAGCCTATGAGCTGCGCGTACTGGGGCTTGACAAGCAATTTGACGGGATCTATCTTTCCTCCGACTATACATGCCGCAAGCCGGATCCCCGCTTTTTCCACGCACTTCTGGAGGATCGCAATCTGACGCCCTCAGCCTGCCTGATGATCGGCAACGACCGAAGCACTGACATTGCCGGCGCAAAAGCTTGTGGCTTGGCAACACTGTATATGCACACCAACCTCACTCCATCTGATCAGCCTCCCGCTGAAGCCTCACGCCATCCCTCTGTATATTCAGGCCGTCATCTTGAATACGAGGGGTGGAACTGGGGTGAGCTGGCTCATTTGCTCTGCCACCTATGATGTGTCCAAATGTATACATCATTTTCCCGCATTTCAATATAGCTTTTGGGACGTTTTTGTAGTATAATAAACTGTAAACCAAAACTACTGGTATTTGTTGAGCATATGTTATAAGAAGGTATGTCCATGATCTACGACCTGCAGCGCGCCAACACGCTGAAACGAGCAGCAGCCTGGCTGCTTGATGCGATCCTGCTCTGCATAGCTGCAACATTCGCTGCCTGGGTTTTATCAGCAGCATTGAATTATGACAGCTATGTACAGCAGCTTGAAGCGCGCTATGTTTACTATGAAACCGAGTACGGCGTATCACGTAACCTCACGCAAGCAGAGGTTGACGCCATGACACCAGAACAACTCGCCAATCTGGAGGCGGCCTCCACCGCCATTGCACAGGACGCAGATGCAATCCACGCATACAATATGATGATCCGCCTGGTCATCCTTATCGTATCCTTGAGCATTCTGCTGGCAACTCTTATGCTTGAGTTTGCGGTTCCCATGCTCTTCGGGCATGGACAGACGATTGGGAAAAAGGTGTTCGGGATCGCCGTTATGCGTCAGGATGGCGTCCGGATCAACGGTGTTTGCCTGTTTGCACGCACAATCCTCGGCAAGTTTGCCATTGAAACCATCATTCCTGCCCTGGTCGGGCTGATGCTTTTCTTCGGTTCCATTAGCAAGATAGGCTGGCTCATTGTTGGCGCAATCTTTCTCATCCAGGCTTTTCTGCTGTTCACAACAAGAGAACGCTTCACCATCCACGACAAAATCGCCACAACTGTTACGGTTGATTTTGCCAGTCAGCTGATCTTTGACACGTATGACGAAATGATCGCCTACAAGCAAAAAGCTGCCGCCGAAAAAGCAGCGCAACAGAGTTACTAAATCCTTCAAAAAAGGAAAGGGATGCATATGAAAATCGTACTGGAAAACCTGACGAAAATCTTCCCCAGCAGAAACAAGAAGTCCGGTGAAGAGGTTGTTGCAGTCAACAACTTCAATTTCACCATTCCCGACGGCAAGCTCATTGGTCTGCTCGGCCCTTCCGGCTGCGGTAAATCTACCACACTGTACATGATCTCCGGCCTGCAGAAGCCCTCCTCCGGCAAGATCTTCTTCGGTGAGGATGACGTAACTGAGCTGTCCACAGAGAACCGTGGCATTGGTCTGGTGTTCCAGAACTACGCCCTGTATCCCCACATGACCGTCAAGCAGAACATCCTCTTCCCCCTGCAGAACCTGCGCGGCAAGGACAAGATGACCAAGGAAGCCATGCTGGCGCGCGCCTATGAGGCTGCCCGTCTGGTGCAGATCGACGAGCTGATGGACCGCAAGCCCTCCGAGCTCTCCGGCGGTCAGCAGCAGCGCGTGGCCATCGCCCGCGCACTGGTGAAGATGCCCCGCGTGCTCCTGCTGGACGAGCCCCTGTCCAACCTGGACGCCCGCCTGCGTCTGCAGACCCGTGAGGAGATCCGCCGTATCCAGAAGGAAACCGGCATCACTACCGTCTTCGTTACCCATGACCAGGAGGAGGCCATGTCCATCTCCGATATGATCGTGGTGATGAAGCTGGGCGTTGTACAGCAGATCGGCGAACCTCAGAAGGTTTACGATGATCCCGCCAACCTCTTCGTCGCCAAGTTCCTGGGCACGCCCCCGATCAACGTCTTCTCCGGCAAGGTGAAGGACGGCAAGCTCTTCATCGGCGAGGACTGTGTGCTGGACGTCCCCGGCGTGGAGGATCAGGAGGTCATCGTCGGCATCCGCCCCGAAGGCTTCATCCTGGACGAGAACGGCCCCATGCACTGCAAGCCCACCAACGTGGAGGTCATGGGCCGCGACGTGAGCATCGTCTCCACCAGCGACGCCTCCCTCAATCCCCTGGTTCGCTCCATCATCAACGCGGACAACAACAATGTCAACATCGCGTCCGGCGTTGTCCGCTATGCCCTCAAGCCCCACAAGGTCTTCCTGTTCAATAAGGAGACTGAGGAACGCATCGTCATCGGCGAGGTGAAGTGATATGGTAGACAGCAAGCATCAATGGAAAGCCTGGCTGTACCTCGCCCCGGCGATCGTACTGCTACTGGTTTTCACGGTGTGGCCCATCCTCAACACCGTGCGGCTGGCCTTCCTGAACAATTACAACAGCCTTGCCGCTGTGAACCAGGAAGAAGTTGTTACCTTTACCTTCGGCATTGAGAACTTCCGGAAGGTCTTCAACTACGACGGCTTCATTATTGCCCTTCGCAACACCGCCGTCCTGACGATCGTGACCGTTCCGGTCTCGACCCTCCTGGCACTGCTGATCGCTGTGGCGCTCAACTCTATCAAGCCCCTGCAGAAGTTCTTCCAGACCATCTTCTTCCTGCCCTACGTGACCAACTCCATCGCCATCGGCATGGTGTTCGCCGCCATGTTCAACCGCGTTGGCGTAGGCAAGCTGATCACTTCCCACGGCATTGTGAACAACATCATCATGTTCTTCGGCGGCGAATCCATCAACTGGATCAACGCCGGCTCCGACCTGGTGCCCAACATGATCGTGCTGATCATCTACATCATCTGGAATGCCCTGCCTTTCAAGATCCTGGTACTGCTGGGCGGATTGCAGAGCGTTAACAAGCAGTACTACGAGGCTGCGAAGGTTGACTCCACGCCCCGCTGGCGCGTTTTCACCAAGATCACTGTGCCGCTGCTCTCCCCCATGATCGCCTATGTTGTCATCACCGGCTTCATCGGCGGCTTCAAGGAGTACAGCAGTATCGTAGGTATCTTCGGCGACCAGATGGGCCCTCCCGGCGCCAAGGGTTCCCTGAACACCATCGTCGGTATGATCTACGACGTGCTTCCCAAGCAGGATTACGGTCTTGCCAGCGCTGCAGCGCTTGTCCTGTTCGCGATCATCTTCGTCGTGACGATGATCAACATGCAGGTCAGCAAGAAGCGCGTGCATTATTAAGAGGTGCTGTATGTCTGAGAATAACAATAAGATCAAGGTCATGCATGACCGCAACATGCAGCATATCACTCTGGCCCAGCGCCTCCTTAAGCCGCTGATGACCGCAGGTACGTACCTGTTCTTGTCCGTCATGGCGCTGATCGTCCTTTTCCCCTTCTACTGGATGATCATTTCCTCCCTGAAGACGCTGACTGAGTATCAGCTGAACATCCCCACCTTCTGGCCCAAGGAGATCATGCTCTCCAACTACACCGAGGCGTTCTCCACCGGCAATCTGGGACGACTGTTCTTCAACACCGCGTATGTGGGCATCGTGTCCACCATCCTGTCCCTGGTCATCACCATCCTGACCGCCTTTGCCCTGGCCCGACTGGAGTTCAAGGGCAAGAACGCACTCTTTGCCGCCCTGCTGGCTACGATGATGATCCCCGGCGAGCTGTTCACCATCACCAACTACCAGACCGTCAACACCTTCAACTGGATGAACACCTACACGGTGCTGATCGTGCCGTTCCTGGTGAGCGTGTTCTACATCTACCTCCTGCGCCAGAACTTCCTGCAGATCCCTAATGAGCTGTACCTGGCCGCCAAGGTGGACGGTACGTCTGACTTCAAGTACCTGTGGAAGGTCATGGTCCCCCTGGCGCTGCCCACGCTGATCTCCATCACGATCCTGAAGATGATGGGTGCGTGAACTCCTACGTCTGGCCGAACCTGGTCACCAAGAAGGAAGAGATGCGCCTGATCACCAACGGTCTGCGCAACGCCTTCAACGATACCTCCGGCAAAACCAATTACCCCGTGCAGATGGCAGCTGTCGCCATGGTCAGTGCTCCGCTGTTCCTGGTGTTCATCTTCCTGCGCAAGTACATTATGTCCGGCGTGAGCCGCAGCGGCATCAAGGGATAAAAGACCTGCGTGTCTTTTACATACTTTCACTACATTTCAAGGAAGGAAGGAACCACTCATGAAGAAGATCTTCTCCACCCTCCTGGCGCTGATCATGCTGATGTCCTGCATGACCGGTATGCTGACCACGGCCTCCGCTGAGGAAGTCGTTGCCTATGACGGCAGCGAGGTGACCATCACCTTCTACCACACCATGGGCTCCAATCTGACCGGCGTTCTGGATGCCTACATCGCCGAGTTCAACGTGCTCTACCCCAACATTCATGTTGAGTACACCTCTGTTGGCGGCTATGACGACGTGCGCGACCAGATCGCCACCGAAATCACCGTCGGCAGCCAGCCCAATATCGCTTACTGCTACCCGGATCATGTTGCCCTGTACAACCTGGCCCGTGCGGTGCAGCCCCTGGATCCCTACATCAACAGCACTGCTGTCATTACCCGTGCCGACGGCACTACCGAAATCATGGGCCTGACCCCCGAGCAGCAGGCTGACTTCATCGAGGGCTACTACAACGAAGGCCGCCAGTTCGGCGATGGCCAGATGTACACTCTGCCCCTGTCCAAGTCCACTGAAGTGCTGTACTACAACAAGACCTTCTTCGAGGCCAACAACATCCCCGTTCCCACCACCTGGGACGAGCTGGAGACCGTTTGCCAGATGATCCTGGCTGTTGACCCCATGTCCATCCCGCTGGGCTATGACTCTGAAGCCAACTGGTTCATCACCATGTGCGAGCAGCAGCAGTCCCCCTACACCAGCGCCACCGCTCCTCACTTCCTGTTCAACGTGGAAGAGAACCGCGCCTTCATCAAGCGCTTCCGCGAGTGGTATGACGCCGGCTACATCACCACCCAGACCCTGCTGGGCGGCTACACCTCCAGCCTGTTCACCTCCACCGACGGCGTTGAGAGCTATATGTCCATCGGCTCCTCTGCCGGCGCTACCTACCAGCGTCCCGCCAAGAGCGCTGACGGCACCTACCCCTTCGAGGTTGGCATCACTGTGATTCCCCAGATGAACCCCGACAACCGCAAAGTCATCTCCCAGGGTCCCAGCCTGTGCATCTTCAAGAAGGCTAACCCCCAGGAGGTTGCCGCTTCCTGGCTGTTCGTCAAGTTCCTGACCACCACCGTGGAATTCCAGGCTGAGTTCTCCATGGCTTCCGGCTATGTGCCCGTCCTGAAGAGCGTTGCCGACCATCCCGTTTATGCTGACTTCCTTGCCAGCGCCGACGGCGGCGATTACATTGCTGCTCTTTCTGCCAAGGTCTGTCTGGAGCAGCAGGATGCTTACTACACCTCCCCCGCCTTCAATGGTTCTTCTACCGCCCGCGACGAGGTTGGCGCGCTGCTGACCAAGTGTCTGGTTGATTCCGCTTCCGATCTGGATGAGATGATCGCCAAGAACTTCGAAGCCGCTGTGAAGGCCTGCGAGTCTGACTTCTAATACGTGAAGTATTTGACACCATGCGCAGAATGATTTCTTTGATTCTCAGCCTTTTGCTTCTTATGAGTTCCTTCGCCATCGCTGAGCCCCCTGCGGAGCCTGTTGACTACGCAGGGCAGCTTCGGCTGAACATGGCATCGGAAACTGTGAAGGTTGAGGTAACCGTCAAAACCTTCATTGATGGCGATACCACGCACTTCTACGTGCCTGAAAGCGTCAGCGAGAACGGCATTCTCAAAGCGCGCTACCTGGCCATCAATACCCCTGAGGTGACCGGTAAGATTGAGCCCTACGGCAAGAAGGCTGCGGCTTTCACCAAGGAGAAGCTCTCCGGCGCCGTATCCATCATCATCGAATCCGATACCGCCACCTGGAACTTCGATTCCACCGGCGATCGTCGTCTCGTTTGGGTCTGGTACAAGACCGAGCCCGATGGCGAATACCGCAATCTGAATCTTGAGATCCTGCAAAACGGTCTGTGCATCGCCAATTCCACCGCAAACAACAGGTATGGCAGCACCTGCAATGCCGCGCTCAATCAGGCGCGCGCCCTGAAACTGAATGTTCATTCCGGTCAGCGCGACCCTGACTTTTACTACGGCGACGCAGTGGAGCTGACCATCAAGGAGCTTCGCACCAACCCGGCTCTGTACAACGGCGTGAAGGTTGCGTTCAATGGTATTGTCACCATGAACAACGCCAACTCCGTGTACGTTGAAAGCTATGATGCCGAAACCGGGCTGTACTTCGGCATGTCCGTCTACTACGGATACGGCCTGTCGGGCACGGGTCTGAAGATTCTGTCCGTTGGCAATGAGGTCCGCATCGTCGGAACGCTGCAGTACTATGAAGCCGGCGGCACCTGGCAGGTATCCGGTCTCACCTACCGGATGATGAAGCCCAATGATCCCGGCAATATCCAGAAGCTCTCCGAAGGTCATACGCCTTCCTGGATTGTTACTTCCCCCGAAACATTTGTCGGTCAGGTCACCATTGATTGCGGCAATGAAACAAAGTGTTTCGATTACGCCGCAATGGCCATGGGCACCACCATCGAAATGCATGGTTTAACCGTCGTCGATGGCTACAGTACCCTGGATGAAGATTCTTCTTCCCATGGGGCACTGACGCTGACATGCGATGCAAACGGCGTCACCGTTTACATCCGCACAATCCCGTTGAACGGTCCGGACGGTCAGTTGGTCACGCCGGACGCCTTTGTCGGACAGACTTTGGATGTCAAGGGCATCGTGGACTATTACAACGGACAATACCAAATCAAGGTTTTCAAGCTTGACCATTTAACGCTGCAACATTGACGAACGATAATACAGGAGGTTTCCAATGAAGAAGCCAGTATCGATCATTCTTGCCATTCTGATGGTGGTCGCCGTTGCGTTTTCCGCTGTGACCATCTCCCAGAAGAATACCGTCTCCACGCAGGCTAACCAGCTGCAGGGTGATCTGACCACCGCTCAGGCCGACATTGAAAAGCTGACCGCTGACAATGCCGCCGCCAACGAAGCTCTGGCCGCTGCCCAGGCTGAGGTTGACCGTCTGACCGCCGACAACGCCACCGCCAACGAAGCTCTGGCTGCTGCCCAGGCCGAAGTTGACCGTCTGACCGCCGACAACGCCACCGCCAACGAAGCTCTGGCTGCTGCTCAGGCTGAGGTCGAGAAGCTGACCGCTGACAACGCCGCCGCCAACGAAGCTCTGGCTGCTGCTCAGGCTGAGGTTGAGAAGCTGACCGCTGACAACGCTGCTGCCAACGAAGCTCTGGCTGCTGCTCAGGCTGAGGTTGAGAAGCTGACCGCTGACAACGCTGCTGCCAACGAAGCTCTGGCTGCTGCCCAGGCTGAGGTCGAA
>JAFXFR010000094.1 GCA_017513475.1 Clostridia bacterium
ACATGGTGGATCAAGTCTGGGCCCAGGCGAGCAAGCGCATCCCCACCGGCATCCTCAACGACGTCCTCACCGACGCCACCGCCGACCTGCAGCCCCCTGCTACCAATGGCCGCCGCCTGAAGATCTACTACATCACCCAGCAGTCCACCTGCCCGCCCCTGTTCATCCTCTTCGTCAACGACGAGACGCTCATGCACTTCGCCTATGAGCGCTATCTGGAGAACTACTTCCGCAAGACCTTTGACTTCACGGGTACGCCCATCCGCTTCATTCTGCGCGAAAAGAAAAAGGACAACTAAGGAGGTGCTGACATGCTGAATTACATCATTATCGCGGTGATCGCATACCTGCTGGGCAGCATCTCCTTCGGCATGATCGTGGCAAAGCTCAAGGGCGGCCCCAATCTGCGCGAGGTGGGCAGCAAGAACACCGGCGCCACCAACGTCCTGCGCGTCATGGGCGTGAAGACCGGCCTGATCGTGTTCGTGCTGGACATCCTCAAGGCGCTGATCGCGTGCATCATCGGCCGCTGCTGGATGGGCCTGAACGGCGCAATGGTAGCGGGTCTGGCCGTGGTGATCGGCCACAACTGGCCCTGCTTCTTCCAGTTCAAGGGCGGCAAGGGCGTGGCCTCCACCCTGGCGGTCATGCTGATGACCTTCCCTGTCCCTGCTGTCATCTGTTATGTCGTAGCCATCGTGCTGATCGCGACCACCAAGTATGTATCTCTGGGCTCCATCACCCTGGCGGCGCTGTTCTCGGTGATGGTCATCGCCACCAACTGGGCGAACTGGCTGGTCATCGTTTGGGTGATCGCCATCTCCGGGCTGCTGATCTGGCGGCACCACGCCAACATCGGCCGCCTGCTGAAGGGCACCGAGAACAAGCTCGGGAGCAAGAAAAAGTGATCTGCAGCGCACGGGGGAAACCTGTGCGCTTTTTGTGCAAGGAGGGATATCATGGTAAATCACAAAGGCACGCAAGTCCTCACCACTCCTCGTCTGACGCTGCGTCCCTTCACTGCGGACGATGCACCCGCTATGTTTGCCAACTGGGCCAGCGACCCGGAGGTGACGAAATTCCTCACCTGGCCTACACACAAGAGCCTTGAAGTCAGCCAGTGGGTGTGCAATGACTGGGTCAGCCACTATACCGAGCCGGACTACTACCAGTGGGCCATCGTGTATGAAGGCCAGCCCATCGGCAGCATCTCAGTCGTGGGACACAATGATCAAATCAGCATGGCACATATCGGCTATTGCATCGGACGGAACTGGTGGCACATGGGCATCGTCAGCGAGGCGCTGAAGGCAGTGATGGACTTCCTGTTTGACGAAGTTGGCTGTCTGCGCATTGAGTCCCGCCATGACCCGCGCAATCCTCATTCCGGCGGCGTGATGCGCAAGTGCGGCATGAGGTACGAGGGCACGCTGCGACAGTCCGACTGGAACAACCAGGGCGTGTGCGACGCATGCTGGTACGCACTGCTGAAAAGTGAACGGTGATGCACGAAGGCTCCTCCGCGTTGCGGAGGAGCCTTTTGGTATGCTGTTTTATCCATGTCCGTAGCAGAAAATGCGTTCCGCGGCTGCGGTGATCAGGGTGGTCAATGCGTTTGAGCCAACAGCGGTCAGCAGAAACCGCCACTTGTTACCCGTATGTTTTCGCAGCGTAAGAAATACCACTGGCACTTCAATCATCAGCGTCATACACAAATATACACAACCGACCGTATAATAATGCCCGTTCTCCATCAACCAGGAGAAGGACTTCAGCGCCTCGACATGCATTTCAAAATTCATCCACAGATACGGCGCCGCAAAAGACAGCAAATTCGCAATCACCACAACAACGGCAATCTTCACCAGATGCTTCTTCCCCAGCACATACCACAGCGCCGCAGTTTCAATGGTAATCGTAATGACTGCCACAAAGGGCAGTACATCGTAAGGCCGGGCTTCACTCAGCCACCGCCAGGATGAATTCGCCGAGGCAGTCATCGGTACAAGCATGCAGACAAGCACGATTGCAGCAATTCGTTTACAACGGAACATACGTGTCTCTCCTTCCTCTTTCATGTAAAGTATAGCATGCTACCCGGACATGGCACAAGTCATCCGCTGATATTTTACAATCGGGTACAAACAGGCCTTTCATGCCGGGATTAACCGCTAACAAATTTGCCCTCACTGATTCTTCCCCACTTGAAATCCTCAGGAAAATCAGTTACAATGTATTCTGTATTGATATGCCCATTTGAACGGAGGCTACGACTTTGTCTGACAGACTTTCGAAGATCCGCAACTTCTGCATCATCGCCCACATCGACCACGGCAAGTCCACCCTGGCGGACCGCATCCTGGAGATGACCGGCGTTTTCGAGAAGCGCGAGATGACCGAGCAGATCCTGGACTCCATGGAGCTGGAGCGGGAGCGCGGCATCACCATCAAGTCCAAGGCCGTGAACATGCAGTACACCGCCAAGGACGGCGAAACCTATATCCTGAACCTGATCGACACCCCCGGCCACGTTGACTTCACCTATGAGGTCAGCCGTGCGCTGGCCGCGTGCGAAGGCGCACTGCTGGTGGTGGACGCCACCCAGGGCATCGAGGCGCAGACCCTCGCCAATGTCTACATGGCGCTGGACGCCGACCTCGAAATTATCCCCGTGATCAACAAGATCGACCTGCCCAGCGCTCAGCCTGAGGAAGTCAAGGCAGAGGTCGAGGACGTGATCGGCCTGGACGCATCCTACGCGCCCTGCGTCAGCGCCAAGACCGGCCTCAACATCCAGGATGTGCTGGAGGCCGTGGTGGAATACGTCCCCGCGCCCGAAGGCGACGAGAACGCTCCCCTGCAGGCGCTGATCTTCGACGCATTCTACGATAACTACCGAGGCGCGATCTGCTTCGTCCGCGTGAAGGAGGGCACCCTGAAGGCTGGTATGCGCATGCGCCTGATGGCCACCGGCGGCGAGTTCGATATCGTCGAGGTAGGCACCTTCAATCCCGGATACCAGGCCTGTGCTGAACTCAAGCCCGGCGACGTCGGCTATGTGGCAGCGTCCATCAAGGACGTGCGCGAGACCCGCGTTGGCGACACCATCACCGATGCTGCCCGCCCTGCTGCCGAGCCCCTGCCCGGCTACCGTCAGGTGACGCCCATGGTGTACTGCGGCGTGTATCCCGCTGACGGCGCGGACTACCCCGCCCTCAAGGATGCCCTGGAGAAGCTGCGCATGAACGACGCCTCCCTGTCCTTCGAGCCGGAGACCTCCGTGGCGCTGGGCTATGGCTTCCGCTGCGGCTTCCTGGGTCTGCTGCACATGGATATCATCACCACCCGCCTGGAGCGTGAGTGGGACCTGAACCTGGTCACCACCGCCCCCAGCGTTATCTACCGCGTCACCAAGACCGACGGCAGCGTCGTGAACATCGACAACCCCTCCAACCTGCCGCCCATCGGTGAGATCAGCATGATGGAGGAGCCCTTCGTCAGCGCGACGATCTACACACCCCAGGACAGCGTCGGCGCGATCATGGATCTGTGCCAGGACAAGCGCGGCATCTTCCTGGACATGCAGTACGAGGGCAGCCGCATCCGCCTGCATTACGAGCTGCCGCTGAACGAGATCATCTTCGAATTCTTCGATCAGATCAAGTCCCGCAGCCGCGGCTACGCTTCCTTTGACTACGAGCTGAAGGACTACCGCGAGAGCGACCTGGTCAAGCTGGACATCCTGCTCAACGGTGACCTGTGCGACGCGTTCTCCATCATCTGCCACCGCGACAAGGCCTACGGCCGCGGCCGCAACATCGCCGAGAAGCTCAAGGACGTGATCCCGCGCCAGATGTTCGAGATCCCGATCCAGGCAGCCATCGGCGGCAAGGTCATCGCCCGTGAGACCGTCAAGGCCATGCGCAAGGACGTGCTCGCCAAGTGCTACGGCGGCGACATCACCCGTAAGAAGAAGCTGCTGGAAAAGCAAAAGGAAGGCAAGAAGCACATGCGCCAGTTCGGTACCGTGCAGGTGCCCTCCGAAGCCTTCCTCGCCGTGCTCAAGATGGACGCAGACTGATCTAAAGGAGGTAATTATGCCCACCTTCAAGCGTTTCCCATGGCAAGGGCCGCGCAAACATCCGGAACATGCAAACGCGGCTGACGTACTCCGTCAGCCGCCTTCTTTCATTGCTGCAAAGGATGACTCAGATCCCTATGATCTGCGCACCCGTCAGAACCGTGAGCATACCGTATGCTTCACCGGTCACCGTGTCATTTCCAAGGCAGACGCAGCTGCGCTTGCGCAACTGGACGTGCTGCTTGGGCTTCTCTATAGCCGCGGGTATCGCGATTTCCTCTGCGGCGGCGCGCTGGGCTTTGATCTCTTCGCCGCCGAAGCAGTCGTCCGCCTGCGCGATTTGCACCCAGATGTGCGGCTGATCTTCTGCCTGCCCTGCGTGGATCAGTCCGCCAAATGGAAAAGAGCAGACTGCTCGCTTAATGAACGTCTGCTCTATCTCAGCGATGAGACCCGCGTGCTCTCACCCCGTTATTACGAGGGCTGCATGCAGGCTCGAAACGCCTATATGGTGGATCGCAGCTACATCTGCGTGGCTTACATGACACGCCTTCACGGCGGCACACTGTCCACCGTTCGCTATGCCATGGCGCAGGATGTGCCGATCATCAACATCGCCATTCCTGGCGCAGCGGAAGAATACCGTCAGTCCTTGTGACCCTCGCGCACAGACTTCTCGCGCTTCTCTTCAACGCTGATCTCCCAGTGGATCAGCAGCGTCAGCGCACCGCGCAGCGCGATGATCGCACCCAGGATCAGCAGTTCTGTCCACTCGCGGACGATTACTGTACGCAGCACCTCGCCGCCCAGCTTGAATTCCAGCGCGAGGGCAATGCCTTCCGCAAGGTCCAGACGAAGATGCTCGCTCTTGCGGAAATAGCCAACAATGGCTTTTCCGGCTGTGATCAGCAAAATGGCGATACCGGCCATTTCCGTCAGCGTGATGCCAATCTGTGCTGCAAAATGAACTACTTCTTCAAATACGTGAACGATTGTCTGCATTTGTAAAACCTCCTTTTTTCTATTATACCTCATTTACTGTACTTTGCCAAGCCCTATTTCGGGAGTAAGATATGGAACTCTACATACACATCCCCTATTGCCGACAAAAATGCCGCTACTGCGATTTCGCCTCCTACGCCGGGCAGGATGGCACCATGGCTGCCTATGTGGACGCGCTGCTCCGTGAAGCGGACGCCATGGCCGTCAACACCAAGGATATCCCTATCAAGACGGTGTTCATCGGCGGCGGAACGCCATCCACCCTCCCCGCTGAGCTGCTGCAAAAGCTGCTCAGCGGCCTTCATGAGCGCTTTCATATTCCTGCCGGGAGTGAGTTCACCTCCGAAGCAAACCCCGGCACCCTGACTCCCGAATGGCTGGATGCGGCCATATCCGGCGGCGTGAACCGCCTATCGATGGGCATGCAGGCCAGCCAACCGGAGCTGCTGCGGACGCTGGGACGCATCCATACCCAGGCAGACGTGGAAACCTCCGTCCAGCTGGCGCGGAAGCACGGCATCGGCAACATCAGCGTTGACTTGATGTTCGGGCTGCCGGGACAAACGCCTGACATGTGGCGGGAATCGCTGGACGCAGCCCTGTCCCTTGGCGTGGAGCACATGAGCTGCTACGGCCTCATCCCCGAGGACGGCACGCCCCTAAAGCTCGATTTGGACGCAGGCCGCCTCACCCTCCCCGACGAGGCCGACGAGCGACGCATGTATGACGATACGCTGCGTATTCTGTCCGCCCACGGCTTTCAGCAGTACGAGATCAGCAACTTTGCCAAGCCCGGCCGGGAATGTCAGCACAACATCGGGTACTGGACGCGGGAGCCCTACATCGGGCTGGGCGCGTCCGCAGCGTCCTTCCTGCAAACGAAGAGCGGCGGATTGCGGCTGACCAACCCCGCCGGCATCCGCGAATACATTGCCATGGCGGACGAGCAAGCCTGGCGGCGGCGCGAGCGCGTTTCCCTCCTGCCGGAGGACGCCCGGTTTGAGTCCCTGATGCTGGGGCTGCGCATGACCCGCGGCGTTTCCGAAGCCGATTTCGCAGCCATGCACGGCCTCACGCTGGATGCATACTGCGGGGGCATCCTCCGCCAGCAGGAGCAGCACGGTCTGCTCCTCCACCAGAATGGCCGCTGGGCCCTCACACGGCGCGGCATGGATGTGCAGAATGCCATCCTCGTGGAGATCATGGAGGCAACCGAATAAGCAAACGGACTGACCAACACGGCCAGTCCGTTCTATATTTACTTCGCATCAGCCGCCATGTGGTACGCCTCGTCATAGAGCCAGTTCTGGCTGCTAAGCGGGGCGTTCACGCCGGGGTAGCGGCGGCGGTAATTGCCGTCTGGCTGCTGCTCGCGGGCCTGCACGTTGTCCCGCCAGATCACGTCGAAAATGCGCTCCAGCCGCGCTTTGCAGCCTTCATCCAGAATGGGCGTGGCGACCTCGACGCGGCGCAGGGTATTGCGGGTCATCCAGTCCGCGGAGGAGATGAAAACCTTCGCCTCTGAGCCTTCGCCGAAGATGTAAATGCGGCTGTGCTCCAGGAAGCGGCCCACCACGCTGATGATGCGGATGTTGTCCGTCTCCCCCACCACGCCGCCCCGCAGGCAGCAAATGCCGCGGACGATCATGTCGATCTGCACGCCAGCCTGGCTGGCCTCGATCAGCTTGTCGATCAATGTCTTGTCGGTCAGGCTGTTCATTTTCAGGCGGATGACACCCTTCTGCCCGGCATTGACCTTGGCGATCTCGCCGTCGATCATGTCAATCAGCTTGTTCTGCAGGCAATGGGGCGCGACCAGCAGGGTCTGCATGTGATCGACCGTCTCACCTTCCAGCAGCGCCTCGAAGACCGCCTTTGCATCCAGGCCGATCTCCTCGCGCGCCGTCATGTAGCTGATGTCGGTGTAGAGTCGGGCTGTCTTCTCGTTGTAGTTGCCCGTGCCGATCTGGGTGATGTACTGGGTACCCTGCTCGGTTTTGCGGGTGATCAGGCACAGCTTGGAGTGCACCTTCAGCCGCTCCACGCCGTAGATGACATGGCAGCCCGCGCGCTCCAGGCGGCGGCTCCACTCGATGTTGTTCTCCTCATCAAAGCGGGCCTTGAGCTCCACCAGCACGTCCACCTGCTTGCCGTTCTCGGCGGCCTCCACCAGCGCTTCCACCACCTTGGAATCCCGTGCCAGGCGGTACAGCGTCATGCGGATGGAGGTCACCTTCGGATCGTGCGCAGCCTCAGTCAGCATGTTCAGGAAAGGTCGGATGGACTGGTAGGGATAGTGCAGCAGCACGTCCTTCTCCGCGACCTGATCCATGATGGGCCGGTTCATGTCGATGTCCGGGGTTTTCTGCGGATGGCGAGGCGCGTAGAACAGCTCCGCGTGGCTGCGCAGATTGTCCTGAATGCCGAAGAGGAAGCTGACGTCCAGCGGCGTGTCGTACTCGTACACGCGATCCATGCTCAGCTTCAGCTCATTGCACAGGCGCTGGATGATGCCCACGTCGATCTGCCGCGACAATTCCAGCCGCACAGGACACAGCTTCTGGCGGAGCTTGACGACCTCCGCCATGTGATCGCGATAGTTGAGATCCTCGTCGTACACCGCGTCCGCATCGATGTCCGCGCTGCGGGTGATGCGCGCCAGCGTCTTGCTGACCACCTTATACCCGGGGAACATTTCCGGCAGGAAGTGAAGGATCAGCTCCTCCGCCAGCATGAAGCAGCCCGTACGCTCCGGGATGGCGATCAGCCGCGGAAACACGCCGGTTCCGCAGGGCACGATGCCGATCTTCTGCTTTTCACCCTTCTTGTCGCCCTTCGTGCCCAGCACAGCCACCGCGTAGATATCCTTGTTCTTGAGGAACGGGAAGCTCTGCTTCTTGCCCACGATATAGGTCGCCATCAGCGGCAGGAATTCCCGGCGGAACATCTCCCGCAGGTAGTCGCTACTCTCCTGGCTGATCTCGCGGAAGTTGACGATGCTGATGCCCTGCTCGTGCAGCCTTTCCAGCAGCGCCGCATAGGTGCGGTCACGGCGATGGCACAGCTCGCGGATGCGGCTGATACAGGCCTCGATCTGCTCGCCGGGGGTCATGCGGGTCTTGTTCTCGCGGGACTCCTTGTCCAGCAGCATCTGGTCGTGCAGGGAGCCGATGCGCACCATGAAGAATTCGTCCAGATTGCTCTGGAAGATGGACAGGAAGGACAGCCGCTCGCACAGCGGGACGCGCTCGTCCTCCGCCTCCTCCAGCACGCGCTCGTTGAAGCGCAGCCAGGACAATTCTCGATTTTCAAGGCAATTCATATATCAAACCTTCTTTCGGTTGATGTCAGTTCAGCGCCACCTGACGCAGCTTTTCGCCATAGAAGCGCAGCGCGACCGTTTCCACCGCCGTCCTTTCGGCGGACAGGGAGGCATCCGCACGCAACTGCTTCATGCAGTTCGCGGCTTCTTCAAGCAGCTTCACGTCGCCGTCCAGCAGGAAGCCCTGCAGCATTTCGCCGGACTGGCGCGTGCCCATCAGGTCGCCGGGGCCACGCAATTCGAGATCCTTCTGCGCCACCAGGAAGCCGTCGTTGGTCTGCGTCAGGATGCGCAGGCGCTCGTTCTCCTCCGCCAGCAGGAAGCACCAGGATTCCGCACTGCCTCGTCCAACGCGGCCGCGCAGCTGATGCAGCTGGCTCAGGCCGTAGCGCTCGGCGTTCTCGATAATCATGACGGAGGCATTGGGCACGTTCACGCCCACCTCGATGACCGTGGTGGACACCAGCACGTCCAGCGCGCCGGCAGCGAAATCCGCCAGCACCTGCGCCTTGTCGTCCGCCTTTTGGGTGCCCCAGGTGAGTCCCACACGAAGCCCGTGCAGAACGCCGTGGACAAGGTCATCGTAGGTTTCCTTGGCGCTGCGGACATCCTCCAGCATTTCGCTTTCGTCCACCAGCGGGCAGACTACATAGCCCTGTCGGCCCTTGGCGACCTCCTCGCGCAGGAAGCCATACATGGCCTCGCGCTTGCTTTCCGGCACCACGCGGGTCTTGACCGGCGTGCGGCCCGGGGGCAGCTCATCCACCACGGAGACGTCCAGATCGCCGTAGAGGATCAGCGCCAGCGTTCGTGGAATGGGCGTGGCGGACATGACCAGCACGTGAGGCGCCTTGCCATCAGCGGCCCCCTTTTCCTGCAGCGTGGAGCGCTGACGCACGCCGAAGCGATGCTGCTCATCCGTGAC
>JAFXFR010000095.1 GCA_017513475.1 Clostridia bacterium
CCTGGACATCAAGGATAAGGAATTCATCGTTCTGGTCGGTCCTTCCGGCTGCGGTAAGTCCACCACCCTGCGCATGGTCGCCGGTCTGGAAGAGATTTCTGACGGCGAGCTGTACATCGGCGACAAGCTGGTCAACGACGTCGCTCCCAAGGATCGCGACATCGCCATGGTGTTCCAGAACTACGCTCTGTATCCTCACATGACCGTGTATGAGAACATGGCTTTCCCGCTGCGCATCCGCAAGATGAACAACGATGAGATCCATCGCCGTGTGTGCCAGGCGGCGGAGATTCTGGGCATCACCCAGTACCTGACCCGTAAGCCCAAGGCCCTGTCCGGCGGCCAGCGTCAGCGCGTGGCCATCGGCCGTGCCATCGTCCGCGAGCCCGCCGTCTTCCTGATGGACGAGCCCCTGTCCAACCTGGACGCCAAGCTCCGTAACCAGATGCGCGCCGAGATCATCCTGCTGCGCAAGCGTCTGGACACCACCTTCATCTACGTCACCCACGACCAGACCGAGGCCATGACCCTGGGTGATCGCATCGTCATCATGAAGGACGGCTTCATCCAGCAGGTCGGCACTCCCCAGGAGGTCTTCGACACCCCCAAGAACCTGTTCGTGGCCGGCTTCATCGGCGCGCCCCAGATGAACTTCATCCCCTCCAAGCTGGTCAAGACCGGCGCGGGCTACGACGTGAACGTGCTGGGCACCACCATCCACATGGAAGGCGCCAAGCTGCAGAAGCTGGTGGACAAGAACGCCGAGAGCCAGGACATCATCCTGGGCGTGCGCCCCGAGCACACCACCGTCTGCTTCGACAAGACCGAGGGCGCCATCGAGTCCACCATCCTGGTCAACGAGATGATGGGCAGCGAACTCCACCTGCACGTCACCACCAACGGCCAGGACAAGATCATCCTGCGCCTGCCCACCATCGACCTGACCGAGGAGCAGCGCGCCAGCCTGTCCTACGGCAACAAGCTGTACTTCACCTTCGCCAGCAAGGTCGTGCACATGTTCGATCCCCAGACCGAGGAGAGCCTCTTGTTCTAATCCGTACCATTCATGCGGCGGCAGCGATGCCGCCGCTTTTGCGTGCATATAAAAAGGGCCGCCCTCCATTTCGGAGGACGGCCCATCTTTGATTTTACTTGGCGTTGCGGATCACGTCGAAGTTGCGCTGGAAGTAGTCCACGCCGCTCCACACGGTGATGGCCACCACCCAGATGGTGATGATCCAGCCAATGACGTTCACGATGGTCAGGATGACCGGGACGCTGCCGAAGATCACCGGCGCGAGACGGCCCGCGATCATCAGGAACAGCACCAGCACGATCTGGCTGACGGTCTTGATCTTGCCCAGCTTGCCCGCAGCGATCACGCGGCCCTGGCCGACGGCGACCATGCGCAGGCCGTCCACCGCCAGCTCGCGGGCGAGGATGACGATCACCGCCCACTGGGGCAGGAGACCCACATAGGTCAGCATGATCATCGCGGAGAGGTTGAGCAGCTTATCGGCCACGGGGTCGATGAACTTGCCGAAGTCGGTCACCAGACCGTCACGGCGGGCAATGTGGCCGTCCAGGTAGTCGGTGTAGGCAGCCGCGCCAAAGACCGCAGCACTCAGCAGCACCATCGGCCAGCCGGGCAGATACATGAAGAGCACCATCACAGGAATCAGCGCCACGCGCAGGAGGCTCAGTTTATTCGGCGTATTCATTACAGCATTTCTCCCATCAGGTCGTAGGTGTCAGCTTGGGTGATTTTCACGTTGACGAAGGTGCCGATCTCGGGGACGGGCTTGCCCTTCCGGGCAAAGACGATCTCGCCGTCGGTTTCCGGGGCCTCGCGGTGGCTGCGGCCCAGGATGAAACCGTCTTCGCCTACGTCCGTGACCAGCACCTTCTCGGTGGTGCCCACGCGGGCCTGGTTGCGCTTGAGGCTGATGGCGCTCTGCATGGTCATCAGGCGGTCGAGGCGCTCCTGCTTGATCTCCTCGGGGATCTGGTCGGGCATGCGGGCGGCGGGGGTGTCCTCCTCGGGGGAGTAGGTGAATGCACCCAGGCGGTCGAATTCCGCCTCGCCCAGCTCATCCAGCAGTTCCTGGAATTGCTCCTCCGTTTCGCCGGGGAAGCCCACGATGATCGAGGTGCGCAGCGTCAGTCCGCGCTCGCGGGCGCCCTTGATGCAGCGCAGGATATCCGCCTTGTTGCCCCGGCGGTGCATGCGCTTGAGCACAGTGTCATTGACGTGCTGGATCGGCAGGTCGAGGTACTTGCAGATGTTGGGGGTGTTCGCGATTACGTCCAGCAGGCGGTCGTCGGTCTCGTCGGGGTAGCAGTACAAAACGCGCAGCCAGTCCACGCCGTCGATGGCGGCGGCCTTCTTCATCAGCTCGGGCAGGGTGGTGTGGTTGCCGCCCTCGGTGCCGAAGCGGGTGGTGTCCTGCGCCACGAGGATGTGCTCGCGTACGCCCTGCTTGGCCAGCTGTTTGATCTCCGCCAGCACGTCGGCCTCCGGGCGGGAGCGGTACGCGCCGCGGATCAGCGGGATCGCGCAGAAGGTGCAGCGGTTGGAGCAGCCCTCGCCGATGCGGGTGTAGGCGGTGTAGAAGGGTGTGGTCAGCACGCGGTCGTGAGCGTAGTAGGAATTGTCGTCGGCGCAGTAGGACTTGCGCTCGCCCTTCAGCGCCTTTTCGATAGCGGCGGGCAGTTCCTTGTACTGGTTGACGCCCATCAGCAGGTCGATCTCGGGGATCTCCGCCTTCAGGGCCTCCTCGTAGCGCTGGGCGAGGCAGCCCGTCACCACCAGCAGCTTGCAGCGGCCGGTCTGCTTGTACTGGGCCATCTCGAAGATGGTATCGATGGACTCCTCCTTCGCGCTCTCAATGAAGCCGCAGGTGTTGACCATCAGGATATCGGCGTCCGCAGGGTCGCCGGTGAAAGTATAGCCGTGGTCTGCCAGCAGGCCCAGCGCGGTCTCGGAGTCCACGCGGTTCTTGTTGCAGCCCAGGGAGATCATGCCTACTTTGAGGGGTGTGGTCATGGGATTGCTCCTTATGGAGAAATTGGGACGCTTGTCCTCAAATTATTGTATCACGTTTTGTCTGATTTGAAAAGATGCAGACCGCTGGGAATCTGCACAGAAATACCCTCCCCCGAAAAGGAGGAGGGCAGATGCAGTTACTCTTCCACGCGGGTCATGCGGATGGACGCGGTGCCGTCCAGGGAGGTCAGCAGCAAAGTGCCGTCCTCGGTGACGCGGCAGATGGCAAAAGCCTCGCTGTAGAGATACAACAGGCAGCCGTCCTCGGTGTACTCGCACAGGTAGATGTCGCCCGTGCCGTAGTCACGGCATACCGCGCGGCCGAAGCGCAGCCGATAGTTGGCAGCCGCCAGGCTCTCCTGACCGGGGATGTCCATCACCGTCCAGTCGCCGAAGAAGCTGCCGATATACTCCGGCACCACCTCGTCCGCAGGGGACAGAAGCACATACACGCCCTCGTAGGAGGCATTGTACATCCGCAGCATGCCGTCCTCGCCGAGGCTGAGGGTATACACTGCGCTCCCGCTCAGGGACAGGACGCACTGGCCGTCGACATAAGCGCAGTCAAAGAGCTGCTGATCGTCGCCGTCCACAAGGATCGCCCGATCGTCCTCAACGATCACCTGAGCAGCCTTGCCATAATTCGAGAAATCCTCGATGCCGTAGCCGGACACGCCGCACAGCACCGTCCAGGTGCCAACGCAGGGGGTCTCCCCGGCGGCGGCAGCCATCGTGCACGCCAGGCACAGCATCAGCAGGATGGCCATCCATTTTCTGAACATAAAATATTCCTCCCGTACTTGTTGATCATATACCGGCTTGGATTTTCTGTATTGTATCACGCTTTGCCGGAAATGACAATAGCTGCACACTGGCGAAAATTGTATATCCATGGTATAATGGAGTATCACGCTGACAGGAGCGCCTATGAAACGCAAGCGTTTGACCCGGGAAGGCTGGGGCTTCCAGCACTTCCCCTATTACCAGATGCGCATCGAAAGCAAGGATTTCCGGGGTCTGGTGGGACTCATCCGCCTCACCGACGGACACGATTGCTTCTGGCACATGCCCCGGATGGGCAAAGTCGCCGTCTGCGGCGCCGGCATGACCTGGCTGCAGATCATCCCCGACGGCGCACACCATGTCCTCACCGCGAAGATCAACCCCCAGGGCCGAGTGAATGTATGGTATGCCGACGTCATCGACCGCATTGAATACGATGACGACGGTGTGGCCGCCTTCCTCGACCTGTACCTGGACGTGATCTTCTCCCCCCGGGGAGACCTGAAGGTGGACGATGTGGACGAACTGGACGCCGCCCTGGCCGCCGGAGACGTCACGCCGGAGCAGCACGCCCTGGCTGTCGCTGAGGGAGAGCACATCCGACGACTGTACTGCCGGAATCCTTGCGCATCCCACCGGATGTGCCGCCGGCTGCTTGCCCTGGCCCTCGCCCGCCTGGATGCGCCGGACACACTGCGCCGCAACGCATAAGCTCTTTTCGCCGTCTTCCTGCACATTCCGGGCGCATCTGCCGCCAAATTGTGCTTTTCGGGCGTGAACTGCCCACTTCTCCGGGTTGACATCAAAATCCCCGCATGATATCATACTGCATATGATCGAAATAAGCGGTGGAGTCTGTCATCATGTGCTGAAAAGCCTTGATTTATTCCGATCGCAGCGGCCCGGAGAGAATCTACAGGGGGACGCTGCAGATTGCGAACAGTCATGAATTTTTCATTTGATATTTTGGCAGGGCCGTCCATCGGCTTTGCCTTTTATATTGGCAGGAGATCCACAATCATCCGGAAAGAAAGGGGCGGCGACGTGACACAAAAGGGACAACTGATCGAAAAATTCAAAGAGGCAGCCGCCTCCGTACTGCCCATCGTCATCATCGTGGGCATGATGTGCCTGACCTTCATCCCCATGCAGGCAGACCTGATGCTGTCATTCCTCCTCGGCTCGCTGATGCTGATCGTGGGCATGGGCCTGTTCACCCTGGGCAGCGAGGTATCGATGACCCCCATCGGCTCCCACATGGGCGCCAAGCTGACCAAATCGCGGAATCTGCCGCTGATCCTGATCGTCAGCTTCCTGCTGGGCATCGCGGTGACGGTGTCCGAGCCCGACCTGACCGTGCTGGCCGACAATGTCCCCGCCATCGACACCACGGTACTGATCGTGACCGTGGGCGTGGGCGTGGGTATCTTCCTGATGCTGAGCATGGTGCGTATCCTGTTCAAGATCCCGCTGAAGTGGCCTCTTATCGGCCTGTACGGCGTGGTGTTCCTGCTGGCCTTCCTGGCCTCGCCGGATTACTGGGCCGTCACCTTTGACTCCGGCGGCGTGACCACCGGCCCCATGACGGTGCCCTTTATCATGGCGCTGGGCGTGGGCGTAGCCTCCATCCGTTCCGACGCAAATGCCCAGGAGGACTCCTTCGGCCTGGTGGCGCTGTGCTCCGTGGGCCCGATCCTCGCAGTGCTGCTTTTGTCCTTCTTCTACCCCGGCGCGCCTGCGGCCGGTGATCCTGACACGGCCAAGGGCATCATGGACACCGTCCAGCTGGGCAGAACCTATTTCATAACCCTGCCCCATGAGGTCCTCAACGTGGCGATGGCGCTGCTGCCCATCGTGGTGTTCTTCCTGATCTTCCAGGTCACGGCGCTGCACCTGCGCAAGGTGCCCTTCCTGCGCATCGTGATGGGCCTGGCGATCACCCTGGTGGGCCTGGTGCTCTTCCTCACCGGCGCGAATGTGGGCTTCCAGTCCCTGGGCGTGGAGCTGGGCGCTTCCATTGCCGGCATGGGCCCGTGGCGCTTCCTGCTCATCCCCATCTCCATCCTGATGGGCTGGTACATCATCCAGGCAGAGCCTGCCGTGCACGTCCTCAACAAGCAGGTGGAGGAGCTCTCCGCCGGCGCGATTTCCGAATCCGCAATGCACTACGCCCTGGCCATCGCCGTGGCGTCCGCCAACGGCCTGGCGATGCTGCGCGTGCTGACGGGCGTGTCCATCATGTGGATCATCATCCCCGGCTATCTGATCGCTCTGGTGCTGACGCTGGTGGTTCCCCCGACCTTCACCGCCATTGCCTTTGACTCCGGCGGCGTGGCTTCCGGCCCCCTGACGGCCACCTTCATGCTGCCCTTCGCGATGGGCGCGTGTCAGGCCCTGGGCGGCAACATCATGCTGGACGCCTTCGGTCTGGTGGCGATGGTGGCCATGATGCCCCTCATCACGGTGCAGATCATGGGCCTGATCTACGTGATCAAGACCCGCAAGGCCGCTGAAGTGCCCGAGTATCCCTATGCGGATGATGAGGTCATCGAGCTGTGGGATGCTGACGACGTGATCGAATTGGAGGGCTGAGGATGGAACTGAATCTTGTCATGACGATCGTATCCCGTGTCCGCCATGAGGCGATGGAGGACGTCATCCACAGTATGAAGCTTCCGCTGGCGCTGACGCTGTATGCCAAAGGCACCGCCACCAGCGAGCATCTGTCCCTGCACGGTCTGGCCCCCACGGAGTACGCGCTGGTGCTCACCGTGGCGGACGGCGAGCAGACCCGCAGGCTCATGCGGCAGACCAAGCTGCGCATGTTCATCGACATTCCCGGCAACGGCATCATGCTGTCCGTGCCGCTCAAGAGCGTAGGAGGAGGCAAGACCATGGCTTACCTGACCGATAACAAGACCGTCACCGGCGAAAAGCCCAACATGAATACCACCCATGAGCTGGTTGTGGTCATCCTCAACGAGGGCTGCTCGGATATGGTGATGGCAGCCGCCCGTCCTGCGGGCGCGACCGGCGGCACCGTACTGTCCGGCAAGGGCACCGGCGCCCGTGAGAGCGAGAAGTTCCTGGGCATCTCCCTGGCCAACGAGAAGGACGTGGTGCTCATCGTGGCAGACAAGCAGAAGAAGGCTGCCATCATGAAGGCCATCATGGAAAAGGCCGGCCCCGGCACCGAGGCTGCGGTGATCTGCTTCTCCCTGCCTGTGACGGCGGTGGAAGGCCTGCGCCGCATTGAGCCCGAGGACGAAGCAGAGGAAAAGTAAACATATTCCGGGCCGGAGGAAAATATCCCCCGGCCCCTGTTTTTCGCATTCGCCCTTGCCATCTGCCTAGACTTGTGGTATGCTGAACAAAAGCTCCGAGGAGGAATTTCATATGAAGAAGATCATTGCCGCCCTGCTTGCCGCGCTGATGCTCTGCACCTGCTTCGCCTGCGCCGAAGAGTCCGCCTTTACCTTCCGCAACGGTCTGCACTGGGGCATGACGCCCGACGAGGTGCTGGCTGTGGAGGGCCGCACGGAGTACTGGGATTTTGACGAGCTCAGCTACACCGCCAGCATCACCGAGCTGGAAGACCTGATGGTCAGCAAGTTTGAGGCAGATATCGTGTATTTCTTTGTGGAGGGCAAGCTTGCCTGCGTGGAAATCGACCCCGCTCTGTGGCATGAGTACGATGCGGAAGATATTGAGTACCTGAAGCAGGCGCTGTCCATCGTCTACGGCGAGGCGGATCCCAATCTGCCCGTTCCTGCCACGGTGGCTGCTCTGATGGAAATGAGCGACTATACGGTGGTCTGCGGCTGGCAGCCGACTGAAGATACCTACATCGGTATCATGTCCAACGGCAACTACATCGAGCTGGGGTACTTCAACGTCAATGTGGACTTCGTCGCCGAGATGATGTCCGTCGCCCCCACACCTACCCCCGAACCCATCAACACCAACGGCCTGTAAGCCGATCCTGTCCGCCCGGAAAAAACGCGCCGGGCGGGCGTTTTTTTGTGTGCCCCCTTGCATTCTTTGGCACAAGCCATTATAATGATAGAATGCATCATGGGTGCATTTGTTTGTGACCCCATTTTGCACATCACAATGATATTCACTGCGGAAAAATCCGCATGAGGATAGGAGGAGTTCGTATGGAAGAAACGACGACGCGCAGCAATTTTATCTGGGACGCCATTGACCAGGATCTGGCCGAGGGGCGTTACACCCAGGTGCACACCCGTTTCCCTCCCGAACCCAACGGCTACATGCACATCGGCCACTGCAAGGCCCTGATCATGGACTTCCTGACTGCCGAAAAGTACGGCGGCCTTTCCAACCTGCGCTTTGACGACACCAATCCCGCCAAGGAGGACACCGAGTACGTCGAGGCCATCAAGCGTGACATTAACTGGCTGGGATTCACCTGGACCGGCGGACTGTACTACGCCTCCGATTACTACGACAAGTGCTACGAGATCGCCGAGGACTGGATCAAGCGCGGCCTGGCCTATGTGGACGAGCTGAACAAGGATGAGATGCGCGAATACCGCGGCACCCTCACCAAGCCCGGCAAGAATTCCCCCTGGCGCGACCGCCCTGCGGAGGAATCCCTCGACCTGTTCCGCCGCATGAAGGCCGGCGAGTTCGCCGAGGGTACCTACACCCTGCGCGCCAAGATCGACATGGCGTCCCCCAACATCGTCATGCGCGACCCCGCCATGTACCGCATCCTGTACAAGGAGCACTGGCGTACCGGCAACAAGTGGTGCATCTACCCCATGTACGACTTTGCGCACCCCATCGGCGACGCGCTGGAGGGCATCAGCCACAGCCTCTGCTCCCTGGAGTATGAGATCCACCGTCCCCTGTACGACTGGGTGGTGGAACACAGCGCCCACATGCTGCCCGCCAAGCCCCGTCAGATCGAATTTGCCCGCCTGAACATGACCCGCACCGTCATGTCCAAGCGCAAGCTGCGCGCCCTGGTGGAAGGCGGCTACGTCCGCGGCTGGGATGATCCCCGCATGCCCACGCTGTCCGCCCTGCGCCGCCGCGGCTATACCGCGAATGCCATCCGCGACTTCATCAGCCGCATCGGCCTGTCCAAGGCTGACTCCGTGGTGGACACCGCCGTGCTGGAAGCCTGCGTCCGTCAGGACCTGGATGCCAACGCCGCCCGCGTGAGCGCCGTGCTGCGGCCCATCAAGGTCGTCCTGACCAACTGGCCCGAGGGCGAAAAGCGCGAGCTGGTCGTCGAAAACCACCCCAAGAACCCCGACATGGGTACCCACACCGTGACCCTCTCCCGCGAGATCTACATCGATGCGGAGGACTTCATGGAGGTTCCCGCGAACAAGTTCCAGCGCATGTACCCCGGCTTCGAGGTTCGCCTCAAGGGCGCCTGCATCGTCAAGTGCGAGGGCTGCACCAAGGATGAGGACGGCAACGTCATCGAGATCCAGTGCACGGTGGACTTCGACTCCTTCGCCGGCTGCGAAGGCTCCGGCCGCAAGATCAAGGGCAAGGTGCTGCACTGGGTGAATGCCGAGGACGCGGTGCCCTTCGAGGCCCGCCTGTACGAGCCCCTGCTGCCTGCCGAGGGCGAGGCCGTCGAGGAGGAGCCCGAAGAGGTCGCTGCCGATGTGGAGGAAGAGGCCGCCGAGGAAACCGACGCCCTCACCCGCAAGGACTACGACTTCCTCAAGCAGATTTCTCCCAACACCCTGACCATCCTGCGCGGCTACGCTGAGCCCGCCATCCGCGACTGCGAAAACGGCACCAGCTTCCAGTTTGTGCGCGTGGGCTACTTCTGCAAGGATCCTGACTCCACCAGCGAGCTGCCCGTGTTCAACCGCACGGTGGAGCTGAATGGACTGAAGCTGTAAGGGAGACGAACTCCCTCCGTCTTCGTTCGGTCGGGGGCGACCTCACGAATCCACCTCCCTCGAGAGGGAGGCTCTGTCCGCAGGCGAAGTTGACTGTTCTATCAACGCATGCTGTGCCTGGAGAGAAAGACATGATGGGCGCAACCAAAAGGCTCCCTCTCGAGGGAGCTGGCAGCGAGCTTGCTCGCTGACTGAGGGAGTATTCCCGTGGGAGAGACAACTGACAAAGGAGTGAGGTCATGCGCCTGCCCTACAACAAGCACCTCATCCCCCTTGCCAAGTCCCTCCGCAAGCACGCCACTCCTCAGGAAAACCACCTCTGGTATGACTTCCTGCGCAGCTACACACCGCGTTTCCAGCGGTCTGCATGAGAATAGATACGGTTGTCCGCGAACGGATCCCCTGAGGAGGTGACCCGCCACGCAAGTCATCTACAGTTACGCCTACTTTGCGCCCCTGGCGCTGCTGCACCAGATGTCCACGACCATCGGGATGCTGTTGTTCCTGCTGGTTGTGTTTCTGGTCGTCCGAAGCAAGCCTGCTGACAGCAAGTCCGACCTGATCATGCGGCGGCTCTGGTTCTATCCGATCATGCTGTTGTTCGTAGTCGTTGCGCTGATCATGGGCCACGAACGCTTTCAGCACTGGCAGCAGATGCATGAGCAGATCACCGGCGGACAAATGCAAATCGCCGAGGGCGTTGTGACAGACTACGACTATGAACGTGCCCGGAAAGAAAAAGGAACCCGCGACGATTTCTATGTCGATGGCGTACATTTTGTTTATGGCTCCACCGACCTGACTGTCCCTGTCGGCTATCGCAAGAATGCCATGGTCGGCGGCTATATCCGCGGTAATGGACAGTACGTCCGCATTTCTTACATCACGCTGGACAATGGCAAAAATGTCATCCTGCGCATTGAAGCACCAATCTTAGAATAAACACAACATCTGCAGGGATACCCTGCAAGGAGGAAACACATATGTCCAACCAAGTCCGTACCCGTTTTGCGCCCTCTCCCACGGGCTTCATGCACCTGGGCGGCCTGCGCACGGCCCTGTATGGCTACCTGTTCGCCAAGAAGATGGGCGGCAAGTTCATCCTCCGCATTGAGGATACCGACCAGGAGCGCTTCGTGGAGGGCGCGACCGAGGTCATTTACGATACCCTGCGCGGCTGCGGCATCAACTGGGACGAGGGCCCCGACGTCGGCGGCGAGTTCGGCCCCTACATCCAGTCCGAGCGCAAGGCCACCTACCTGCCCTACGCCAAGCAGCTGGTGAAGTCCGGCCACGCCTACTACTGCTTCTGCACCAAGTGCGAGCTGGACGAGCGCCGCGCGGCTGCCGAGGCCCGGGGCGAGGTCTTCAAGTACGACAAGCACTGCCTCCACCTCTCCGAGGAGGAGGTTCAGGCCAAGCTGGACGCCGGCGTGCCCTACGTCATCCGCCAGAATGCCCCCACCACGGGCGAGACCAGCTATGACGACCTGGTCTTTGGCCACATGACCTTCCCCAATGAGACCCTGGATGACATGATCCTCATCAAGGCGGACGGCATGCCCACCTACAACTTCGCCAACGTCATCGACGATCACCTGATGGGCATCACCCACGTCATGCGCGGCCTGGAGTACATTTCCTCCACCCCCAAGTACAACCTGCTGTATGAGGCCCTGGGCTGGGAGATCCCCCAGTACATCCACATGGCGCCCGTCATGCGCGACGCTACCCATAAGCTCTCCAAGCGCGACGGCGACGCCTACTACTCCGACTATGTGGAGAAGGGCTACCTGACCGAGGCGCTGATCAACTACCTGGCCCTCGTCGGCTGGAACCCCGGCAACGACCGCGAGTTCTTCACCATGGACGAGCTGGTGGAGGCCTTCTCCGTCGATCGTCTGTCGAAGTCCCCCGGCATCTTCGACGTGGACAAGCTGACCTGGTTCAACGCCGAGTACATCCGCAAGCTGGACGCGGACAAGTACCTCGAATTGGCGACCCCCTGGTTCGACCAGGTGCTGGCCGGCAAGGGCATCTGCTACAAGCGCCTGGCGGAGCTGATGCAGACCCGCACCGAGGTGTTCAACCGCGTGCCGGAGATGGTCAAGTTCCTGGGTGAGCTGCCGGAGTACGAGGCCGAGATGTTCACGAACAAGAAGGCCAAGACCAACCCCGAGATCGCCAAGGCAGCCCTGGAGATGCTGCGCCCCGTCATCGCGGGCATCGAGGACTGGACGGAGACCACCATCCACGACGTGCTGATGGCGAAAATCGCCGAGGCCGGCATGAAGAACGCCACTGCCCTGTGGCCCCTGCGCATCGCCATTTCCGGCCAGATGTCCACCCCCGGCGGCGCGATCGAGATCGCCTGGCTGCTGGGCAAGGACGAGTGCCTGCGCCGCATTGACCTGGGCATCGCCAAGCTGGCATAAGATCCATTTCGGTACAAACAAAATGGGCTGACGCGATCCTGCGTCAGCCTTTTTGCGTGCCATTGTCAGTTGATGTATGCCAGGGTGAGGAATTCGCCGTCCCGCTTGTCCGCAGGCTGATACAGCGTGCCGTCCCGGAAGCCCAACAGCTCGGTCATGTAGGCCACATCGTGCTGAGCCATCGCCTCCGCCAGGGGCGCAAGGTGCTTGAGATGGGGCGGCAGATTGCTCAGGCTCAGCTCATGCAGATCACGGGCGAGGGATTCCAGCTCCGGCCGGAGCGCTGCTGCCAGGGGCGCGAAGAGCGTCTCTCGCAGCGCATCATACTGCGCGCCGGTGAAGATGAGGAAGTTCGGCGTGAGCCTGTCGTCCGCCATGAAGAGGAAGCCCTTCTCGATCAGCTGGGCCAGGGTGAATTTTTCCTCCCCGGTGACGCAGGACGGGTCAAAGCCCGCGTGGATGAGCTTCACCAGCAGTGTGCGCAGGCGCAGGTATTCCGGCGTCCGGGCGACCTTCCACAGCAGATGCTCCGGCTGAGCAATGGCATTTCCGGCGTTTCCTTCCCGCCGGACGGCAGAGAAAAACTGCATCCAGACCTCCTGGGTCAGCTCCTCGGCTTCGGCGGGGCTTCCGGTTTTTCCCCGGGCCCATTTCAGCAGCGGCAGCGAGTATTCATCTACCCACTCTTCAAACAGACTGCGCACAGGTACACCTCCTTTCAAAGGGAATGGTCAGAAGCTTCTGCCTGTATAGTACCACGTGGGGCGAAGATGTGGGGTGCTTTGGAGAAAAAACTTCCGCAGGCGGCGCGAACCGATTTGGCCGACGGCGATTTGTTACATCGCCCCTTGTTTTTGCCCGGATTTCGTCCTATAATATAGAATGAGATAATATGCGGAGAAAGCCCCCTGCATTCAGGCTGACGCATATTGTCCACACTTAAGTGATATCAGGAGGTCATGCATCCATGGCACGTCGTCAGCAATACATCTTTGCTGAAAACCCCCGGCACGGCAAAGGTATCCTGATCGCAATCCTTGTGGTGCTGGCACTGCTGACCGCAGCGCTGTTCACCGCCAATCTGGCAATGACCCATACCGTCACCTTCACCCGCGAATACGTCACCATTTCCACGCTCCCCATGGGGCTTGATAACTTCACCATCCTCCACCTGTCCGACCTGAACGGCGCCCAGCTGGGCGATCACCAGTCCGCCGTCAAGAAGGCCCTGGGCAGCCGCTCCAGCTATGGCGCAGTGGTGCTCACCGGCAACATGGTGGGCAAGAGCGGCAATGTGCAGCCCGTGCTGGATCTCCTGGCCCAGCTTCCCACCGGCACCCCCGTGTTTCTGCTCCCCGGCGACGGCGATCCGCCCCTGTATGCCACCACCGCCCATTCCGGCCTTTCCGCCTACTCTGACTGGGCGCAGACCCTGATCGATGCGGGCGTTATCATCCTGGACGAGCCCCGTTCCATCACCACCGGTAAGGCGACCATCTGGTTCACGCCGGAGAGTCTGTACACCATGGACACCGTCTCCACCGAGAAGGCCTGGCAGAACCAGATCGACACCCTGGACGCCCAGGTGGAGCCCCTTACCGCCGATCAGGCCGCCCTGCGCCGCACCGCAGAATACCAGGTGCAACGCATGCGCCGCATCCGCGAAACCATCCCCACCATCAAGGAGAGCCATATCCAGGTGGCCGTGAGCCATCTCCCGCTGACCAGGCAATCCGTGGCAGAGTCCCGGGCCTGGGCCACCAGCAAGGTGTTCTCCATGAGCAACGTGAAGCTGATCCTGGCAGGCGGCTACTGCGCGGGCCAGTGGCGCATCCCCGGTGTGGGCGCGGTTTATGTGCCTGAGCTGGGCTTCTTCCCGGAGGACGAGAAGATCACCGGCATGGGGTACCTGGCCGGCGTGTGGCAGCACATCAGCCCCGGTCTGGGCGCCAGCCCGGATTATCCCTTCTTCATGCCCATGCGGCTGTTCAATTCCCCCGGTGCAACCATGATCGTGCTGACGTCCACAGTGCACTAATGACAGAGGAGGAATCACCATGTTTCTGACGAAAAACGGCATTGCCCTGCCCTTTGTTGTGGAAGAATCCGCCCATGCAGGCGTTGTGCGCGTGGCCGGCAAGGTCATTGCGGACGTGGAGAAGGTCTCCGGCGTGAAGGCTGCTCTCCTGCGCGAAGAAACCGGCGCGCCCCATGTGCTCTGCGCGACGCTGGGCTGCTCCGCCATCGCGGACGCGCTGATCGCGGAGGGCAAGCTCCCCCAGGCGGAAATGATCCGCGGCAAGTGGGAGTGCTATACCATCGCGAAGGTGGATGGCAGTCTGGTCATCCTGGGCAGCGACAAGCGCGGCACGGAGTTCGGCATGTTCGAGCTGAGCCGGTATATCGGCGTATCCCCCCTGTGCTACTGGGGCGACGCGGAGCCCCTGCCCTGCGCAGACATCGAGCTGAAGGACGATATCTGCGCCGTTTCGAAGGAGCCCAGCGTCAAGTACCGCGGCCTGTTCATCAACGACGAGTGGCCCTGCTTCGGCAACTGGTGCATGTCCCATTTCAGAGGTCGGGCCGCAGGCACGACTAACGAGAGCGAATCCTTGGATTCGCCGAGTGTAGCCAGCGCCGCAAATGCGGTGATGGCCGACAGCGGCGTGAATGCCCAGATGTACGATCACGTCTTTGAGCTGCTGCTGCGTCTGAAGGCCAACTACATGTGGCCCGCCATGTGGGCCAGCGTCTTTGCCGAGGAAGGTCCCGGCTCCCTCAACGAGGAGCTGGCGGACGAGTACGGCATCGTGGTGGGCAATTCTCATCACGAGCCCTGCCTGCGCGCGGGCGAGGAGTTCCAGCACTCCATCAAGGCCGGCGGCGAGTACGGCACGGACTGGAACTTCGTCCGCAACCGCGAGGGCATCACCCGCTTCTGGGAGGACGGCCTGAAGCGCTCCGGCAAGTACGAGCACCTGATCACCATCGGCATGCGCGGCGAGGCGGACTCCGCCATGCTGGGCGAGGACAGCGGCCTGCGCGCCAATATCGAGTACCTCAAGGACGTCATCACCACCCAGGAGGCGCTGATTCAGCAGCATGCGGGCCCCAAGTCCAAGGATCAGCCCCGCCTGCTGGCGCTGTACAAGGAGGTCGAGCCCTTCTTCTACGGCAACGAGACCGTCCAGGGCCTCAAGGACTGGGAGGGCCTCCGCAACACCGTCTGCATGCTGTGCGAGGACAATCACGGCTTCATGCGCAGCCTGCCCACCCCGGAAATGACTGCCGCCCTCAAGGCCCGCAACTGCGGCTGGGGCATGTACTATCACGTCGATTACCACGGCGGCCCGGTCAGCTACGAGTGGATGCCCTCCACGCCCTTTGCGAAGCTCTGGGAGCAGATGTGCCTCAGCTACGACTACGGCATCCGCGACGTGTGGATCCTCAACACCGGCGACCTGAAGGGCAACGAGGTCAGCCTCAACCAGTTCCTCGACCTGGCCTACGATTATGACAAGTGGGGCAGCCACGATGTGCTGAACTGGCGCAAGTGGGTGACGCACTTTGTCGGAGAGACCTTCCCCGGGCTGGACGCAGCGGAAAAGACCGCCGTGGAGCAGTTGCTGACCGACCTGTACGACATGAACGGCAAGCGCCGTCCCGAGGCGCTGAACGCCTCCGTCTATCACCCCTGCCACGAGCATGAGGCCGAGCGCATGTACGAGCTGGGTGAATCCCTCTGGCGGGCCAGCGAGGCGCTGTACGAGCACTTCCCCCAGCCCGCGAAGGACGCATATTACTCCATGGTGCATCTGCCCCTTGTCAGCAGCGTCAACCTGCTGCACATGCACCTGGACGCGGCCCGCAATGCCCACTACGCCCAGCAGGCGCGCCCTGTGGCCAACGAGTACGCCGACCGCGTGGCGGAGGGCATGGCCGCCGATGAGGCCCTCTGCGCCGAGTACGCCGCCTTCCGGGACGGCAAGTGGGCAGGCATGGAGCGCGAGGCCCACATCGGCTTCACCTCCTGGAACGAGGATGGCTGCAAGATGCCCCTGCGCACCTATGTTTACCCCTGGAAGGAGCCCCGCCTGAGCGTCTCCCGTGCGGATGACGAGCGCATCTGCGGCCGCGCCTATTTCGGGCCGATGGTCGTCCCGGCGTTTGATTTCTGTGACGCGGGCGTGACAGAAGTGAAGCTCGAGGTCGCCAACGCCGGTACCGGCGAGCTGACCTGGCGCATCGAGGGCGAGGCCGACTGGCTGACCGTCTCTCCCCGCGAGGGCAAGACCAGCGGCCTGGATGTGGTCACCCTCACCTGCGACCGCGAAAAGCTCACCGGAGACGTGCAGACCTGCCGTCTGCTCATCAAGGGCAACGACGGTCGGGTGGCGGTGGACGTATCCGCCAAGGGCCACGCCGCCAACGAAAAGCCTGCCTACATGCCGGTCAGGAAGGTCGTCACCATTGATGCGCATCACTTCTGCGGCAAGCACGATGTGGAGGGTGCGGCATTCCGCGTCCTGCCGGGCTATGGCCGCAGCGGCAATGCGGTGAAGGTGTACCCCGCCACGGCTGCCTTCCTGCCCGACGCGGACGCGCCCAGCCTGACCTACCGCTTCTTCGCGGAGACTGCCGGCGAATACACCTGCGAGATGTGGCTCACCCCCACCAGCCCCGTGCAGCCCAGCGTGCCCATGCGCTGCACCGTCAACCGGCAGCTGGTCACCTGCGTGACCGCTGACTACCGCCCGGGCGAGAACAGCGACATGCGCTGGTGCGCGGCGATGGTCAATCACATCCGCAAGGTGAAGGCGGTCATCCGCTGCGATGAGGGCCTAAATGAGGTCACCGTCGGCGCGGTGGACCCCAACTTCAGCCTGGAGCGCATCCTGATCTACCCCGCGGGGCATGTGCTGCCCGAGAGCTACCTCGGCCCGCAGGAATCTGCCTGTCTGTAATCCAAAGGAGATCATTATGGCACGTTCCAACAAATACGAAATGGACATGACCCAGGGCGCGCTGCTGCCCAAGGTGCTCCTGTTTTCCCTCCCGCTGATCGCCTCGGGCATATTGCAGCTGCTCTTCAACGCGGCGGACATGGTGGTCGTGGGCCGCTGGGCGGGCAAGGAATGTCTGGCTGCGGTGGGCTCCACGGGCAGCCTGATCAACCTGATGGTCAATGTGTTCATCGGCCTGAGCGTGGGCGGCAGCGTCGCGGTGGCGAAGTCCTTCGGTGCGGGCGACCCGGCGGCGGTGCACAAGGCCGTCCACACGGCGATGACCCTGGCGATCATCGCAGGACTGGCGGTGGGCCTGATCGGCTTCATCTTCTGCAAGCCCCTGCTGCGAATGATGGACAACCCCGTCCTTGACCTGGCCACCACCTACATGAAGATCTACTTCCTGGGCATGCCCTTCAACATGATCTACAATTTCGGCGCCTCCATCCTGCGCGCCGTGGGCGATACTCGCCGCCCGCTGATCTACCTGACCATCGCCGGCGTGGTGAACGTCATCCTGAACCTGATCCTCGTCATCGTCTTCCACATGAACGTGGCGGGCGTGGCCATCGCGACGGTAGCCTCCCAGGCGGTGAGCGCGGTGCTGGTGGTCATCTGCCTGATGCGCTCCCACGGCATTGTGCATCTGGACGTGAAGGAGCTGCGGATCCACAAGCGACAGCTGATCGACATTGCCCGCGTCGGCCTGCCTGCGGGATTGCAGGGCAGCCTGTTCTCCATCTCCAACGTGCTGATCCAGTCCTCGGTGAACGGCTTCGGCGAGGTGGTCGTGGCGGCGAACGCTGCCGGCGGCAACCTGGAGGGCTTCGTGTACACGTCCATGAACGCCATCCACCAGGCTGCGCTGACCTTCGCCAGCCAGAACCTGGGCGCAGGCAAGATCAAGCGCGTCCGCCGCAGCGTGTGGGTATGCGTCGCCACGGTGACGGTGATCGGCCTGGTGATGGGCAACCTGATGCTGCTCTTTGGCAGGCCGCTGCTGTCGCTGTACCTGGACGACCCGATGGCCATCGACCTGGCCACCGGCGTGACCGTGCTGGACTACGGCATGAAGCGCCTGACCTGGATGCTGCCGCTGTACTGTCTGTGCGGCCTGATGGACGTGATGGTGGGCAGCCTGCGCGGCGTGGGCTATTCAGTGATGCCCATGATCGTGAGCCTCACCGGCGCCTGCCTGTTCCGCGTGGTGTGGATCCTGACGGTCTTTGCCGCCAACCCCACGCTGGATATCCTGTATCTCTCCTATCCGATCTCCTGGGCGCTGACATTCGGGGTGCACATGCTGTGCTACCTGTTCATCGCCAGGAAGAAGCTGGGCGCGCTGGAGGCCAGGATCGGGCAGAACGAATAATTGCATAAAAAAGGGGCGCTGACTGCGGATGCACGCGGTCGGCGCCTTGTTTTTTCGCGTGAGTTGTCGAAAATGCAGCTTGCGCGGGATCCCTCCAGGAAGGAGAGCTTGGCCAACAGCCCTGTCCCGCCATATCAGGGGATTGCATTCCTCCTGCTGCATCAAAAAGGAGGACGCTCTCACGTCCTCCTGATGGTGTTATTCAGCCTTCTCGTCGTCAGCCACAGCCTTGCCGATGAGGCCGCCGGTGGTCACGTCCTTGAGCATCTTGGGGATGTCAAGGCCCACGGCGTCCTTGACGGCCTCGAAAGTTTGAAGCATGGTGCCGGCGGTATCCTTGGCCATGGAGGTCGCGCCGCCCTCGCCGAAGAGGATGATCTTGTCGGTCTTGGAGAGGGGCTCGGAGACAGCCTTGGCCATGTCGGGCAGCTTGTCGATGACCATCTGCATCATGGCGGCCTGGCCGTACTGCTTCATGGCTTCGGCCTTCTTGAGCATGGCTTCAGCCTCGGCTTCACCCTTCATGCGGATGGCTTCGGCTTCCTTCTGGGCCAGGATGTAGCGGGCTTCGGCTTCCTTCTGGGCCTTGAACAGCTCAGCTTCGGCGCGGGCCTGAATCACGGCACGCTCGGCTTCCGCAGCGGCGATCTGGGCGTCGCGCTCAGCCTCGGCGCGTTCACGGACCTCGATGGACAGCTTCTCACGCTGGATCTGAACCTGCTGTGCCTGCAGCTCGGTTTCCTTCTGCAGCTTGATCAGCTCGGCCTCGGCGCGCTCGGTTTCCAGGGCCTTACGGGCATTTTCCTGCTGCACCTGGTAGGCCAGGTCGGCGTCTGCCTTGGCGCGGTCCTGTTCAGCACGGAACTGGGCACGGCGCAGCTCGAGTTCCTTGGTCTGCTCGGCGATGGCGGCGTCCGCCTCGGCACGGGCCTTGTTACCTTCCTGATCGGCGATGGACTGACGGATCAGGGTATCGCGCTCGGCCTCAGCACGGGCGATATCGGCGTCGCGCTTCTTCTCGGTGATGTTCTTGACGGCCAGGGTATCCAGCACGCCGTCGTTATCGGAGAAGTTCTGAATGGTGATGTTGACGATTTCCAGACCCATGTTGCGCATGTCGCTGGTAGCGGCGCGCTGGGTGGCGGTGGCGAACTTGTCGCGATTCTGCACCAGATCGGAGATGGTCATGCCGCCGATGATTTCACGCATGTTGCCTTCCAGCACCTGCATGGCGACCGCGGCGATCTCATGCTGCTTCCAGCCCAGGAACTGCTCCGCAGCGGTGGCAACGGACACGTCGTCAGAGCCGATCTTGATGTTGGCAACACCGTCGACCATCACGCCGATGTATTCCTGAGAAGGCACGGGCTGGCCGGTCTTGATATCAACCTGCATGATGCCCAGGTTCAGCTTGTCAACGCGCTCAAAGAAGGGGATCACGAAGGTCGCGCCGCCGCGGACGATGCGGTAGCCGAACTTCTTCACCACGATCTGGCCGTCGTCGTTCTTGACCTTGTACTTATGCTTGCGGCCGGAAACGATCAGCGCCACATTCGGCGGCACCTTGATATAATTGCACATGAAGATAATCAGTGCAATGACCGCTACGCAAATGATACCGATAACCATGGAACCCATAGGCTGCCTCCTTTTTTCTCCTCTGTATTCAGGGCGTCCTTCAGCCCTCTGGAAACATTATACAACACTCTGCAATTGTATGCAAGGTTAATTCGTCCGTCCACCGGGACTTTCGGCGGAAACGGGCTCAATTGTTACAATTCCTGAGGACAATGCAGCCGTCACCGGCCCCAAAGTGTCTGCACGTCCAGGCCAAAGAGCGCAAACAGCACCGAATTCTCCGGATTACCCTCGTCGGGGTCAAAAAGGTTGCGGGCGTAGGCGTAATCCCGGTCGTTCACGCGGTAGATGCAGCAGGAATCGGTGGCCAGCTGCAGGGTAACCTTCTGCCCGTCCCTGAGGCGCAGCGTCAGCGTCGCAGTGAAGGGACAACCTGCCACCGGACCGCCCCGGTCCTCCACATTGGTGAGCAGCACCGCCAGCTGTTCCATCACTGCCGGATCGTCCGAGCCCACCGCGTGGTCGCCCACCTGCAGCACCGCGCCGGTGATATCCGCCAGCATTTCCGGACGGAACCAGGTTTCGTCTGCCGTGTCCTTGGGAGTCTTGCGGATCCACCCCGCCGCGCCGCGCAGGCTCACGCACACCCAGCCGTTGATCGTGTCGTCATCGTATTCGGTGATGATGGGCAGCTTCGTGCCTTTGTCCAGCAGGGCGACGCGGGGCGCCATCACGTCCGGATAGGCGTAGACCTGCATGTCCTCGTCGCAGAGGTACCAGGCCGGGTCCATCAGCAGGTAATCATTGCGTACCCAGCCGGTTTTGTTGCCGTCGGAATAGTAGATTTTCGCATAGCCGTCCCAGCTCTCGATGACGGGGAGAGTTGTTTCACCGGAGTAATACAGGGTCTCGACCTTCTTGCCGCCCTGATCGCCGCGGGCATTGAGGATACTCAGGCTTTCGCACAGTACTACAGCGGGCGTGCATTCAATGCCCGTCCAGGCCTTGAAGTCCTCGTCCACGCCGGCGGGCGGGAGGATCGTCGCGGAGGCGGCGCTCACGCAGAGCGCCATCGTCAGCAGCATCAGCAGAAATCTCTTCATGGAAATGCTCTCCTTTCGGGGTCTTCTGCCCATACAACGCACAAGGCAGGGAATTTCTTCCCGGAAAAGGAAAAATGCTGTTGAGGAAACGCCCTGCATGCGGTATAATCAATAGGATTCCACTTTCGGAGGGCATTGCATGAAATACCTGCTCCCCTATATGAAGAAATTCACCAAGGAAAGCATTCTGGCCCCGCTGTTCAAGATGCTGGAGGCCATGTTTGACCTGCTGGTGCCGCTGGTGGTGGCCAATATCATCAACACCGGCATCGCCGCGCGGGATACAGCCTACATTCTCGGCCAGTGCGGACTGCTGATCCTCATGGCGCTGGTGGGCCTGGGCTGCTCCTTTACGGCCCAGTATTTTGCCGCAAAGGCCGCCATCGGTACGTCCACGGGATTGCGCCATCAGCTGATGCAGCACATCCAGAAGCTCTCTTTCACCGAGCTGGATTCCATTGGCGTGTCGACCCTCATCACCCGCATGACCGCCGACGTCAACCAGGTGCAAAACGGCGTGAACATGTTCCTGCGCCTGTTCCTGCGCAGCCCGTTCATCGTCATCGGCGCGATGGTCATGGCCTTCACCATCGACTGGGGTGCGGCGAGCATCTTCGTCATCGCCATCCCGGTGCTGGCGGTGATCGTCTTCGGCGTGATGAAGCTGACCTCCCCCATGTACAAGCGGGTGCAGCAGAAGCTGGACGCGGTCACCTCCGCCACCCGCGAGAACCTGACCGGCGTGCGCGTGGTCCGCGCCTTTGGCCGCGAGGAGGCCGAGGCAGAGCGCTTCGCCCAGGCCAACGGCGAGCTGAATGAAGCGCAGCTGAAGGTGGGCCGAATTGCCGCGCTGATGAACCCCATGACCTACGTGGTCGTCAACCTGGCGCTGATCGCCATCCTCTACGTCGGTGCGGACAAGGTGAATAACAGCACCCTGCTCTCCGGCGACGTGGTGGCGCTGGTCAACTACATGAGCCAGATCCTGGTGGAGCTGGTGAAGCTGGCCAACCTGATCGTGCTGCTGACCCGCGCGGTGGCGAGCCTTGGCCGCGTGGCTACCGTGCTGGACACGGAGACCTCCATGCACTACCCGGAAAAGGCTGAAGCGGCTGAATCCGCGGACGAGGCGGTTGCCTTCGACCATGTTTCCCTGACCTACAAGGGCGCGGGCGACGAGAGCATCACCGACATTTCCTTCCGTGCGATGAAGGGCCAAACCATCGGCGTGATTGGCGGCACCGGCAGCGGCAAGTCCACGCTGGTGAGCCTGATCCCCCGCTTCTACGACGCGACGAAGGGCGAAGTCCGCCTGATGGGCCGCCCCATCGCCGACTGGCCCCACGACGAGCTCCGCGACCGCGTGGCCGTCGTCATGCAGCGCGCCCAGCTGTTCAAGGGCACCATCCGTTCCAACCTGCTTTGGGGCGACATGACCGCCACCGACGACGAGCTGTGGGCGGCCCTGGAAACCGCGCAGGCGGCGGAGTTCGTCCGGCAGAAGCCCCGCCAGCTGGATGACCCTGTGGAGCAGGGAGGCCGCAACCTTTCCGGCGGCCAGAAGCAGCGGTTGACCATTGCCCGTGCGCTGGTCTCCAAGCCCGACGTGCTGATCCTGGACGACAGCGCCTCCGCCCTGGACTACGCCACCGACGCAGCCCTGCGCCGTGCCCTGCGCGAGCTGCCCGAGACCACCACGACCTTCATCGTCAGCCAGCGCACGTCGAGCATCCGCCACGCGGATCAGATCCTCGTCCTGGACGACGGCGAGCTGGTCGGCTGCGGCACCCATGATGAGCTGCTGACCACCTGCCCGGTGTACGCTGAAATCCACGAATCCCAGTTCCGCAACGACCACGCCAAGGGAGGTGCGCAGGCATGAGCAAGCAGAAAAAAGGCCTCGACCTCCGCACCCTCCGGCGCGTTCTCCCCTATGTGAAGCCCTACCGCGCCCATGTGCTGGTGAGCCTGCTGTGCGCGTCCGTGAGCGCGGCGGCGGCGCTGCTGATCCCGATCTTCTCCGGCAACGCCATCGACTGCATGATCGGCGTGGGCGCAGTGGATTATGCCGGACTGACCCGCTGGGTGCTGCTGATCGCCGTCAGCGCTGTCCTTGCGGCGATTGCTCAGCAGTTCCTGGCGACGAGCAACAACCGCATTGCCTACTGCGTCAGCCGGGACATCCGCAATGAGACCAGCCGCAAGCTCCAACGCCTGCCCCTTTCCTACCTGGACGCCCACCCAGCCGGCGACGTGGTCAGCCGCGTCATTGCCGACGTGGACGCCTTCTCCGACGGCCTGCTGATGGGCTTCACCCAGCTGTTCACCGGCGTGGTGACCATCTGCGGCACCCTGGGCATCATGCTGGCGCTGAATGTCTCCATTGCCCTGCTGGTGGTGGTGCTCACGCCCCTGAGCCTTTTCGTGGCCGCCTTCATCGCCAAGAGCACCCACCGTTACTTCACCGAGCAGGCCAAGGTACGCGGCGAGCAGACCGCGATGATCAACGAGCTGATTGAGGGCCAGAAGGTCGTGCAGTCCTTCGGCCACGAGGACGAGAGCCTCGCCGAGTTCGACGAGATCAACGAGCGGCTGGGCAAGGTCAGCCTGAAGGCGACCTTCTTCTCCTCCCTTGTGAACCCTTCTACCCGCCTGGTCAACAACATCATTTACGCGGCGGTGGGCCTGGTGTGCGCGCTGTTCGCCATCGCGGACAACCCCACGATGACCATCGGCGGCATGAGCGTGTTCCTCTCCTACGCCAGCCAGTACGCCAAGCCCTTCAACGAGATCTCCGGCGTGGTGACCGAGCTGCAAAACGCGCTGGCCTGCGTGGGCCGCATCTTCGCCCTGCTGGACGAGCCCGACCGCCTGCCCGACGCGGCGGATGCCTCCGACCTGGACGCACAGGGCAACGTCAGCCTCACCGACGTGAGCTTCCGCTACGTGCCGGACCGTCCGCTGATCGAGGACTTCTCCCTGACCGTGGAGCCCGGCCAGCGCATCGCCATCGTCGGCCCCACCGGCTGCGGCAAGACCACGCTGATCAACCTGCTCATGCGCTTCTACGACGTGAACGGCGGCGCCATCCGGGTGGACGGCACGGACGTCCGCGATATCAAGCGGCATGAGCTGCGCCGGAACATCGGCATGGTGCTGCAGGACACCTGGCTGAAGGCGGGCACCATCCGCGAGAACATCGCCTACGGCAAGCCCGACGCGACCATCGAGGAGATCACCGCCGCCGCCAAGGCCGCCCACGCCCACTCCTTCATCCGCCGCCTGCCCGACGGCTACGACACCGTCATTACCGAGAACGGCGGCAACCTTTCCGCCGGACAGAAGCAGCTGCTGTGCATCGCCCGCGTGATGCTGACCCTGCCGCCCATGCTGATCCTGGACGAAGCCACCTCCTCCATCGACACCCGCACGGAGCTGCGCATCCAGTCCGCCTTCGCGAAGATGATGCAGGGCCGTACGTCCTTCATCGTGGCGCACCGCCTGTCCACCATCCGTGAGGCCGACGTGATCCTCGTCATGAAGGACGGCCACATCATCGAGCAGGGCAATCACGACGCACTCATGGCCCAGGGCGGGTTCTATTCGACGCTGTACAACGCGCAGTTCGGTACATGATGAGCCGCCATGCAGAAAGGATGAGCATCACGAAAC
>JAFXFR010000006.1 GCA_017513475.1 Clostridia bacterium
CCCTGATGGGGCGTTTCCTACAAATATTACAGCAGGCTCGCATCCTCCTCAACGGTGACACCGTTGGACTTCATCCCCCGCAGGAATTCAGCCGGGAGCTCGGCGGTAAAGGTCATCCGCTCGCCGCTGGCGGGGTGGGTGAAGCTGAGGGAATAGGCGTGCAGCATCAGCCGGGGCACCTTCGCCCCCCGCGAAGAGCCGTAGATCGGGTCGCCGCAGACGGGGTGCCCGATGTGCTTGCAATGCACACGGATTTGATGCGTGCGCCCGGTGAGGATGTGCACGTCCAGCAGCGTCACGCCGCGGCCCCGCTCCAGCACCGCCCATTCGGTGATGGCTTCGCGGCCTTCCTCGTCCACGGCCATCTTCTTGCGATCCTTCTTGCTGCGGGCGATGGCGGCCTCGATGCGGCCGGAGTCCTCCCGGATGTTGCCTTCCACCAGCGCGCGGTAGTGCTTCTCCATCGTGCGGGCGCTCAGCTGCTCGGAGAGGGCCAGCTGGGATGCGTCGTTTTTGGCGACCAGCAGCAGCCCGCTGGTATCCTTGTCCAGCCGGTGGACGATCCCCGGCCGCAGTTCGCCGCCGATGCCCCCCAGGCTGTCCAGGTGGTGCAGCAGCGCGTTGACAAGCGTGCCGTCCTCGTTGCCCGCTGCGGGATGGACGACCATGCCGCAGGGCTTGACCACCACGGCCAGGTCGGCGTCCTCGTAGAGGATGGTCAGGGGGATGTCCTGGGCCTCGGGGGCGGCAGGCTTGGGGGCAGGGATGGTCAGGGTGACGGTTTGGCCGGGCTTGGCCTTGAGGCCCGCCTTGGTGACGGTCTGGCCGTCAACGGTGACGTTGCCTTCTTCCATCAGGGTCGCCACGCGGCTGCGGGTCAGGCCGGATTGCTCCGACAGGAGGACGTCCAGGCGGCGACCGTCGGCGGTGAAGGTCATTGCGGTTGCTTCCATGTGTGTTTCTCCATCTTGTGTTACTGAGGGGCAGCTTCCTTGCAGCGGGGCGGAGGATGGGGCTGAGGTGCGCTCCGTTGCGGCGGGGTGAGCTGTTTCGGCGGAATCGGAGATTCCGCGAAAGGCGCGTGCTTCTATGGCCTGCGGGCCGGAGCAGGGGCGTTGCCCCTGTACCCCACCAGGGCCTCCGCGGCCCTGGACCCCGTAAGGGCCTCAGGCCCTTAACCCGTTTTCAGGCTTCCCTGGTGCTTGTCCTGTCCTGCCACTCCCTTGGACAGAACAGCAGCGATATCGCCATCAGGACGGTGCCCACTGTAAGGGCTGCGTCCGCTACATTGAAAATGGCGAAATCCGTAAACAGCACCTCAAACATGTCCACCACATAGCCCCGAAAAAACCGGTCGATCATATTGCCCACCGCGCCGCCCAGCATCAGCATCGCTGCCGTGCGGCTGAATCCTCCCAGCCGGTACCGTCTCAGCACCAGCCAGCCCGCCAGGATGCACATCGCCGATACCACGCCCAGCACCCATGCCCGCCCTGAAAACAGGCTGAAGGCCATGCCGGTGTTCTCCGCGTAGGTCAGGGCCAGCACATGCGGGATCAGCATCACGCTGCCGCTCAGACGGGTGCACAACCACTTCACCAGCTGGTCAGCGATCACCGTCACCGCGGCGATCCAATAAAACTTGCGCATGTTACTCCAATCTGCGCTGCACAACATTGACAATGTCCGCCAGAAAATCCCCGATCACCGGGAGATTCCGCTGGGCCAGGTCCTGCAGCAGCCACACCAGCGCCGCGCCCAGGATGGTAAACCCGATGGCCGATCCCACCCCACGGACGATGCCGCCGAGAAAATGCATGCGGTAAAACCTGCGGTGATCCTCCAGATAGCGGATGTAATCCGGCAGATGCATGCGTTCCAGCACGGCAATGTGCTCATCCAGTTTATTCGCCATCCAGGCGCTCCATTCCTTCATGCATAAATCCTCCCGGATAAGTTTGGGAGGATTTTATGCGTCTTATTCAAAGGAAGCTTTCACAGCGCCCTTTTCGGGGCATTTATTTGGCAAAGAGCTCCTTCACCAGCCGGAAACTCATTTTCGGCTGACGGTACTCGTTCACCACGCCCTTGTTGTTGTGGGTGCGGGGACGTCCCATGGCCCAGCCTTCGTCCACGCGGACGTCGGCAAACTGCCAGATGAAGATGCCGCTGCACGCCGGATGGTTCAATACCGTCGTGATCTGCTCCCGGAGGATGGTGCACTGGCGCTCCTCGGACCACTTTGCTTCCCCGATGGGATCGTGGCAGCCGTACACCGCGCCTGCGCCGATCTCTGAGATGATGAGAGGCTTGTCGCCGCCGCCACCGGCTGCGATTTCCGCCATCTTCCGGTCCATGCCGTCCTTCACAGGGGTGTTGTGGTACCAGCGGGGGTAGATGTTGACGCTCACTACATCGCTGTCCCCGAAGACCTTGCCGCCAGCCCTTTCAAGAAGCGCAGCGGTCATCGGGCGGGAGGTATCCAGCTCGTCCAGCAGGCGATATGTCTGACGATAGCAGTCCGCGCCGTAGTCGGTATCGTCTGCGCACTCGTTCAGGCAGCCCCAGATGAAGATCGCCGGGTGATTGTAGTGCTGATTGACCATCTCGCGGGTGCACAGGAGGGTCTGGGGCATGAAGTTGGGCAGGCGCATGGTATGCTCCTGGATGCCGCGGGCATGGGATTCCTCCCAGACCAGCAGACCCATTTCATCGCACAGATCCAGGAACCGGGGATCGTTGGGATAATGGCAGGTGCGCACGGCGTTGGCGCCCATTTCCTTCATCAGCAGGATGTCGTGGGCCATGCTTTCCACCGGGACCGTGCAGCCGAAGGGCCCGTACTCCTCGTGACGGTTGAAGCCCTTCACGATCAGCTTCTCCCCGTTGAAGAGGATGTCCCTGCCCCTGACCTCCACCGTGCGGAAGCCGATACGGTCCCGCAGGTCGTCCACCGGCTCCCCCTCTGTCTCAACAACGGCGGAGACGCTGTACAGCACAGGGGAATTGATGCTCCAGGACTGTACGCCAGGGCAGTCGATCCTCTGCAGGACAGCGGTCTCGCCGCCGGGGGCGATCTGCACGCCCTCCACGCACACCTCGCTGTCTGCGACCTCCAGGCGCACGTCGCAGATGATGGGCACATCGCTCAGATTCACCACGACAGCCTCCGTCTGCGCCGCCCAGCAATCCACCGCCGTGCGGACAGGTGTGACGTGCAGCTGCTTCACATACACATCACCCAGGTATTCGACCTCCACCGGGCGGGTGATGCCGCCATAGGAGTAGTAGTCGTTGCCAAAGTGCAGGGTACTCTCCTCGCTGAAGCGGTTATCCACCTCCACGCGCAGGGTATGCCTGCCGTAGGGAACGTCCTTCGCGATGGCGTCAAAGGCAGTGTACGCGCCGTAGTGCTCCGCCAGCAGCGCGCCATCCAGGTACACCTTTGCCCAGAAGCTCACGCCGCCAAAGAGGAAGCGCATATTGCCGCCGCAATCGATCCGGCACTCATACGCCGCGCGGCCGCGGTAGTTGTGCAGCGCGGGAATCATCTCCCACGCGGAGGGCACCAGGGCCTTTACCGGCGGCATGTCCTGATCCAGGACAGTCAGCGTCCACACAGAGGGCGCAGAGCTGCATTCACGGATAAAATGGGTGGGAAAAAGGCGCTGCATAGATTTGCTCCTTTCGTGTCAGCCGGAGACGCCGGGGATACTGCGGACTCGCATCGTTCCGGCGAGGATTCTCCTGTTCACTTGTACGGATGATTTTCTACATTATACCACATTCCGGTATGAATGGCAATTCATCCGCCATGCTTTCCCTGCGGCAGCCTCAAATGACAGTTGCAACTTCATCCATCTTCAGGTATACTATAACCAAAGGATCATTCATCCAATCGATAAAGGAGAAAATCCATGAAGAAGCTGATCGTTTTTCTGTTGACCGCCGTACTGCTGCTGGCCTGCCTGGGGCATGCCGAAGAACCCGCCCGCAAAACCAATTTCCCGGACAACACCTTCGAGGAAATGGATCCGAACTACATCACCGGCGTTACCCAGCGCGGCAAGACCGTCCTGTTCCGCTATGACGCCGTGACCGAGGACGGCCAGGCCTACACCAAGAGCGCCCTGGTCTACGTGCCCTACGGCTATGACCCCAACGATACGGACACCCACTACAACGTGCTCTACCTGATGCATGGCCACGGCGGCGGCTACACCACCTATTTCCGGGGCGCCGGTTCCTTCTCCAACATGCAGTTTGTGCTGGATGCCATGATCGAAAAAGGCCGCATCGAGCCCCTCTTCGTGGTCACGCCCACCTATGCAGTGCCCAGCCGGGATGAATTCTGGTGCGCAGGCAACTTCTGGTATGAGCTGAACAACTACCTCATCCCCGCCTTTGAGAGCGCCTACAACACCTACGCCCCGGACGTCACCCCTGAGGGCATCCGTGCGTCCCGTACCCACCGTGCCTTCAGCGGCTTCTCCATGGGATCCGTATGCTGCTGGGCGACCTTCGGCCACAGCCTGGATCAGATCGCCTACTACATGCCCTGCTGCGGCGGCGCGAGCTTCGGCGGTGATGCGGCAGTCGCTGCAAGGGATCTGGAGGCCAGCGTCATCCGTTCCGGGTACACCAAAGACGATTTCTTCATCTATGCCGGCTGCGGCGGCGAGGGTGACGTGGGCTATCCCGGCATGACCGCGCAGGTCGAAGCCATGAAGCAGCTGCCGGACACCTTCGTCTACTGCGAAAACTTTGCTGACGGCAACCTGTACTACACCCAGTGCTCCGGCGGCCACAGCACCAAATCCGTGGAGCTGATCATGTACTGCGCGCTGCCAACTTTCTTTGACAAGTGATGTTTCTGTATCACTTCACGCCTGCTGCGTTTTGCGGCAGGCCTTTTGCATGGGCAGAAAAATTCGCCCTTGATGCAACCTGAGCCGGCCCTGCTCCGTCATATAGGTGTAAAGCTTTACAGGAGGATTTCCTCAATGACCAATGAAGACTTCGCGGCCCGCGTCATCGCGATGCAGGGGACGCTCTATCGGGTGACATGCGCCCTCCTGCGCGATCACGCAGACCGGGAGGACGCGGTGCAGTCCGCCATTGAGAAGGCCTGGCGCAAACGGAGCTCCCTGCGCGAGGAAGCGCGGCTGCAGCAATGGATCGTCCGCATTCTCATCAACGAGTGGAATGTGATTTGTCAAGGACAAATTTATCCCATACTAAAGTTTCTCTCACGTTTTTATCAAAATAGCAAAAGAGACAGTCGTGTGCTGTCTCTTTTGCTGTATAGGGTATGAGCAGAGAAAAGCCCGCAATGCAACAGGTAAGTCTGCTTCATTGCGGGTAAATCTTTTTATCGTTCGGGTGTATCTTTATGATGCTCAGGGACAGAATGTGTTTTCTTTTCGGCGCGCTGGTGTAACCTTTTCATCAAACAAAGAAGAGAATGGTTAACGGAATATGCTTTCCGACACATTCATACTCAGGTGAATAGCGCGGGGGCATCACTGCCCCTTTGGCTGCTGGCAGCTCTCCCTTGAGACAATACGATGGGGGACAACGATCTTTGTTGCCATCAGATTCGGGTTATCGGCGTGGTTGATGATCTGCGCAGCGGCCTCGTAGCCCAACTGGAACGAATTCACATCCACACTGGTCAGTTGGGGAGAAGCCAGCTGGGCCAGCAGCGAATTGTTGAAGGATACGATGGAGATATCCTCGGGAATGCGAAGCCCCTTCTGCACGCACATACGCTCCAGCCCAACAGCCAGGAGATCGTCGCTGACAACAAAGGCAGTCGGACGATCAGGTTGTGAAAGCAGCTGCTCCAGTGCGGAAGGACTGTCTGACCGCAGGCTTTCCATTTCCACCACATAGTCCTGGCGCACGGGCAGCTCATGCTGCAGCAGCGCGAGCTGATAGCCAGCCTTGCGGTCGGCGGAATACAGGAAGCTGCCGCCGCTGCCCACATATCCAATGCGACGATGCCCCATCTGATAGAGGTGATCCGCCGCCTCCCGTCCTGCCAGGAGGTTGTCATTGTCGATACAGATCGTCTGGCTGGCCAGCGCATTGGCCTTGCCGATGATGACGTACAGAATCCCATGCTCGCACAGGTATTCCACAACCGGATCGTTCCTCTTGGAATACAGCATGATGAATCCGTCCGCCTGTCCGGTCTGATGAAGCGCCTGGATCGAGCGGAGGATCTCCGCATCATCCCGGCCGGTGATGGTTGTGCAAATGACACGCTTGGGGTTGCATACCTGCCCGATGCCGCGGATCGTCTCCAGATAGAAGGAGTTTTCGAATGTTTCACGCGGGGACGGCGGCAGGACAACGCCGATCATTCTGAACGTGGGCGTGATCGGTTCCTCTGCCGGAATCGCTTGCTCATAGCCAAGCTCCAGCATGGCTTCACGAACCCTGTCGCGTGTCTCCTTGCTGATAGATGGATTGTCGTTGCATACGCGTGAAACAGTTGACGGCGAAACGCCTGCAAGCGCTGCAACATCCTTGATCGTTACTGCCATGCTGATTCTCCTTGGTTAAAGCTGTACTTGTGCATTCTGGGACATATTGTAGCGAAAGATGTCGAATTTGTCAAATGCGTTTTCAAGGAATTGCACTGTGGTTTGCGTAAAATTTGCACAATGTTTCACAAATTTACATCGTTTTCGTCCTTTCGAATTTGGCTAATTCGACAGTTTACACTATATACCAGAAATAACATTGCAACTTTTATGCAAATTTGGTACATTATTTGTGCAAAGTTTCTGCAACTCCAATGCAAACGATGAAAGTGAGGAACAACCAGCATGACGAACAAGTTGCAAATGGTCATCGCTCCGCTGAGCGGACAGCCCGTACTGCTGAGCGAAGTGCCGGACGAGGTGTTCTCCCAGAAGGTGCTGGGTGACGGCGTGGCCATCATTCCCGATGACGGCAAGCTGTACAGCCCCGTGAACGGCGAGATCTCTACGGTTGCCGAGACGCTCCATGCCTACGGCTTCACCTCAGATGACGGCCTGGAAATCCTGGTCCATGTGGGTCTGGACACCGTGGGCCTCAAGGGCGAGGGATTCAAGCCCTGTGTCAAGGAAGGCGACCGGGTGAAGGTCGGTGATCTGGTAGCCGAAATCGACCTCGATTACATCAAGGCCCAGGGCCTGAACACCATCACGCCTGTCATCATCTGCGACGGCGCGGATGAAAAGCAGCTCTGCCCTGCCAGCGGCCATGTGACCGCTGGTCAGCATGCTGTGATCACCCTGAAGGACGATGCGGCAGAGCCCGCCAAAGAGGAACCTGCCGCGAAGGCGGAAGCAAAGCCCGAAGCGTCCGAGAAGAAGGGCAAGATCAACTTTGACTTCCTGCAGAAGCTGGGCAAGGTGCTCATGACGGTCATCGCGGTCATGCCTGCCGCAGGTCTGATGCTCTCCATCGGTAAGCTGATCCAGATGGCTGGTGCGGATGTGTCGATCCTCATGACCATCGGCGCGACCATGGAGCAGATCGGCTGGGCCATCATCGGCAATCTGCACATCCTGTTTGCAGCAGCCATCGGCGGCAGCTGGGCCAAGGAACGCGCAGGCGGCGCGTTTGCGGCAATCATCGCCTTCGTGCTCATCAACTGCATCACCGGCTCCGTCTTTGGCGTGACCAGCGATATGCTCGCGACCGAGGGCGCGGTGGTGCACAGCCTCTTCGGCCAGGAGATGCTGGTGGAGAATTACTTCACGGAAGTCCTGGGTCGCCCCGCGCTGAACATGGGCGTGTTCATCGGCATCATCGCTGGCTTTGTCGGCGGCGTGGTGTACAACAAGTTCTACAACTTCCGCAAACTGCCGGATGCGCTGGCCTTTTCAACGGCAAGCGCTTCGTGCCCCTGATGGTCATCGCTTACTCCGTGGTGATCTCCCTGGTGCTGTCCGTGATCTGGCCGCTGATCCAGTCCGGCATCAATGCTTTCGGCGTGTGGATCGCCAATTCCTCCGAGACCTCTCCCGTGCTGGCGCCCTTCATCTACGGCACCCTGGAGCGTCTGCTGCTGCCCTTCGGTCTGCACCACATGCTCACCATCCCCATGAATTACACTTCCTTCGGCGGCGAATACCTGATCCAGACCGGCGCATCTGCGGGAACCATGGTCTATGGTCAGGATCCCCTGTGGCTGGCTTGGGTGACCGACCTGATCAATTTCAAGGACGCCGGCAACATGGCCGCTGCTGAGAACCTGATGGCGACCGTCATTCCCGCCCGCTTTAAGGTTGGTCAGATGATCGGTGCAACCGGTCTGCTGATGGGCGTTGCGCTGGCGATGTACCGCCGCGTTGATCCCGATAAGCGCAAGCGCTACCGTTCCATGTTCATTTCCACCACCCTGGCGGTGTTCCTCACCGGTGTGACGGAGCCGATCGAGTTCATGTTCATGTTCTGCGCGCTGCCTCTGTACATCGTCTATGCGATCCTGCAGGGATGTGCCTTCGCGCTGGCGGGCATCGTTGACCTGCGCCTGCATTCCTTCGGCAACCTGGAGTTCCTGACCCGCGTGCCCATGAGCCTGAAGGCAGGCCTGGGCGGCGACATCATCAATTTTATCATCGCCTGCGTGGTGTTCCTTGGCATCGGCTTTGCTGTGGCCTACTTCATGATCGGCAAAATGAAGTTTGCCACGCCCGGCCGTCTGGGCAACTACAACGATGAAAGTGCCGAAGAGCCCGCGACCGTTGCACAGCAGAACGCGGCCGCCGGCAAGGAAGGCTGCCAGGCGGAGCGGATCATCGCGCTGCTGGGCGGCCGGGAGAACATCACCCTGGTGGACGCCTGCATGACCCGTCTGCGCGTGACCGTCAAGGATGCGGCCAAGGTTGCAGATAAGGACGCATGGAAGGCGGAGGGCGCCATGTCCCTGCTCGTCAAGGGCAACGGCATCCAGGCGGTCTACGGCCCCAAGGCAGACGTGATCAAGTCCGATATCAACGACATTCTTTGATAACCCCGGCGGCGCGGTAAGCTGCTGCGCCGCCCTTTCCCGAAGGAGGCATTCTCATGAAGATCATGACGCTCAATACCCATTCTCTGGTGGAGAAGAACTACGGGGAGAATCTGCAGCAGTTCGTGCACGGCGTGCTGGAAGAAATGCCGGACGTCATCGCGCTGCAGGAGGTCAACCAGACCATCGCCGCCCCCCTGGCGGACGAAGCGCTGCTGACCGGCTACGTCCCGGCGCAGACCGCCGTTCCCGTCCGGGCGGACAACCACGCCGCCAATGCCGCGAGGCTCCTGCGGGAAGCAGGCGTGCCGTGCAGCTGGACCTATCTGCCCATCAAAGTCGGCTACGGCAAGTATGACGAGGGTCTGGCGATGCTGGTGCTGGAGCGGAAGATCTCCCACGTGGAGAGTTTCCTCATCAGCCGCGCGGACGACTACACCAACTGGAAGACCCGCAAGGTGCTGGGCATGCAGGTCGAAGGCCTGACCGACTGGTTCTACACCGTCCACATGGGCTGGTGGGAGGACGAGCAGGAGCCGTTCCTGGCCCAGTGGAAGGTGCTCAACGCCTTCGTGACCACCAAGCCGCGCCATGCCCCGGTCTGGCTGATGGGTGACTTCAACTCCCCGGCGGAGGTACGCGGCGAGGGCTACGACAAGATCGCCGCCACCGGCTGGCACGACACCTTCCGCCATGCACGGGAGCATGACAGCGGCCTGACCGTCCCCGGCGTGATCGACGGCTGGCGCGGCAAGATGGCCGACACGGCCGCAGAGGGCATACGCATCGACCTGATCTGGTGCTCGCTGCCGGAGAAGATCGCCGCATCCCGCGTCGTGTTCAACGGAGAGAACCACCCGGTCGTGTCCGACCACTTCGGCGTGATGATCGAGACCCTGCCCCACGGCAACGAACCAGCAAAGCAGCCAGAGTCCCCCTGGAGCGACTTTGACAGCGATATGGAGGATGACGAATGATGAACCGCGCTGCCGGCGTGCTGCTGCCCATCACCAGCCTGCCATCCCGATACGGCGTGGGCTGCTTTGACAAGTGCGCCTATGAATTTGTGGACTACCTGAAGGAGGCCGGTCAGACGTACTGGCAGTTCCTGCCGATCTGCCCCACCTCCTACGGCGACTCCCCCTACCAGAGCTTTTCCACCTTCGCGGGCAACCCCTACTTCATCAGCCTCGAAGCGCTGATCGAAGAGGGCGTGCTGACGCAGGCGGAATGCGATGAAGCTGATTTCGGTGCGGATTCTTCCGACATTGACTACGAAAAGCTCTACAAAGCCCGCTATCCCCTGCTGCGCAAGGCCTACGAGCGCAGCCGCATCGCGGAGAACGGCGACTACCTGCGCTTTGCCACCGAAAACGCCTGGTGGCTGGAGGATTACGCGCTGTTCATGGCGCTGAAGAACTTCTTCGGCGGCCAGTGCTGGTACGAGTGGCCGGAGGATATCCGCCTGCGCTGGGGCTTTGCGCTGGACTACTACCGGCGCGAGCTGTACTACGATATCGAGTTCCAGAAGTACCTGCAGTTCAAGTTCTTCCAGCAGTACCGGGCGCTGAAGCAGTACGCCAACGCGAATCACATCAGGCTCATCGGCGATATCCCGATCTACGTTGCCATGGACAGCGCCGATACCTGGGCCAATCCGCAGCTCTTCCAGCTGGACGAGCGCTGCAAGCCTGTCGCCGTGGCGGGCTGCCCGCCGGACGGCTTCTCCGCAACCGGCCAGCTCTGGGGCAATCCCCTCTATCGCTGGGATTATCACCGCGAGACCGGCTATCAGTGGTGGCTGAGCCGCCTGTGGTACTGCTATCAGCTCTACGATGTGACCCGCATCGACCATTTCCGCGGCTTCGACGAGTATTACAGCATCCCCTACGGCGCGGAAACGGCCATCGGCGGCC
>JAFXFR010000096.1 GCA_017513475.1 Clostridia bacterium
CCGGGGCCGTCGGGCGTGATGACCTCCTTGCCGACCTTGGGCATCTTCTTGCGGGTGGCCTCGTACTGATCCTGCTCGTACTTCAGGCAGCACATGAGGCGTCCGCACACGCCGGAGATCTTCGTGGGATTCAGGGACAGGTTCTGTTCCTTGGCCATCTTGATGGACACGGGCTGGAAATCCCCCAAAAAGGCGCCGCAGCAGATGGGACGGCCGCAGATGCCCAGACCACCCAGCATCTTCGCTTCATCGCGCACGCCGATCTGACGCAGCTCGATGCGGGTCTTGAACACGCTTGCCAGATCCTTGACCAGGCTGCGGAAGTCCACGCGGCCATTGGCGGTAAAGTAGAAGAGGATCTTCGAATTGTCGAAGGTATACTCCACGCTCACCAGTTTCATGTCCAGCTTGTGCTCTGCAATCTTCTTCTGGCAAACCTCATAGGCCTCGCGCTGAGCCACCTTGTTGTCCTTGTTGTGCTGGATGTCCTCCGCGCTGGCGATACGCACCACGGGCTTTAGGGGGCTCTGCAGGGTGGAATCATCGATCTCCTTGATGCCGGTCACCACCTCGCCGAACTCCACGCCGCGGGAGGTCTCCACCAGCACATAATCGCCGGGCGTAGGCCACAGCTCACCGGGATCGAAAAAATACAGCTTGCCGGCATTCTCAAATCGAACGCCAATTACGTTGACCATTTGCTTTTTTCCTCCATCAGGCTCAGCAGCAGCTGTTCCACCACCGCCTGCCAGGTTACTTGATTTGCCCGCATGCGGCGCGCTTCCGTCACCGCATCCATCAGCTTCATAAATGACGGCAGCTCCCCTTCCCGGGCAAGACGCTGCCACGCGTCAGGGTAATCGTCCAGCAGGCTCTCGTCCTGCTTTTTGAAGCGCACCAGCATCAGGGTGCGCAGCATGTCTTCGACATCATTCAGCAGCGCGTCGGACTCATCCTTACGGTCCTTCCACGCAGTGGAGACCTTCAATATGTCCACTCGGGCGCTTATACCGAAGAGATTCTGCATCACATCCCGCCTGCGCTGCCAGTAAGCTTCGTCCGCGGCCACCGCGATGGCCTGCCCGATGCTTCCGCCGCAGACAGAAAGCGCCTTTCTGGCCATGGTATCATCCACACCGTGGACACGCAGCGCATTTCGCACCACCTCGTCCGGCCAGGGATGCAGCTTCAGTGCACGGCACCGGCTGACGATGGTGGGAAGCAGCAGCTCCGGAGATTCCGTCAGCAGCAGGAATACCGTGCCGGCCAGCGGCTCCTCCAGGGTTTTGAGCAGCGCATTCTGGGCAGCCGCATTCATCTTCTCCGCTCGTTCAATGATCACCACGCGTTGGCCGCCCACGAAAGTATGCTGGCCGACCAGACTGTTCACAAAGCGGATCTCGTCCACCGGGATGCCCGCCATACCGGCCTTGACCTCCGGCGAAAGCGGCTTGCCCGGGGTGACGGTGATGACGTCCGGGTGATTATTCTCCCGCACCTGTACGCAGGACGGGCAGATACCGCAGGGCTTCCTCTCCCCCGTGCACAAAAGATGCTGCGCCATCAGCCGGGCCAGCGTACGCTTGCCCATGCCAGCTGCACCGCTGATCAGATACGCATGTACAAAGGTGCCGTCCGCCAGGGTGCGGATGAGACCATCGTAAAGCGCGCCCTGCCCCTTGAAGTCGGACAGGACGGGCATGAAGGCCGCATTTGCATCACTGGCAGGCATGGAAAAAACTCCTTACAGCTTGATGAACTGATCCACAGACAGCACGAACACAGTCGCGCCGCCAACGGTCACTTCCACCGGATAGGAAGCAGCGCCGGGCATGCCGCCCATGCTGCCCATCGTGGAGGGCGCAGCAGTCAGCTGCTTGCGGGACTTGCACACATCCTCGATAATCTTCATCACCGCGGGAATCTTTTCGTCATCCACGCCGATGAGCAGCGTGGTATTGCCGGCACGCAGAAAGCCGCCGGTGGTGGCCAGCTTGGTCACGCCGTAGCCGTTCTTCATCAGTTGGTTGACCAGGCGGGAAGTATCCTCGTCCTGCACGATGGCGATAATCAGCTTCATATTGATATCCTCCTTGAATGGGGGCATACTTTTACTCATACAGTATACATCACGAAGCAGAAAAATGCAAGTTCCGCTTGCTGTGATTTCCTGCAAATACAGCAAAACGCCGCCGGCTCTCACCAACGGCGTTCGACATGCACTTACTTGTCGCCCATCATACGATGGAGCAGATCCTGATAAGCCTGCTCCACGTTACCAAGATCGCGGCGGAAACGATCAATGTCCATAGGCTCATGGGTGCGTGCGTCCCAGAAACGGGAGGTATCCGCATCGATCTCGTCCACCAGCAGTACTCGACCTTCATAGCGACCGTACTCCAACTTGAAATCTACCAGTTCAACGCCGATGTCCGCCATATACTCGGTCAGGATCTCGTTGATCTTCAGGGAGGTTTCGATCATGAAATCGACTTCCTCGCTGGTAGCCAGATGCAGGGCCATGATATGGGTCTTGTTGATGACGGGGTTTTCCAGGTACTCGTCATGCAGCATGATTTCCACAATGGTGGAATCCAGCTTGGCGCCGGTTTCCAGGCCGATGCGCGCTCCAAGCGTGCCTGCCACGCGATTACGTACCTTGATGGTGATCGGAATCGTCTCGCAGCGTTTCACCAGGGACTGGCGGGCGTCCAGCTGCTCAATGTAGTGGTTCTCAATGCCCTTCTCCGCCAGCATCTTATACAGATGGGCGCATACGGCGTTGTTGACCTCGCCCTTGCCCAAAATGCGGCCACGCTTGAGTCCATGATAAGCCAGAGCTTCATCCTTGAAATAGACAACAGCGGTTTTGGGGTCGTTCGTGGCGTAAACACGCTTGCCCTTGCCTTCCGTCAGCAGTTCGCCGATCTCCACCATTGAGGCACGCTCCCTTTTCATGATTGCAAATCCTGCAAAAGACGAACGATTATCGTCCCGGCTCAGATAATATCCTATTCTACCACCTTTTCCGCAGCGCCACAAGAGGGAATTGTGCGTTTTTCATGTTTTTGTTGATTCTTCACGAAAACGATTCCGCTTTGCTCTGCATCCGTCGGATATATATGGTATCAGAAATATTCGCTTTTGTTCATTTTGCTCATATTTCATTGTTTTATCCACAAAACCTTTTCAAGACGCAAAACAGGAGACAGGTCTTTCCTGTCTCCTGCAGTGTGTTCAGTTGAACGCAGATTACTCAGCGGTCTCCTCGGAAGCAGCCTCAGCCTCGGCAACAGCCTCGACGTCGACAGCCACGGGCTCCAGCTCGTCAACCTCTTCGAAGGTGAACTCCTCTTCCACAGCCTGACGGATGGACAGGGAGATGCGCTTCTTCTCGGTGTCAACAGACAGAACCTTCACGCGGACAACCTGGCCGACCTGGACAGCGTCCTCGACCTTGTTCACGCGGGTGGGAGCGCACTGGGAGATGTGCACCAGGCCGTCCAGGCCAGGCTGCAGCTCAACGAAAGCGCCGAAATCGGTGATGCGGACAACCTTGCCCTCAACGATCGCGCCTTCGGGGTACATCTCAGCAGCATTGTCCCAGGGACGGGGCATCAGCTGCTTGTAGCCCAGCTGGATACGCTTGCGCTCGCGGTCCAGGGACAGGATCTTGACGTCGACTTCCTGGTTGGGCTTGACAACCTCATTGGGATGAGAGATGCGGCCCCAGCTCAGGTCGGTGATGTGGATCAGGCCGTCCACGCCGCCCACGTCGACGAACGCGCCAAAGGCGGACAGACGACGGACGATACCGTGGATAATGATGCCCTCTTCCAGACGGCCCCAAGCTTCTTCTTCGCGAGCAGCGGTCTCCTCAGCGATGACCTGCTTGCGGGAAGCAACGATGCGCTTCTTCTGCTTGTCGACCTCGATAATCTTCAGCTTCATTTCCTTGCCGACGAAGTCAGCGATCTTCTCGACGTAGTGCTGAGCCAGCTGGGAAGCGGGCACGAAGGCGCGCACGCCCTCCACGTCGCAGATCAGGCCGCCCTTGACGGCTTCCTTGCCGGTGCCGACAACGTACTCGCCGTTCTCGTGCTTGGCCAGCAGGGCCTCCCAAGCCTTGCGGTTAACGATGTTGCGCTGGGACAGAACCACGTTGCCCTCGCCGTCGTTGACCTTGACGATCTCGGCTTCGATCTCGTCGTCCAGGTTGACATCTTCCTGGGTCAGGTCGGCGCGCTTGATGATGCCGTCGGCCTTGTAGCCGATGTTGACGCAGACTTCGTCCTCGGTGATCTGCACAACCTTACCGGTGACGGTCTGGCCGGCGCGGATGCGGGTCAGGCTCGCCACGACGGCATCCATGGTAAACTCGGTGTTCTGCATGTCGGTCATTTGGGTTACAACCTCCTTAAGTGAACCGTCGGGAGTTGATGCTCCGGCGGTAATTCCAATGAATTCGGAATTTATATTTGCAAAGGCAGGCGGAATCTCCGCCGCGCGCTCTACCAGAATCGTCCGCGGACACAGCGCCTTGCAGGCCGCGTACAACTTTTGCGTGTTTGCACTTTCCCGGCCGCCGACAACGATCATCGCGTCCGCACGGGCCGCCAGCTCACGAGCTTCCCTTTGACGGGTAGCCGTGGCATTGCAGATGGTGTTGTGCTCCCGGAGCTCCCCTACCTTATGCCGCAGAACGCTCACGATGGCCTCCCACCGATCCGGCGGGAAGGTCGTCTGAACAACTGAAACAGCCCGGGACAGCTGCGGAAGCTCAGCAGCTTCCTCCGGGGTGGCTACAACATAAACATCGCCCTTTGCCCAGCCGCAGGTGCCCTTGACCTCGGGATGATCCCGTTCCCCCACCATGACGACAGGCGTCCCATCCGCCGTGCCGTCGGCGACGATACGATGGAGCTTGTCCACAAAGGGACAGGTCAGATCAAGCACCTTGCATCCGCGCTTCTCCAAATCGTCCAGCACATCCGGCGAAACGCCGTGGCTGCGGATCAGCACCTGACGGCCATTTGCCTCATCTGCTGCATGGATCGCCGGAACGCCATGTGCGGTAAGCATGTCCACCACCGTAGGGTTATGAATCAGTGCACCCAAGGTGCAGGAGGGCACGTCAGTAGCGGCAACCTTCATGGCTGCCTCGACCGCACGGCGCACACCCATGCAGAATCCCGCGTGTTGAGCGACCTCAAGTGGCATGAACAGCTTCCTTTCGCAAACTTGCTGTTAGAACCATATTCGATGCAAATTGCTGAATTCCTTCTTCTTCACGCATTTTTTTCAAAATTATTTTTGAACGTGCGCAAACAAACCCTCGCAGCGCCTGCGATGGATCTGTCCGGGAGACATCACGCCTCCGGGCGTGCCGCATCCAGGGCGGCGTAGGTCTCGGTGATTCGGCCCAGCAGCGCCTGACAGGTCTGGGTGTTGATGCCCTCTGCCCGCAGGTCGTCCATCATGATAGGTGCGCCCACGTACACGTGCAGCGTACGGAACAACCCCAGCTTGCCTGCAATGTACACCGGCACCAGCGGAACCTTCGAACGCAGAGCGATCATCGCCACACCGGATTCCAACTCCGTCATCAAGCCGCCGTGATGGCGGGTACCCTCAGGAAAGATGCCCAGTACATGGCCTTCGCGGGTAACGCGCATGCAGGCGCGCATGGCTTCCATATCCGTGTTGTGACGATCCACCGGGATGGCCTTGATGTTGTTGGCAAACCAGGCAAAGGGCTTGATTTTCCACAGCTCCTTCTTACCAATGAAGCGAATCTGATACTTCGGTACCGCCGCAGCCATCATGAAGGGATCCAGCATGGTGGTGTGGTTCGCCATGAGAATGAATGGCGCTTCCATGCTGCGGACATTCTCCACATCATGGAATTTCACCGGCAGAATGGTCTTGAACAGAAAGCGTACTACCGGCAGCACGACACTGTACACCCAGGAGGGCTTGTTGCGCTTTGCTTCAGCTTGGGCGAGGGCCTTTTGCTGCTTATCAGGCTTCTTCAGTTCACTCATCTGTCTTTTCCTCCACGATCTTGAGGATGTAATCCACCGTCTGCTCAAAATCCATGCTGGTGGAGTCCACGATCACCGCATCTTCGGTGGGCCGAAGAGGATCCACCTCGCGATTCATGTCCTGAGCGTCGCGGGCGAGAAGATCCCGCAGTACATCCTCATAGGGGGTATTATCGCCTGCTTCCGTCATCTGCAGCCAGCGGCGGCGGGCACGTTCCTCCGCGGAGGCCGTCAGGAAGATCTTCACCGGCGCATTGGGCAGCACGCGGACGCAGATGTCCCGGCCGTCCACCAGCATGGGCGTGGTCGCAGCCAGCTTCTGCTGGATAGCCACCATCTCCCGGCGGACACCCAGGTACTTGCCCACAGTGGACGCCGCCATCGAGACCTCCGGCGTACGGATGTAGTCAGTCACATCCTCCCCGTCCACGATGGTGCGCTGACCTGTGGCGCTGTGTGCGACGGATACGTCAACCTTCCTGGTATGCTCGGTCACGGCAGCCTCATCCTGCAGATCGACCCCGGCACGAATCGCACTCAGGCCCACCGCACGGTACATCGCGCCGGTGTCCAGATGGAGGATGCCCAGGCGGTCAGCCACAGCCTTGGCAATAGAGGATTTGCCCGCGCCGACGGGGCCGTCCATAGCAATATTCATAATCATATATAGTCTCCTCTGTGTTAAACTGCACGGTGTCCCAGGCCCACGCACACCTCATTGAGATGTACCAGACCCACAGTGAAGAAGATCGCCACCGCCACATGACCCTCAGCACGCGCCACGCCGATCTTGCCGCCGATGTTCAGGCCCATGGCCTTGTCGGCAATCTGCGTTACCGCATCGTGCGCTGCGCCGGCCACGGCGCCTTCCTCGTGTTCCTTCTCCCCGATCAGGCACTCGCGCCTGGCAATGACAACAGCACGCTCAATGACTTTCATCACCGAGGCAGTGAAGTCTCCGCCGAAATCCGACGCTGCCGACTTGATCCCCTGTCCGATCAGCCGCTGTTTCTGGGCTGATTCATCCTCGCGGCTGGTGGTCATCGCCAGCGTGATGGCAGCACGGGCGACATCTCGGCTGTCAGGCTGCTTCTGTGTCATGGACGCATTCGCTCCTTCCCCCGTCAAGGGGCATTCTTATGCATCATTATACATGATTTTCAGCTTTGTTTCAAGCAGAATTTGTTCAAGCGCGGAAGATCCTACATCAGCCATCCGCACAGTGCTGCGCTGAAGAAGTACGCCGCCAGCGATACCGGCAGCACCCAGGGCAACTTTCTGACTCCGGCTCCGCCAAGATACACCGCCATGGTGTAGAAGATCGTCTCACTGGAGCCCATCAGGACGGAGGCGATCCTCCCAGCCCGGCTGTCCACGCCGCAGTTCTCAAAAACAGCCTCCAGCGCCGCCAGACTGCCGGACCCCGTCAGCGGCCGCAGCAGAAGCATGGGGGCCGCCTCTTGGGGCAGATGCAGCCAGTCCGTTATGGGAGCTGCCAGACGTCCAATCAGCTGCGCCAGGCCCGATGCGTTGAGTAAGGCCAGCATCAGCATCATCGCGCTCAGTGTCGGGAGCAGCGCGACAGCTCCGCGCATCCCCTTTTCTGCGCCGCGCTGGAAGGTACCGTATACATCCACGCCCGTCATCACGGCCCGCAGCACAATGAATGCCACAAGACCCACCAGCGCAGTCCCGGACGCGGCGCTCATGCGGTACCCTTCCGGTGCTGCAGAACGCGCATCATCAACACCGCCGCTACCGATGCGGTTCCGCTGACCAGCATCGTCATTCCCCACACATCTGCCGGATCAGCTGCGCCCGCCGCCTGCCGCAGCGCGATGACCGTTGTGGGCAGCAGCTGCAATCCGACATTGTCCAGCACCAGCAGCATCCCCAGTGAGCGAAGGCCCGTTTTGCCCAACGCTGCCAACCGTTTGGAGGCTTCGATGCCTGCGGGCGTTGCGGCATTGCCCAGCCCCAACAGATTTGCCGACAGATTCATGGATATTGCATCCCAGGCCGCGTCATCCTCAAGCCCTGGAAACAGAGGTTTCAGGATCCGCCGGAAAAGTCTCCCCAGGCGCGCGGCATCTCCGGACTCTGCCACGACCTCCATCAGACCGCTCCATAACGTCATGGTTGCCAGAAGTGTCAGGAGCAGTTTGACCGCCTGTTCACCGCTCTCCAGAACCGCCGACGCCGCTGCTCCGGCCCTGCCTGACAACATTGCCAGCGCTGCTCCGGCCAGCAGAAGATACTTATAGATCCGATCCATTCCTTCCTCCTTGTGTTTTTCAACGATACAGCATCTCGTTTGAACGGAAAATTGTTATCCATTCAAACAAATTTCATAATCTTTTCATAATTTTTGTTATTGACAGTTACTGACGAATCAGATAGAATATGGTTATGGACGCAGAAGCAGACTCCCTCTGCTTCACCTGTCAGCATCATACTTTCAGGAGGCAAACCCCATGGCTATGAAATCCACAGGCGTTGTTCGCCAACTTGATCCCCTCGGCCGCATCGTGCTGCCCATCGAACTGCGCAGGACGATGGATATCGCCGTGAAAGATATGGTCGAGATCTTCGTGGAGGATGACCGCATTATCCTGAAGAAGTATCATCCCGCCTGCATTTTCTGCGGCGATGGCCGGGATGTATCTCCCTATAAGGGTAAGCTGATCTGCAAGGCCTGTATCGCCGAAATCACCGGTCAGAAGGCCTGATTCCGTTTCCCCCGGCAATATAGCGGGCGCTTTTTGCGTCCGCTTTTTTCTATGTTGCCGCACGTAAATTCATGCCTTGCATCCCAGGCAGGGCTGCTGTATAATAAGGTGTTGAAACTGCTGAAAAGGACGGTATCCCATGCTGAAAACATATTCGCAGGAAATCCGCATTGCCTCCTATCAAACCGATCTCTGCGCCCGACTGAAGCCCAGCGCAATCCTGGAGATCATGCAGGAGCTGGCCGGTGTTCATGCCGATTTGCTGGATGTAGGCCGCGCACGCCTCTCGCCCATGAACCTGGCGTGGGTGCTGACGCGCGTTGAAGTGCGCATGGAGCGTTATCCCGTCTCTGGGGAGCTCATCACCGTGGAGACCTTTCCTATGCCGAACCGCCGCGTGTTCTTCCCCCGTTACTTTATCTTCCGGGACGCCCAGGGACAGCAGATTGGCTGTGCCGGCAGCCTCTGGGTCGTGCTGGATATCACCACGCGCAAAATGGGCAATCCGGCGGAAATCGCTGCGATGATGCCCGATAACCGCGACCTCACCGCACCCATGGGCATGCCCGCCACTGTGGAGGACATCCCCGGCGATGCTATCGAGGCCCAACGCCTGCCCGTATACACCGATCTGGACATGAACGGTCATGTCAACAATACCCGCTACCTGGACTGGTGCTGCAACGCGCTGGGCATCGACGTCATGCGCAGCCACATCATGAACAGCTTCAGCGTCAACTATAATCAGGAGATCCTCCCCGGCCAGAAGGTGCGCACCGTCCTGCATTTGGCCGGAGAACGCTTCTCCTTCTCCGGCTTTGAGGGAGATGTGCGCCACTTTGATGTGGGCGGCTCCCTGACGGTTGAATAAGAAAGCGGAAGGAGGCTTTTGCCATGCGCGTTGTAGGCGTGATCGCCGAATACAACCCCTTCCATCTGGGGCATGCACACCACCTGGCGGAAGCCCGCCGCCTTGCTGACGCCGACGCGGTGGTGGTCGTTATGTCCTCCGTGTTCACCCAGCGGGGCGACGCAGCCATCCTCAGCCCTGCCGAACGTGCCAGAATGGCGCTTTCCGCCGGAGCGGACGCAGTATTTGCCCTGCCTGCCGCATGGGCTGTCCGGGACGCCGAGCACTTCGCCCTGGGCGGGGTAAGCATCCTGTCCCGACTGGGCTGCGACGCCATTTCCTTTGGCACGGAGGATGCCGACCTGACGGCGCTTCATACCGCCGCCCGTCTGCTGGAAACCCCGGATGAAGCATTCTCCGCAGCTGTACGCGCGCAAATGAACGCCGGACTTCCCTATCCGTCCGCAATGTCTGCAGCGATGGATGCTGTGCTGCCCGGCTGCGGTGCTCTTTTGAACAAGCCCAACAGCACCCTGGCTGTATGCTATCTTCGGGCGCTGCTGCGGCTTGGCTGCAAGATGGATGTTATTCCTGTGCAGCGACTGGGCGGCTATCACGATTCCGCCCTGGGAAATGCGCTTCCCTCTGCCACTGCGCTGCGGGGCGCTATCCTGCGCGGCGATTGGGCCAAAGTGCGCGCCGCCATGCCGGAAGCGGCTTTCTGTATCCTCCGCGAAGCAGCTGCGAATGGCCGCATTCACCGTCCTGAGGCACTGGACAACGGACTGCTTCTCCGCCTGCGAACCATGTCCGCAAATGACTATACTTCTTTGCCCGACGTTTCCGAGGGAGTCGAAAACCGCCTGGCAGCCGCAGCTGAAACCGCCCGCTCCCGGGAGGAGCTGCTGCAGTCCTCCAAGACGCGGCGTTATCCCTATGCGCGCCTGTCCCGGCTGGCGACTCATGCACTGCTCGGGCTTACAGACGACTTTCTCTCCGCACAACCAGTTCCGGAAGCTGCCATGCTGCTGGGCTTCCGCAGGGACAAGCGTGAATTGTTCGCCCACTTCAGGGAGTACAGTACGCTTCCCATCCTCAGCAAAGCAGCAGATTATGACCGCAGTGCGCCCTGGTTCGCCGCCGAATGCCGGGCATATGACATTTGGGCCTTGGGCGCCGGTTTGCCCGCAGGACTTGCTTTCACCCAGGGCGTAACCGTTATCTGAACACGCAAAAGGAGCTGTCCGCCAAAGGACAGCTCCTTTTGCTTTACAGCATTTTGGCCATGACCGTCACATGATAATCATCCGTATCGTATCCAAGACTGTTTTCTGAAAATCCGCAAACACGCCAGAAATGCTCGCTCTGCGGATTACCCTCGATACGGCCAAGGCGCACTTCCGTTACTCCGTGGGTTTTCAGAAGCTCCAGCACGTCGCCAACCAGCCTTCTGCCGATGCCTCTTCCCTGCACCGCACCATCCAGGATGAACCACCCGATGAAAGCCATATCCTGCTTGGGATGCCGAAGAATGAGATCCATCATCGCCAGCAGTCTTTCGCCCTCGAACCAGCCAAAGAAGTGCTTGTCCGCCAGGGTTCGCCTGGGCGGCAACGCCTTCAGATCCGCTGCGAGATTTTCAGCCGTTGGATCAGGCCGCATGTATTGATAAAACAGCGGATTGCTCAGAGCCACGCGCAGCATCTCCGGGATATCCTCCGCCGACAGCTGACGGACCGCATACATTCCGGACAACCGCTCGACGGGCAGCCGGATCCGCTCCACGCCGATGGCCAGCACGCCATACTGTGCCTGCTTTTCAGGCGGATAATACTTCTCCATATCGCGCGGATCTGCGGATGCCACATTGTCTGCCGTGTAGCCGCACTCGGTCAGCGGCAGCGTAGCGTAGAGCTCCGTGAAGGATGCAAACGGGCATAGCACTTTGACCCGCACCTCCACCGTGCGCTCATCCGCCGTGCAGGTAAAGGTGATCGTATCCCCCACTGAGATCAGCCGGCGCTTTTCATCGTGCAGGCGCAGCTCCCAGCGTTTGCTTCCGTCGGCGATCTTTGCGAACGGCCCCGGCCGCAGGGACATTTCGTGATGCATACTCATTCACAGCTCCTTTCGGAACGTCACGACCTCACGGCCCTTTCGGTTGATCCACGGAGCCCCTGCGGCAAAGCCAAGGCTTCTGTGCAGCGACAGACTGGCGGTGTTGTCCGTGCGAACCTGCGCCGTCATGGCCGAATAACCTCGCTCGCGTGCGACATTCATCATCTGCGACAGTGCGCAGGCTGCAAATCCGCACCGCCTAAAAGGCGGGAATACTTCGATGCCGACGGAGACCATCGCCTCTTCTTGGGCATACAGGGATGCTATCCCCACGGCACAGCCGTCCCTCCGCAGGGCAAACTGCTCATAATACCGGCCGCCGTTGGACTGCGCAGCGGAGTCCGCCAGCATGGGCAGCAGCGCTTCCTTCGGACAGCCTTGATAATAGGCAAGCACGGAAAGATCCTCCTCTGTCAGCGGTGAAAGCGAAACCACCGGTTCCCGCAAGTCCAGCATTTCCGGACGATAACGGCGGACAGTCTCCACCACATGGCCAATACTTCCCTCGCCCGCATATCTGTCCAGATCAAAGAAATTTTCCGTCAGCGGCGTCCACCGCAGCGGGTTTTCTTCGCCGGCGATTTTGACTTCCCGCCGCAGACGGCCAACATAGGCCTGCAGCTCATAAGCGGGCAGCCCCGCGCCGCCCTGCGGATAAGAGAAGGTTGCCAGCAGCCTCAGCGTTGTATCCGCCGCCGTCACGCCGGTCTCCTCTCGCAGCTCGCGGTAGGCCGCATGCAGGCTATCCTCCCCCGGCTCTGCCTTGCCGCCAACGAGGTTATACAACCCCTGATATGGCGGTTTCACCCGGCGGCACATCAGGACATTTTCGCCCTTCTCATCCACAAGCATGGTGATGTTATAGCGCTTCACTGCCCGTTCTCCCGGTGCTGGCTGCGGTTGGTGTCAAACCCCTTCGGATACCGGGCATGGAGCTTGTCCAGGTTCCCCTGGCAAATGCTTTCCAGCATCACGCCCAATCCCGTAGCAGCTTCCGCCAGATACCACGCCACGTCGCCAAGTTCCTTGATGATCTTGGCGCGATCGAGGTCGTGCCCCTGGAACAGATGCTTCTTCAGAATGTCGATCGCCTCGCCGCTTTCGCCGCACAAGCCCATCAGCGCATTCACCAGAACCTCCTTCTGGTTCAGGCCGGGATTGAGCATTTTCATGGCTTCCGTCTGGTATTCATTGAGCTGCATTGTCAAACCCTCCATTGGAAAAGGGGCGCGATGGTCACGCCCCGTTTGGTATTCATTAACCCTCGATGGCCTTCATCAGCGGCTCGAAGTTGATGCCCTCGCAATCCTTGAGGACGTTGTACAGCGCAGTCAGCATGGTCTTCACGCCGCCGGGGATATCGCTCTCCACATTCAGCGGCAGCACCGGATCATGCACGGACAGGCGCAGCAGGAACCAGCCGTTGTCCAGCCCATCCTCCAGATCGAAGGAGATGCGCACGCCCTCGCGGTTGTCGGGAGCAATGTGCCAGGCGTCAGCCGCATTGGCATAATCCAGCACCTTCTGGATCGCGATCTTGCCCGCCTCGCGGAAATCCACCGCAGTGATGTTCAGGCGGATCTCCTTGCTTTCCACGGGCTCCTGCAGGTCAGCGATCAGGCTGCCCAGG
>JAFXFR010000097.1 GCA_017513475.1 Clostridia bacterium
CGGAGAGGTCCCACCTGTTCCCATACCGAACACAGTAGTTAAGCTCTCCAGTGCCGAAAGTACTTGGCTGGACACGGCCCGGGAGGATAGGTCGCTGCCGGTTCCCTCTTAAAGCATCTCGTCAAGAGGTGCTTTTTTCGTTGCAATCAGGTGCTTGCCGGTTGCCAGCGCGATGGCGAGCATGGGTGGTCAACTCAGGTGTGAAAAATGGGTTTCGCGTCACGCTGCTTGCCGGAGATTCTTTCTCTGTAGAGACGGAAGCCTTCTGTGAGCAGAAATTCATCAAAATAAAATAATTAACGAATAACATAAAAAAGTAGTTGACAAGTGTAAAAAGGTGTGCTATGATAAGTCCATCAAATCAAAGGAGGACCACCTGATGGATAAGCTCACTTCCACCGCCCGTAAGATCGACATTGTTTTCAAGATCGCTGAGATCATGCTCAAGATCGCTTTTGTTGCCTGCCTGGTCTGCATCGGCATCGTCGTTGTCGGCAAGGTTTTCGATCTGCCGGACGAGATGATCGGCACCGTCGACCAGCTGCTGGAGTTCGGCCCGCTGACGCTCACGGTGGCCGACGCTTACACCCCTGACTTCGACCGCATGCTCATCCAGGCCGCCGCGATGCTGGCCCTGGGCGCTGGGTGCAGCTTCCTCGGTATCCTGTGCGTGAAGGCCATCCGCGCGATCCTCGCGCCCATGAAGGACGGCAAGCCCTTCGCGAGCGAGACCAGCAAGAACCTGCGCAAGCTGGGCTGGCTGAGCCTGATCCTCGGCGCGGCCGTGCAGGTGATGGAGGCCGTCAGCCTGTACTCCCTGTTCATTGTGCAGAATATGGACGCCCTGCTCATCAGCGAAAAGATCACCCATGTGGGTCTGAACACCACCTTCGACATCAGCTTCCTGATCATCCCGGCGGTGTTCTTCCTGCTGGCCTACGTCTTCAAGTACGGCGAGCAGCTGCAAACCCTGTCTGACGAAACGCTGTAAGGAGGTGCCGATATGCCGATTATCCTGCGCCTTGACCGCATGATGGCCGACCGCAAGATGTCGCTGAACGAGCTGAGCGAGCGGGTGGGCGTGGCGAACGTCAACCTGTCAAAGCTCAAAAACGGTCATGTCAGCGCGATCCGCTTCTCCACGCTGGAGGCCATCTGCGACGTGCTGGACTGCCAGCCGGGGGATATTCTGGAGTTCCAGCGCCCCAAGAAGGACGAATAATGCAAAGGGAGCATCCCAACGGGGGTGCTTCCTTTTGTTTTGGATGTGTACTTTGCTTTACGCCGGGCGCGGCGGTGTGGTATGATGGTGCTGAGGTGAACACTATGGCACGCATCCAGTGGGAGCTTTTCTGGCGGATTCTGACGGAGAATCCCCGCAGCTGCGACGAGGTTGAGGGTCGCATTGACGGCGAGTACACCATCTTCGGCTATCTGCGGGAGTACCGCGAGTGGCGCGGCGGCGTCTGGAAAACGGTGCGGCCGGAGAGGCCCTTCTGGATCGGCGATTGCGACGTCCCGGACGGGGCGGGCTTCCTCACCGCGGAGGAGCTGGTGAATGCGCCTGTCTTCGGCGGAAAGTCCATGCGGGAGATCTGGCCGCTCATGGAGATCGACGGAGCTGCCGGCATGCCTGTGGAGGTCTGGATGGAGCAGCAGCACATCACCGGCATTCAATACGACGAAGAGCGCGACCTGTACCACCTCCACGAAAGTACAGAAGAAAACCGGGACGATTCCCCCTCTCCCCCTTGACATTCCGGCCCATATAGGGCATAATAAGCAGGTCAAAACACTTTAGCACACTAACGTGACAGAACGGAGGGCACCCGCATGATCGCCATCATCGACTACGGCATGGGCAATTTGCGCAGCGTCCAGAAGGCATTCGAGTATCTCGGGTATGAGGCTGTCATCACCGATTCGCCGGAGGTGATTGCATCGGCGAGCCATGTCATCCTGCCCGGCGTGGGCGCGTTCGAGGACGCGATGAAGCGCATCCGCGAGACATCACTGGATCAGGCGCTGCTGTCTGCCGCACAGGCGGGCAAGCCCGTCCTCGGCATCTGCCTGGGCATGCAGATGATGTTCGAATACAGCGACGAAAACGGCCATTTCGAGGGCCTGGGGCTGTTCCCCGGGACCGTCACCCGCTTTGAAGAGCGTGGCCTCAAGATCCCCCACATGGGCTGGAACACCCTGTCCACCCGCAACTGCCCCCTGTTCGACGTGGGCGACGACCCATGTGTGTACTTCGTGCACAGCTACTGCATGGCGGACGTGTCCGACGAATGGACGGCGGCCACCTGCACCTACGGCCAGACCTTCACCGCGGCCATCTGTCGGGGCAATGTGATGGCCACCCAGTTCCACCCCGAAAAGAGCGGCGAGGCGGGCCTTCGCATGCTGAAGCGATTTGCGGAATGGAGGGGCGTATCATGCTGACCAAGCGCATCATTCCCTGCCTGGACATCCGCGACGGGCGGGTGGTCAAGGGCATCAACTTTGTGGACATCCGCGACGCGGGCGACCCGGTGGAAGCCGCCGTCCGCTACAACGAGGCCGGCGCGGACGAGCTGGTTCTGCTGGACATCAACGCCTCCCACGAAAAGCGCGGCGCCATGCTGGACGTGGTCAGCCGCGTGGCGGAGCAGGTGTTCATCCCCTTCACGGTCGGCGGCGGCATCCGAGAGATCGACCAGATCAAACAGATCCTCCGCCTGGGCGCGGACAAGGTATCCATCAACAGCCCGGCGGTCAGGAACCCCGACTTCATCACCGAAAGCGCGCTGCGCTTTGGCAGCCAGTGCATCGTGCTGGCGATGGACGTGAAGGCCCGCCAGGGCGGCTGGGACGTGTACATCAACGGCGGCCGCATCAATACCGGCCTGGACGCGGTTGAATGGGCCATCGAGGGCGTGAAGCGCGGTGCGGGCGAGATCCTGCTGACCTCCATGGACACCGACGGCGTGGGCGGCGGCTTTGCGCTGGACGCGACCCGCACCATTGCGGATGCGGTGGGCGTGCCGGTGATCGCCAGCGGCGGCGCGGGCAAAATGGAGCACTTCCGGGATGCGCTGACCGTCGGCCATGCGGACGCGGCCCTCGCGGCGACGCTGTTCCACTTCGGGATCATGAAGATTGCTGATTTGAAGGATTATCTGGCGGGTGAGGGCGTGCCGGTGCGGAGGGTGTAAGCAACAAAAGCGAATTTGTTTGGTAGATGAACGGTTTCTTCTGAGTTGACTTCATGTGCAGCAGGAAGCCGCTTTCGCGCGTCGAAAGCGGCGCAAAGCCGCCGGGGGAAACGCAAAAAGGCGTTTCCCCCGGACCCCCTCCGGCCTCTGTGGAGTTGGTCGAGCGGCTGCATATGCGGGGCGGCTCCGGTTGCAGAGGATTGCCTGAATTTCCGCTTGCGGCGGAAGCAATCCTCTGCAAAGTCGCCGCATTGCTCCTTTGCAGTTGAGCGGCAGCCGCACCGGCTTGGAGGAACGGAGATACTCGAATATTCCAATTTGGCACACTTGTGCCAGTCAGGAGAAAAAACATGTCCTACGAAAGTGATCTGGCCCTGCGCCTTGTCCCCTATGTGGCGGGCGAGCAGCCGAAAAATGTGAAGCTCATCAAGCTCAACACCAACGAGAACCCCTATCCGCCGTCGCCTAAGGTGGCGGAGGCCATCGCTGCCGTCCAGGCGGACGCCCTGCGCCTCTACCCCGACATGGACGCCACGGCCCTGTGCGCCGCCATCGCCAAGGTGAACGGCGTCAGCCCGGAATGCGTCTTTTGCGGCAACGGCTCGGATGAGGTGCTGGCCTTTGCCTTCGCGGCGTTCTTTGCGGGCAAGAAGCTGGTCGCGCCGGACGTGACCTACTCCTTCTACCCGGTGTACGCCAGCCTTTTTGGCGTGGAGTACGAGACCGTCCCGCTGAACGCCAAGTTCGAGGTGGACGTGGCGGGCCTCATGCAGGGCTGCCCCATCGCGCTGGCGAACCCCAACGCCCCCACGGGCATGCTGCTGAAATCCGCCGAGGTGCGCAAGCTGGCGGAGCACACCCGCGACAACGGCGCTGTCCTGCTGGTGGACGAGGCCTACGCCGCCTTCTCCCCGGAGAACGCCCTGCCCCTGCTCAGCGAGTTCGACAATGTGCTGATCACCCGCACGTTCTCCAAGTCCCACGCGTTGGCGGGCATGCGCATCGGCTATGCCATCGGCAGTCCGCGGCTGATCAGCGCGCTCAAGCGCATCCGGGACAGCTTCAATAGCTACCCGCTGGATCGTCTGGCGCAGGCGGCGGGCGAGGCGGCCATCCTTGACACGGAGTACACCGCCGGAACCGTCCGCAAGGTCTGCGAGGCCCGCGACCGGTGCCGCGCGTTCCTGATCGGCTCGGGCATCCAGTGCCTCAAGAGCGCGACCAACTTCCTCTTTGTCAAGGCCGACCCGGTGGACGCCGCCCATGTGCAGCAGAAGCTCCGCGAGGAGGGCATCCTGGTGCGGCACTTCAAGGCCGACCGGCTGAAAGCCTGGCTCCGCGTGACCGTCGGCACCACCGAGGACATGGAGATCGTCACGGATAAGCTGCTGGATTACTGCAGGTCGGTGTAAAGGAGGCCCCCACATGCTGATCATTCTCGAAGGCGTCGTGATGTGCTTTATCCTGCTGATGGTGTGCATCATCGGCATCCAGAACGGCCCGGTGGGCGCGGTGTACTTCTTTGAGCCGGAGGTGCAGGAGCGCGTCGTGCAGCTGGGCCTGACAACAAAGGCCAAAATCAAGCGGGATTATGCGATCGCCGGCGCGGCGCTGTTCCTGCCGGTGCTGATCCTCGTGCCGGCGATGGTCTGGTTTGTCAACGGCGCGCGCACCTTCATCGACTTCTTCTGGCAGATGACCGCGGTGCTGATGATCATGACCCTGTTTGACCGCATCTTCATCGACTGGTACTGGGTGGGCCGCACGAAGGCCTGGATCATCCCCGGCACGGAAGACCTGATGCCCTATATCCCCAAGAAGACGATGATCGGCAAGTGGGTGGGCTGCCTGGTGGGATTCCCGCTGATTGCGGCGATCCTGGCGGCGGTGATGACCCTCTTGCCGGGCTAAGGAGCAATATGAACAAGATTCGCTTTGAAATCGAACCCAACGTCAACTATCTGTACCACATGCTGTCCGTGGCCCGCTGCGGCTACGACAACGACTATGGCGCGAAGTACCGCCCCCTGTACCCGGCGGAGGAGCTGGCTGTCTTTTCGGACAACAGCGAATTGCTGACCATCCAGGGCGGCGTGCACTGGGGCAAGCTGTACAGTCTGATGATCTTCAACCCGGCAGGGTACGCGGAGTCGCTGCCGGATTACTACGGCGAGGTGCTGGCCACCTGCGAAAGCATCCGGGCGGGGGCGATCCCTGAGTGGGTCGACGAAAGCCTCGTCCCTTATACGGATTTGATCGGGCAGCTGTCGCAGATCCTGCTGAAGCATCAGGACAGCTACCTCCGCGACATTTTTCCTGCGGAAAGGGAGCGGATCGCCGCTGCCATCACGCCGGTGCAGGCGTGGTTTGAGGCGCATGACTTCACCGCCCGGGCGGAGGAGCTCGTCGGCTGCGAGCTGGAGGCGGAGGCCTTCACCGCGACGATGGTGTCCTCCGTGGCGCATGGCCCGGAAGCCATCGACCTGACGGCGGAGAAGGATCTCTTCGGCATCGAGCACTCCGTCATGGATGCGGTGTACTTCATCGGGCATGAGTTCATCATCTACCTGCTGAAAGCTGCCCTGCGGGAGGAGAATGCCTTCCGCGGGAATGCCACCTGGCCGCTGACCGAGGCGCTGGCGGAGTATTACCTCAAGCGCCTGATGGGGGATACCCGCTTCTTTGACGAGCAGCGGGAGTGGCGGATCTTCTACGAGCGGCAATCCCCGGAACTCACGGCTGTGCAGCTGTACCGGCTGGCTCTGCAGGAACTGACACAATTGTAAAGGAGGAATCCCCATGCTCTGTCCCTACTGCAGCAAGGAAATGATCGACGGCAACCTCAGCTGCGACCCTCGCAGCGGCTTGATCTTCAGCCCGGGCGACAAGCCGCTGAAATTCTTTGACCGAATCGGTGGCAGTGGAAATCTCACCGCTGCCGAGGTCAACGTGTGGAAGGGCATCCGCGTGAAGGCGAATTTCTGCCGCCCCTGCCAGAAGATCATCATCGACACCGACGTGGTGAAGTGACCAAAACAACGAATCCCCCGGAGAGAATGTGTCTCCGGGGGTGTTTTTGCATGCTTATTTCTTTCTCAGCACCCAGACATACCGGCCCGTGTCCTCTTCGCTGCGGTAGTAGTCGCCGTAGCGGGCCAGCACCTCAAAGCCGCACAGCTCCAGCAGGTAGCGCAGCTCCTGGGCGTAAGTCTGGCGCATGGCCAGGGGGCGGATGCGCTCGGCGATGACATTGCCCGCGTCGTCCAGCGTCTCGAACTTCCAGTTGCCGTGCATCACCTGGGTGGCGGGGTCGTAGGTGATGGCGTTGTAAATGCGCTCCCGCTGGCCGTCACGGTTGACGTATTCCAGGCGGAACTGGTAGTCATCGGGGGTGGAGCGCATCTGGGCAGCCTGGATGGGCGGGAAGGGCGCGAAGGTGTTCAGCGTCAGGATGCCGCCGTCCGCGAGGGATTCGCGGATGCTCTTGAGCGCTGCCCGCTGATCATCCGGGGTGAGCAGGTGCATGAAGCCGCTGCGGGCGATGATGGCCAGGCTGTATTTGCGGGGCGCGCGCAGATCGGTCATGTTAGCCGGGAAGATGGTGAGGTCAAGGCCCAGCTTTGCGGCCTTCTCCCGAGCCACGTCGCACATGGCTTCGGACAGGTCGCTGCCGTCGATGTCGACGCCGTTTGCGGCCAGGTGGAGCAGCACCGCGCCGGTTCCGCAGGCGATGTCGATCACGCCGCCCGCGCCGTATTCCCGGGCCAGGTCAAGGTAAAAGTCCTTGAAGCCCTCGTAGTTGTCGTGTTCGCGGTACATCACGTCCAGGTACAGGTCGTAGTTTTCGGCTACGTCCTTGTAGTCATGCAGGTCCATGAGAGGTCCCTCCTTTGATTTGATGGGATAATATAGCATGGATTTCCTGCATTGTCAAGCGAGGCTTGATGGAGCGCTTGCGCAGCACAGTCCTTACCCGGCGGTTTCCTTGGTGCGCCCCAGCTCGGCGTATTCCTGCTGCGGCGTGGCGTATACGTTCAGGTACCGGCAGATCTCGATGGCGAAGTCGATGAAGGCATGGCCCTGGGCGGTGATGACATGGCCGTCCCGTACGACCCGCTGATCCACCCAGTTCCCCCGGGGGAAGGGATCGTCCGCGCCCAGCGCTGCGATGTGCGCCTCCGTGCAGGAGGTGGTGAAGCGGCGGTTGTCCAGCACGCCCGCCCGGCCCAGAAACTGCGGCCCGAAGCAGATCGCCGCCAGCAGCCTGCCCTGGGCGTCCATGCGGCGGATCAGCGGCAGGACGGCATTCTGGTCATTGTTGATGGGCCCGCCGGGGATGATCAGCGCCTCCGCGTCGACGACGGCGGCCTCGGCGAGGGTCATGTCCGGCACATACCGCAGCCCGGACTGGGACACGACCTCGTCCGGCGTGTCCGCGACGGTGATGATCCGCCGCTGGCCCGCGTTGCGCAGGCGGTGCAGCGCGACGATCACCTCAAAATCCGCCATGTCGGGGTAAATGTAGCAAAGGATGGTGCTCATATTGCCTCCTTGATCATCGCCGGCCCGGCCCCACCATCGCCCAGGAGAGGCCGATCCACTCCTTCAGCTCGGCGTCGAGATCCTCCGGGCTGCGCAGGACGAATTGGTGCATGTAGCGCTCCCTGCTGGGACAGCTGAAGCGCACCACGCGGGGGGATTCCAGCACAAAGGGCAGCGACAGGTAGAACTGGATGCCGCCCAGATCCGCCCTGTGCAGCGGCTGGGTGACCCAGGCAAATTGAACCTTCCGGGCGAAGGCGGTCTGCGTTTTGGTGTGGCGCACGGTGACGTCCGGGTAGGTGGAGAGCATGTAGGCTTCCACCAGGTCGTACAGCGCGTAGGCGGAGGCAGGCCCCAGGGGCACGAGGGGCGCGCTCATCCCCGCCTCCCGGCGAAGAAGGTTCGCATCATTTCGCCGCAGTCCTCCGCCATCACGCCGGACTGCCACTTGGTCTGTCCTGCGAGGGCAGGATCGGCGGGCAGGTCGTACACGCTGCCGCAGCAGCCCTGCTTCTCGTCCGCTGCGCCGTACACGCAGCCGGAGAGCTGGCTCATCACCATCGCCCCGGCGCACATGGGGCAGGGCTCCAGGGTGACGTACAGCGTACAGCCCCGCAGCCGCCAATCCCCCAAAATGCGGGCGGCCTCACGCATGGCCAGCATCTCCGCGTGGGCGGTGGGGTCGTGGTCATTTTCGCGGCGGTTATGGGCCTTCGCGATGACGGCTCCGTCCTTCACGATCACCGCGCCCACGGGGATCTCTCCTTCCGCGGCGGCCTGGCGGGCTTCTTCAAGCGCAACGCGCATATACTCCATGTAGATCACCTCAATCAATGCGGCGCAGCACGTCTTTTGCGCACTGCGGCTGCATGTGAATCCTCTCCAAATGATTGTATCATGAGAAGGAATTTCAAGCAAGCGGGAAGAATTAACTCAGCAGAAACGTTGTATTTGTAACAGCCCGATAGGACTGAAGTGAGGGATAAGGAATGAAGCGTATGCTATTTACCGTATGTCTGCTGCTGGCGCTGGCCCTTACAGCAACAGCCCTGGCGGAATCGCCCTATGAGAAGGCGGATAAGCCGCTGACGCTCTTTGCCGTCAATGTGGGCAAGGGGGATGCGCTGCTGATCAACTGCGGCGCGGAGACCTATCTGATCGACGCGGGCCTTCAGGAGAACTGGGGCGCCCTTTCCTGCGCGCTGGAAAACCTGCATGTGACGCACCTGACCGGCGTGATCCTCACCCACACGGACAAGGATCATGGCGGCGGTCTGCTGCCCCTGGCGACGTCCTCCATCCAGGTGGACGCATGGTATGCCCCGGATTATTTCACGGGCAAGATGTCCAAGAATCCGGCGGTGGAGGCGGCTGCTCTCCGGGGCGAAGAGGTTCACTTCCTGCGAGTGGGCGATGAGCTGCCCCTGGGTAATGGGCGACTGCTGGTCATCGGCCCGATGAGCCTGTCCGAGACGGAAAACTGCAACTCCTTGGTGCTGGTGGCGGAAGCCGCCGGCGGCAGGATGCTCCTGACCGGCGATATGGAATTCCCCGAGGAGAACGAGCTGCTGGCAGCGGGGGTCATTCCGGCCTGCGACGTGATCAAGATCGCCAACCACGGCGAAAACGACGCGACCTCCGAGGCCCTCATCCGCACCGTGAAGCCGGAAATCGCAATCATCAGCACGTCCACCAAGGCAGAGTCGGACACCCCCAGCGGACGGGTGCTGGCGCTGCTTGACACCGCAGACGTCAAGACCTATCAGACCCAGGACGCTCAGGCCGGTATTCTGGTGACCATCGATCAGGGCGAGGTGACCGCCAGCAAGATGGGCTACGCGGATCTCCCGGCAGCGAACAAGGCGGTTGTCATTGCCGGTGTGGACAACAAGGATGATCACATTATCCTTCGCAACACCGGCAGACAGGCGGCGGATGTAGGCGGATGGTACATCGTCAGCGACAAGGGCAATCAGATTTACGTCCTGCCCAAGGGGACGACCATTGCGCCCGGCGGCGAGCTCACGATCGGTAGCCAGTCCTCGGAGGAGGAGGGCGACCTCACCTGGCCGGACAAAAAGGTCTGGCACAAGTCCAAGGAGGACACGGCCTTCCTCTACGATGTATACGGCAGGCTGATTGATCAGATGAACTGAACAGGAAAGCGCGGCTTCCGGGATGGAGGCCGCGCTTTTCTGTGGCAGGGGGGCCGCTTTCGCGCATCGAAAGCGGCGGAAAGCCGCCGGGGGAAAGCCAACGTAGGCTTTCCCCCGGACCCCCTCCTGCTCCTTTGGAGTTGGTTGCGCGGCTGCAATGCGGGGCGGCTCTGGTTGCTCAGGATTCCCTGAATTTCCGCTAACGCGGTGAAGGTCGGGCAATGCCCGACTAACGCAGCTCATTGCTTGCAATGAGCAAGTGTAGCCAGCGCCGGGCTTGTCTCGGCGCTGGCCGAATAAAGGAATCCTTCGCAAAATCGCCGCACGGGCTCCTTTGTGGGTTGTACTGCAGCCGCATGGGGCAAAGGGAACGAGGGGGAAGGGTAAAATCCCTAAGTTTTCTGCTTTGATTTACTTATTTCTTGTTCAGGTACTTCCACTTCACATAGCCATCCAGGTTGCCGTATTCGCTGACGGTGATCTCGGTGATGTCCAGCCGGTCCATCACGGCGAGGAGGATGCAGATGCCGTGGACGATGATGTCGGCGCGGTTGGGCTGCAATCCGGGCAGGAGCTTGCGCTCTTCGATGGGCATGTCCGCCAGGTCGCGCGCAATGCGCTGGATGAAATCCTTTGTCAGCACGGTGCCGTGCATGTAGGTGCGGTCGGTCCAGCGGATGCCCTTCATCATGGCCGTGAGGGTCGTGAAGGTGCCGCCGGTGCCGCGCCAGGTGCGGGGGAAGGTCAATGCGGGGTGAAGCTGCAGGGCGTCCTCCAGGATGTCTGAGGCGACAAGCTGCACAGAGGGCAGATCGCCATGATCGCGGATGGGCAGCTGGCCGGCGAGGCGCACGGCGCCCATCTGGCAGGAAAAGCCGCAGCGGACGTCCATATCGCTGCCGACGATGATCTCCGTGGAGCCGCCGCCGATGTCGATGACGCCGCATTCTGCACCTTCGGTGGCGCCGTAGAAGGACAGCGCCGCCTCCGTTTCGCCGGAGCAGATCTCCAGGGTGAGGCCGGTGAGACGCAGCAGCATCTCCGCGAAATCTGCCTGGTTGGCAGCATCGCGGGTGGCGCTGGTGGCGAAGAGGTGGATGGCCTCACAGCCTTCCGCCCGGGCGGAATCCGCCATGCGCTTCACCGCCTGGCAGGAGTTCATCATCGCCTGTGCGGAAAGATTGCGGCCCTCATCAAGCCCGGCAAAGAGCCGCGTGCCTTCCCGATCCCGGCGGATACGGCGCAGTTCGCCCCCATCCGCCTCGCACACAAGCATCCTCACAGAATTCGAACCGATACCGATGACTGCAGCTTTCATGTGCCCCTCCTTGGTATCAAAAAGGGCCTTTGCAGCACGCAAAGACCCGCGTTAATCACGCATTTCGTCCATGATGATCTGGTATTCTTCCTGGGTGTAGCCCTTGAGCAGCTCGGGATTCTCAAACCGGAACACGATTTCGCCCTTGCGGATGTAGCCGTAGGTTTCCCGCGCCGCATTTTCCACATAGCCTTCGGAGCCCACGCGCTGCAGCTGCAGAAGCAGATCCGCATAGTCCATCTCCATCACGTTGACAGTCTGCTGCAGGGTGGTGTCTCTGGTCTGGAGGGAATCGATGTTGCTGCGCACCCAGTGCAGGGCAACGCAGAAGAGTACGATCAGCAGCAGGGCGCCCAGCGCCATGCCCTTCCAGCTGATAAACCGGCGGTCACGATCCACGCGTGCCATGCTGCATCCCTCCCCTACGATTTGGTAATCTATATAATTCTGCGGGAAGGGGGTGCTTTCCTGCCGGCGTCGGATGGAAATTTTGCCGCCTCAGGGGGAGCCGTTCTTCGGCCGGGGAAGCAGCCGGGCAATCAGCCCAAGCAGCGGGAGAACGCCTGCGGTGCACAGCGCTCCCCCGATCAGCAGTCCCAGCAGGGCATAGAGTCGCAGACCGTCGCCGCTGCGCAGCAGGATCTGCCCCATCAGCAGCGTCAGCAGCAAGGCCGAGAGCAGATCCGTCGCCATGCCGGCATGGTGGCTGCGCCGGTGCAGCAGCCCGGACAGGCGGACCAGCAGTGCCATGCCTGCGCCCAGCAGCACCATCGCCAGGAAGGTGCGGACCTGTCCGGCTTTGGCGAAGAGTACCTCCAGCGTCATCCCAGGGCCCGGCGGAGAAAGCCGCCACGGCGCTTCACTGCGCCGCCGTCGTACACCGCGCCGTTGAGGACGCCGTCCACCAGCAGTTTGCCTTCCTCCAGCTGCAAGCTGGCTACATGCAGCCCCGTTCCGGTGAGGATCAGCCGTCCTCCGTGGGTGGTCAGGACGATCTCGTTCTCGTCAAAGCGCTCCACGTCGGTCACGCCGGTGATGACGGCCTTTTCCCGGCGGTCGATGGTCAGCGAGTAGGGCTTTTCGGTGGTCTGGTTCATGGGCATCACTCCTTTGGGGGAGTGTATGCGGCGTCACAGCTGCACATGCCGGCGGCCCCAGTAGCAGCCGTATTCCACGCCGTTTTCGCCCCGCAGCGGCTCCTTCGAGGGGAAGAATCCGTGCAGCACCAGCGCCAGACGACGCTTGGCCATCAGCGGCAGCGCCTTGGTGAGGATGCGCGCGCAGCCAAACAGCTCGTGCATTTCCGGCAAGATGGTGCGCAGGATCTCGTCGATCACGTCGGACTGCTCGAATTTGCTCAGCAGATCGATCCGCAGCACGCCCTCGCCCTGGCCGTCCTTGCCCGCGTCGCGCCGGAACATCTCCACCGTGCCCACCGGGATGTCCAGCCGCAGGATCGTCCACCGGACGAAATAGCCGTTCTCGTAGCTCCAAAGCCACATGCGGATGCAGTCCTCCATCTCGGAAAGGGTGGCGTAGCGGAAGTCGCTATGGCAGTTGTCGGCGTTGAAGCAGGGCTGGGCCAGCTTGTCGCTGTACACGCGCAGGAGCGCAGGGGCGTCCTCCATGCAGACCTTGCGCAGCGTGAACCGCGGGGTAACGAAGGTGGGGCAGTCTCGGTATACGTTCATGTTGATACCTCCGATACGGGAATATATGTTCTATTCGACGGGCGAACGAATATTCCTGCTTGGAGGCGAACAAAATTTCGCATAAATAGAAACGCCCCAGGAGGGGGCGAAATCACACGATGAAGGGCTGGCTACGGCGCTCCACATGGGTGATACAGGGCAGCCAGTGGCCGCGCAAATCACCGCAGGCAATGTACAGGTAGCCTTCCTTTTGCAGGGTGAAGGGTTGATACTGGTCATCCACGCCCTCGTAATGGCATGCGATATGGAAATAGTAATTGCCCCAGAAAGCCTGGCGGGGATGCAGGAGCTCTACGGTCAGATCATGCCGCGTGTAGTCCCGGCAGCGACCGATACGGCGCAGCTCACTCTCGCTAAAAGGAAAGTACAGATGCGTCACCTGGGTATCCAGGAAGTGAAAATGATCAAAGGCATGCAAATTGCCTTGGTACAGGCTGGTCAGCGCATCGGTGAGTTTCTTGCCGTTGCGGCGGGTGGAAATGTATATGATGAGTGGCAGCAGCAAAAGCAACAAAGGGATGAATACGAAGGGAAGGGGAATATCACGCATGCACAGGCCTCCTTTCCACACCCCCATCATACCACAACATCCGCCATCGCACAACAAAAGCCGCCCCAAAACCACATTGGGGCGGCTGAAATGTCAGCGTATTGCACTACATCACGGCTTATTCCGGTCATACGACAGCCGGTAGTCGCAGCACTCCGCGCCTTCTGCCACGGAGGTGGTGCGCGTGTAGCGGATGTGGCGGAAACCGGTCATGCAGGCTTTGTCCATCGCACAGATGACCTGCGCGGCCTCCGGTACGCCGAGGGCCACTGCCGCGTCATGCAGCGGGCAGGACAGGATATCCACGCCCACCAGCTTGCTCGTTTCGGACACGATCCGCCGAGAATACCCCTTTTCGGGGCTGCTCATGGTGCGCATGAATCCGGGCATGTTCCGCCAAAGCAGCCTTGGCACGCCGGGGATACAGGTGATCCCGTGGATGATATGCGCGAGCTTTGCGCCCATCTGTGCGCCGTATTCCCTGAGGAGGGGCAGCGCCTGTTCCGGGGTGTGGGCCTTCAGTGCAGTGTAGAGCGCCGCGGCAGGCAGTACCATCATCTTGCTGTCGCGATCCAGCTGGGGGTGCGCTTGCTGCAGCTGGGACAGCGTCTCATTGGCTTCCTGCCAGAGACGTTCTGCGGTCTGCGCGTCAAAATGGGCAGCCAGCACTTTCCGGAAACCCTTGAATACAAAGGACTTTTTCAGCAAATCGACCATGTTGCGTCTCAATCCTCGTCCTCATCCTCGCCCTCGGCGTCCACCCATGCGTCGTAGGTGGCCTCCAGGCAGGCCAGGTGGCGATCCACATGCTGGATGTCCCACAACTCGGCCTCGATGATGCGCATGTACAGGTGGAAGAGGCTTTCGTAGTCCTTCTCCTGGCGGAAGGTCTGCATGTCGGCGGCGACGGCGTCCTCATCGGAAACATCCTCGGAGAGCTGCTCCAGGTTTTCCATGCAGCCGCGCAGGATGCCGCCGATGGTCATGTCGAAGTCCTCACGCTCGAGGGTCTTGCGGAGCTTGCGCAGGCGGGAAACGGCTTCCTCCGGAGGATAACCCTCCTCGTAGCCCGCGATCAGGTACAGGAAGGCTTCGCCCATGCGATCCCAATCATCGCCCACGCGACCGCCGACGAAGAGCTTCGCGCCCTTTTCCAGGCCGAAATCATCATTGGCGTACAGGGCCATCATGGGCAGCATCTTGACCTCGCGGTGGAGATTCAGCCAGTCCTCATACTGGAAGGGGGTCTCGCTGTCGTAGCTGAAGAGCGCCAGATACAGCCCGGTGGGATGCCGACGGATGGTCATGCGGCAGGTGGAGGCGACCGCGTCGCCGTAGGGGTGCGCGGTGACCATGGGGTAGCAGAAGGTGCTCTCGTCGCCGCCCTCCAGCCGGGCATGCTTGCCGATGAGGGCGATCAGCTGCTCCAGGGAGAGATCAGGGTGATCGTCGTCCTCCTCGTCGAACCACTGGCAGTGATCCAGCAGCAGACGGCACAGGCGGACCATGTCCTCCTGGGAACCGATGGTGCAGACGCGGGCGCGGTTGAGTGTAGCCATGGGGATTCTCCTTTACGGGGGTCTTTGACCCGGTGATGGGTATTCTTCGGTATATTCGACATGAAGGGAAGTTGTTCCTGCACGGGGGGTCTTCGACCCTTTTCGCGCGCAGGATGACGGTTTGCCAACTCACAGTACGAACGCGGGGTGTCAGGGCCTTAGGGTGACGTTGACTTCCGCACCCCCATGGCGCGGACTGTCGGGATGGTCGGTCATCAAAAAAACATGCTTACCTGATTCGTTTCGCTCATGCCCTCGAGGGTGCCGTGGGAGCGGAACATCTCGATGATGGAGGAGGGCACATGGGCGCGGTCGCGCAGATCCTCCACGGAGAGGAAGGGGCCCTTCTCGCGCTCGCGGACGATGCTTTCCGCCACGCTTTCGCCCAGGCCGCCCAGGGCCGTGAAGGGTACGCGCAGGCACTTCTCGCCCTCCATCTGGAAGCGGGTGACATGGGATTTGTACAGATCGGCGGGCAGGAACTTGAAGCCGCGCATGTTCATCTCCAGCACCAGCTCCATGGAGGTGACGGCGTCGTGGTCGGCGGCGGAGGCGTTGGGATCCTCCTTGACGGCCTTGATCTTCGCGCGGATGGTGTCCGGATCGGTGATCATGGTCATCGCGTCAAAGCCCTTGCCGCGCAGGGTGAAGTAGGCTGCGTAGTAGGCCAGCGGACGGTGCACCTTGTACCACGCCACGCGCAGGGACGACATGACGTAGGCCACCGCGTGGCCCTTGGGGAACATGTACTTGATCTTCTTGCAGCTGTCCATGAACCAGGCGGGCACCTGCGCGTCCAGCATGGCCTGCTCCATCTCGGGCTTGAGGCCCTTGCCCTTACGGACGGACTCCATGGTCGTGAAGGCCATCTTGGGGGCCACGCCCTTGTCGATGAGGTAGTTCATGATGTCGTCGCGGCAGCACACGCACTCGGAGAGCTTCGCCGTGCCGGAGCGCACCAGATCCTGCGCGTTGCCCAGCCAAACGTCGGTGCCGTGGGAAAGGCCGGAGATTCGCACCAGCTCCTCCATGGTGGAGGGCTTGGTGTCATCCAGCATGCCGCGGACGAAGTTCGTGCCGAATTCCGGGATGCCCAGCGTGCCGGTGGAGCAGTCGATGTCCTCCGGGGTCACGCCCAGCGCTTCCGGGGAGGAGAAGAGGGAGCGCACCGGCTTGTCGTCCAGGGGGACTTCCTCGGTGGGGGTGTCGGTGATCTCCGCCAGCATGTGCAGAACCGTGGGGTCAACGTGGCCCAGACAGTCCAGCTTGACCAG
>JAFXFR010000098.1 GCA_017513475.1 Clostridia bacterium
CCCCCCACGGTGTTGGGCAGGAAAATCGGGGCGTTATCCGCGGTGTAGCCGTTTATGGATTCTCCGGCAAAGAAGGCTTCCGGTGCATAGAGATTCAGGCGCTGGATGGGTTCTGCCGGACGGACGCAGTATGGCAGTCCCTCCCATGCGCGGACGGTAAAGCGCTGACCATGAACATCAAAATGGCGAAGGACGTACTCATTCCGGGGAAAGGCGAGGGGATCGTGCTGCATGCGGAAGCCTCCTTGGGGATTAGTTGCAGGGGATCATCAGGGTGACAGGCGCAAGCCCGGGGGCAGAGACGGTCAGGATCATCTGACTCGGCACGCGCGGCGCACGCAGGATGGCATAGGCCAGGCCGCCGTAGGTTTCCCGGCTGCCAGAGCGGTAGGGTGTCTGATCATCCGTTCTGCCGTTGTCCATGCCCAGCAGCTCGCCGCCCGTAACCGTCAGGGTGACGGGCAGGTCGTGGTCGGGTACGATGTTCCCTTGCACATCCACCAGCGCGATCTCCGCCTGTACCACATCCCGGCCGTCCGCCCGGAGGGATTCCCGATCTAACGTGACAGCCAGCGCAGCAGGCGCACCGGCAGGCCGCAGCATCGTGCGGACGATCTCCCTGCCATAGATGTCTCGCCCGATGGCGGTCACCTCGCTGCTGCCGAAGGGAATATCCCAGCTCAGATGCAGATCGTTGGTGGTAATAGGCGCAAAGGGGCGGTCAAAGTGGGCCCATTCCTTCGTCATGCCCTGGTTGGGGAATTCGTAGGCCTTTACGCCGTAACTCACGCCGTCCACCAGCAGCTCCACGCTGGCGCAGTTGGTGTAGCAGATCAGCGGATAAATCGTTCCTGCCGGGAGATCAAGATTCATATGGGGTACAAGGTGGAGCACTGGCTCGTCCTTCACCCACTGGGAACGGTAGAAATGCCAGCCGTCCTTCTCAAAGCCGCAGGTGTCCAGCACACCGGCGCTGCTGCCCTTGTGAGGCCAGAAGCACTCGCCCAGATAGTCCACGCCCGTCCACATGAAGCTGCCGATCACGAAGGGCCGCGTGCGGACGTACTTCCACAGCTTTTCAGCCTTGAGCATCTTGGAGTAGTAGGATTTCGGTCCCCAGACAGTGGCTGTGTTGGCGGGTGAATAGTCACAGCGTGGGCCGTTGACGGCGATATCCTCCGTGCCCAGGAAGAGCCAGTCGGGGTGCTCGCGTTTCTCTTCGTCGAAGAAGGTTTCCGTGCGCTCGCGCCAGCGGTCAACATAGTTGACGCCCACAATGTCCAGCTCGTTTAGGAATGCCTCTGTGGCGGGAAAGGGCTCGGCCTTCATCTGGTCGCAGGCCTGGGTGATGGGGCGGGTCGGGTCAAGGCCGTGGCAGAGGCCCGCCAGCATCCGGGCGTATTTCCAGCCGTCAGGGATGCTCTGTTCCCGCACCTCGTTGCCGATGGACCACATCACCACGCTGGGGTGATTTCTGTCGCGCTCCACCATGGCGGTCATGTCCGCAGCGGCGCAGGCGTCGAACCATTCGGAATACCCCCGGCTGGCATGGGTGTTGGAGCCGAACTCCTTTCCCTTCATGTAATGCCACTCGTCGAAGGCCTCGTCCATGACCACAAAACCCATTTCGTCCGCCAAATCGAGCAGCGCGGGGTCGGGCGGATTGTGACTGCAGCGCAGGGCATTGCAGCCCATGGCTTTAATTTTGGCCAGCCGTCGCTGCCAAATGGCAGGCGGTACTGCCGCACCCACGCAGCCACCGTCGTGGTGGAGGCACACGCCCTGCATGATCACCTTGCGACCGTTGAGCAGGAAGCCCTGCTCGGCATTGTACGCGATTTCACGGATGCCGAAACGTACCTGCATCTCATCGACAGGCTGACCGTGCTGCAGCAGCTGAACGACGGCTGTATAGAGGCAGGGTGTGTCGATATCCCAGCGTTGGGGATGCTGGAGAATCAACTCCAGCTGAGAGGTCAGCGTGGAGACACCCCGCAGGCTGCATTCCGCGTTGGCGCAAGGATTGCCCTGGGAATCCAGCAGCGCAACCGCCAGATACAGACTGGCCTGCTCATATGCGCCGGACACATCCGCCTGGATGCAGACCTTTGCTGTATTGTCGGTGATCTCTGGCGTGGTGATGAAAACACTGCCCGTGCGCAGGTGTGTGCTGGCAGTGGAAATGAGCCACACATTGCGTGTGATGCCGCTGCCTGTATACCACCGGGAACCGGGTTGCTGGCTATTGTCCACACGGACAAGCAGCTCATTCTCGCCATCCGCCAGGGCGGCGGGGAGCTCCAGCTCGAAGCCTGTGTAGCCATACACATGTCCGCCGATGTGCTGCCCGTTGAGCCACACATCGCAGTTCATGTATACGCCGTCAAAGCGCAGCACATAGCGGCGGCCAGTCTGCTTCACAAGGGAGAAACTGCGGCGATACCAGCCGATGCCGGTGCGGACATATCCGCCGGAGCCGCAGGACGGGGCGCTCTCCTCCACGGGATAATCCACCGACCAGTCGTGAGGAAGCTGCACTGCGCGCCAGGCTGCGTCATCAGTGGGGAACGAAGAGCTGTCCGTCAGAGCAAACTGCCAGTCGAAGCCGAAAAAGGCCTCATCACGGATGGCGGGCTTGTCAAAGAAGCGTTCCATGGGATCCTCCTTTTGAAAAAGGGAGCAGTCGAACCTGCTCCCTGATGGGTGATGCTGCTGTGATCAGCGGGTGGCGTACCAGGCGTCGTACTGGGCGTAGAACTCGTCATACACCTTCTGCAGGCCGGAATCGTAGCACTTCTTGATCATCTCGTCCATGGTGGCATCCACGTCGTTCACCAGACCCAGCTCGATCATGGGAACGTACTCCTGCAGCACGGACTGCACGGCGGACACATAGGACGCGACCTTGCTGTCGTCAAAGACGAAGGTGATGGTGGGGTTGGACATCACGCGGGCCTGCCAGGCGTCGCCCAGCGCCTTTTCGCGCTCAGGAGCGCCAGCTTCAGTCAGGTTGCCGTTCTTGATGGCCCAGGACGCAGAAACGACCATGGGGGCATAGTCGGCGCGGCCCTTGTCGGTCAGGGTGTATTCGCCCTTGTCGTTGATGGTGTAGTGCTCGCCCTCGATGCCGATGAGGATCAGACGGTTGAGGTAGGTGTCGAACTTCAGCAGATCCAGCACCATGGCGGCACGCTCGGGATTGGCAGAACCGGCGGCGATGGCCATGTCGTTGTTGGAATAGGCCTCCGCGCCGACAAAGTGGTCGTTGATGATGTCGCAGGCGGTGCAGTACACGCCCTCGGTCTTTTCGGCCTGCTTCATGTAGGTGAAGACGGAAGCGTTCCAGCAGATGGAGGCGCCCTGCAGGTTGCCGAAGGCGTCGTCATCGGTGATGGTGTTGGTCAGGGCGGAGCGGCTCCAGCAGCCGGCGTCGGCCATTTCCTTCATGTCCTTGGCATAGGCACGGAACTCGTCAAACTCGTACACCAGCTTGATGTCGTCCTTGGTGGGCAGGGTCTTGCCGTCGTACTTGTACATGAAGTCCATGTAGGAGGAATCCAGCGCCAGCATGGTGTCGTACTGCTGACGGTACACGTCCCACATCTCGTTGTTGTCGCCAGCGGCGGCCAGGGCGTAGATGCCGGATTCGGGGGTTTCCTTCTCAGCGATGGTCAGCATGAAGTTCTTGTAGTCGGCCCAGCTCTTCACTTCGCCGATGCCGTGCTTGTCGGCCAGATCCTGACGGATGGCAGCGATCTTGCCCATAGGCTGAGCCACGTTGGAGGGCACGGCGATGGTCTTGCCGGCCAGGGTGGTCTCGTCCCAGCTCTCCTTGGCCTGATACTGGGCGGCCAGGGGCATGTACTTATTGATGAAGTCCTCGTTCAGCTCGAAGAAGGAGCCCTTGGAAGCTTCGGTGTACATGTAGCACCAGGGGGCGGTGAAGATCAGGTCGACCTGCTCGCCGCCAGACAGCACCAGGGAGTACATGGTCTGGTAGTCGCTCCAGGACATGAACGTGGTGGCCAGCTTGGTGTTGAAGGGCTCGAGGTAGTCGTTGATCAGCGCCTCAACACGGGGCCAGTCGTTGGGCTTGTCGCCGATGAGGTACATGTTGACGGTGTAGTCCTTCTTCAGGTTGGTGTTGGCGTAGGTCTCGGGCGTGGCAGTGATCACCAGCTCGGGCGGCAGAACGGCGCTGGCGCTGACGCACATGGACAGCATCAGGCACAGGGCGAGAATCAGGGCAGCCAGTTTCTTCATGGGAAAACCTCCTTTTATTTTCTCGAGAACCCCCGGGGGTTCTTAAGACCTGTTTGAACGCAAACAGATGCGCGGCCTGTTTATACCAAAGGCACGAATCACGACA
>JAFXFR010000099.1 GCA_017513475.1 Clostridia bacterium
ATGTCGTTCTCACGACGGTAGATGTTGGCGCGGGGGTTGTCCCAGGAACGGAACACGGCCTTCACGGCGCCCATCAGCTGCTCAACGGGGTTGGAGGGGAAATCAACGCCGATCTTGGACTTGTACTCGGCCTTGAACTGGTTGGCCAGCTCCTTCAGGTCGTCAGCGGTCAGCTCAACGTCCTGGGTGACGCCCTTCTTTTCCTTCATCTCGTCGATGAGGACCTCGAAGTACTTCTTGCCGACTTCCATAACGACGTCGGAGTACATCTGGATGAAACGACGGTAGCAGTCATAGGCCCAACGGGGGTTGCCGGACTTGGCAGCCAGAACCTCAACGACTTCCTCGTTCAGGCCCAGGTTCAGGATGGTATCCATCATGCCGGGCATGGAAGCGCGGGCGCCGGAACGAACGGAGACCAGCAGGGGGTTCTCCTTGTCACCGAACTTCTTGCCGGTGATCTCTTCCAGCTTGGCAACGTTAGCCATGATCTCAGCCTCGATGTCGGCGTTGATCTGACGGCCGTCCTCGTAGTACTGGGTGCAGGCCTCGGTGGAAATGGTGAAGCCCTGGGGCACAGGCAGACCGATGTTGGTCATCTCGGCCAGGTTAGCGCCCTTGCCGCCCAGCAGCTCGCGCATGCTGCCATTGCCCTCGGTGAAAAGGTAGACAAACTTCTTCGCCATGGGAAACACTCCTTTTCTGCATTTGTGTGGTATTGCCACACTTTATGAAAAAGCCTGGAAACCGGTTTCGATTTCCGGCTGATCCAGCTTTCCAGCTATCTATTATACATACTTATTCCCTATTTTGCAAGATGGTATCAGCATTTTTAGCGGACAATTTCCTGTTTTTCCTGCATGATAATGCTTACAACACAGTGATTCTGCAATCGTTTTCGGAAGTGTTGCATCCAAGACAAACAAACGCCTCCGTCACAATGGACGGAGGCGAAAAATAACATTATGCCTTGGGAGCTTCCGCAGGCTTTACAGGAGCCGCTTCGACCGCAGCCTTGGGGTCACGGGGTTCGGTGGCTTCCTTCATGGTGATGACCTTTTTGGGGCACTTAGAAGCACACACGCCGCAACCGGTGCAGGCAGCATTCACCTTATGAGGGTGCTTGAGGGAACCTTCGATCGCACCGAACTTACAGTTCTTTGCACAGATAGTGCAGCCAATACAGCCGCTCTGGTCGATCTCCGCCACCTGGCGAGGCTTCAAAGCCGTGATGGCGCCGGTAGGACAAGCTTCAGCGCACATACGGCAGCCACGGCACTTCTCATAGTCAATCACAGGCAGGTTGTTGACCATCGTGATGGCCTCGAACTTGCAGGCCTTTGCACACTTCTGGCAGCCGATGCAGCCAGTCTTGCACACGTCCATAACAGCCTTCAGCTTGTCCGTATTACGGCAGAGCAGGGCAACCTCGTTCTTCACAGAGGCCAGTTCCAGCACGTGCTTGGGACAGGCAGCGACACACTTGCCGCAGGCAGCACACTTCTCTTCATCCACCACGGGCAGCTTCGTCTCGGGATTGATGTGAATCGCATCAAAGGGACAAACCTTCACGCAGGTACCCAGACCCAGGCAAGCAAACTTGCAGGACTTATAGCCCTCTCCCACCGTGCAGGCAGCGTTGCAATCCTGAATACCTTGGTATTCAAACTTCTGCTTGGCAGACTCACAGTCACCCTGGCAAAGTACACGAGCAATCTTGCGGTTGGAAGCATCAGGCGTCTCCTGGCCCATGATCTCAGCGATCTTGGCCTTCACCTCAGCAGAGCACACAGGGCAGGCATCCACAGGAGCCTTGCCGGAAGCAATGGCGTCAGCACAGCCGTCACAGCCGGGATAACCACAGCCGCCGCAGTTGGCGCCGGGCAGGATGTCACGTACAGCGTCACGACGGGGATCGGAAGGAACAGCAAAAATCTTGGAGGTAGCGGTCAGCACCAGGCCGAACACGATACCCATAGCGCCCAGGACCAGGGCAGCAATCATGATCTCCATATCTGCTACTCCCCTTTCCTTAGAAGCTCAGACCAGAGAAGCCTTTGAATGCGATGGCCATCAGACCAGCAGCGATCAGCGCGCCGGGGAATCCATCCATCCATTTAGGCATCTTGGACAGCGCAAGCTTTTCGCGAATGCACGCAAACAGCAGCAGCGCGAAAGTAAAGCCAACGGACGCCGCAAAACCACAGAAGGTGCTCATCAGCAGATTCATCTCCGCACTGGCATTGTCTAGCGTAACACCCAGAACAACGCAGTTGGTCGTGATCAACGGCAGATAGACGCCCAGTGCCTGGTACAGCACAGGAAGCATCTTCTTCAGCGCCATTTCAACGATCTGCACCAGCACCGCAATCACCAGGATGAATGCAATGGTCTGCATGTACTCCAGACCGAAGGGCAGCAGCAGATACTCGTTGACAAGCCAAGTAACGAAGGAAGCCAGCGTAATCACGAAGATAACGGCCATACCCATGCCCTTGGCGGTATCATAGCGCTTGGACACACCCATGAAAGGACACAGACCCAGCGTCTGGCCCATAACATAGTTGTTCATCAGCAGATAGCCGATAAATACCACGAGATACTCAGACATCAGGCAGCCTCCTTCCTGGCAGACTTCTTAGAAGCAAGATTACGAAGAGCATTCACCACAATCAGCAGCAGGCCCAGGGTAATGAAGCCGCCAACGGGCTGCACAAGAATGGCCATAGGCTGATAAGCAGCAGGCATCAGGGAAACACCGAAGCAAGTGCCGTTGCCGAACACTTCACGGATGACCGCCAGAATAGTGATTGCACCGGTGAAGCCAAGGCCCATGCCCAGGCCGTCAGCAATGGACAGCAGAGGAGAATTCTTGAAAGCGAAAGCTTCCGCACGGGCAAAGACGATGCAGTTCACCACGATCAGGGCCACGAAGGAACCCAGCGCGGAGGACAGATCCGGCAGGAAAGCCTGCAGGAACAGGTCAACGATCGTAACAAAAGATGCGATGATGACGATAAAGGACGGGATACGCACCTTCTCAGGGATGAAGTTGCGCAGCAGACTGATGAACAGATTGGAGCACACCAGCACAGCGGTGGTGGCAAGACCCATACCCAGACCGGAGGAGCCGGCAGTCGTAACGCCAACGGTGGGACACAGGCCCAGCATCAGCACGAAGGTGGGATTTTCAGTGACCAAACCATTGAGGAAGACACTGAGGATATTCTGCTTCTTAGCCATGCTTCTTCACCTCCCCAAACGGACGCGGCATGGTGAAACGGTCGATCATGGGCGTCATCACATTCATGAACAGAATGGCGAAGGAGCAGCCCTCGGCAGAATCGGTGAAAACACGGATCAGGAACAGGAAGAAGCCGCAGCCAATGCCGAAGATCACACGGCCAATACCGGTGATGGGGCTGGTTGCATAGTCCGTTGCCATAAAGAATGCGCCCAGCAGCAGGCCGCCGGAAAGCAACTGGTACAGAGCCATCTCAGCGCCGCCCTTGAACAGGAAGCAAACAAACACCGTCGCCATAAAGCTGAGCGGGATCCGCCAGTCCACGATGCCACGGATGATCAGGTACAAACCGCCAAGGATAATGGCAATCGCACAGGTTTCGCCCAGGACGCCGCCGTGGCTGCCAATCAGCAGATCCACATAATCGAACTTGAGGCCATCCATCGCAGCGGTACCTGCAAGCACATTCTTCAGCGCATTCAGAGGAGTAGCGCCGGTCACCGCATCCGGCACAATGGATGCGGGATAGCTGGCCATGATGGTGCTCCAGCTGATGAACAGGAAGGCACGCGCAGTCAGCGCAGGATTCATGAAGTTGGAGCCAATACCGCCAAACATCTGCTTGACCAGGATGATAGCGATGACAGAGCCAACCACAGCGATCCACCAGGGTGCATTGGAGGGCAGATTGTATGCCAACAGCAGACCGGTAACAACCGCACTCCAGTCAGAGACAGTCACCTGCTGCTTGTTAGCCTTCTGCCAGACGAACTCACACAGTACGCAGCTTGCCACACAAATGGCAATCAGCAGCGCCGCATTGAAGCCGAAGAGGATGATGCCCGCAATTCCGGCAGGAGCCAGAGCCAGACAAACCTCCATCATGATCCGCTGCGTCGTAGCATTTTTACGCAGATGCGGAGAGGAGGTAACAGCAAAGTTTGACATGGTAGTACGTCACTCCCCTTTCTTATTCTTTGGTAGCTTCTGCAGCGGCCTTTTGGGCGGCCGCCTTCTTGTTTGCATTGATGATACGCTTGCCGGTACGGCAGGACTGGGTCAGCAAGCGCTTGGCAGGACACGCAAAGGTACACGCACCGCACTCCATGCAGTTCAGAACGCCACACTTCTCAGCATCTTCATAGTTACCGCCACGTACCAGCAGGTCCAGCTTGGTGGGAACAAGGCGCATCGGGCAGGCCTTCACGCAGCGGCCGCAGTTGATGCAAGGGCTTTCGGGCATCTCGGCAGCTTCCTTGCCAAGGGCCAGAATGCCGGAGGTACCCTTGGTCATGGGAACAGCTGCATCTGGCAGCGCCGCACCCATCATGGGACCGCCGGAAATCAGCTTGACCACGTCGGGAGACAAGCCGCCGCAGGCTTCAATCAGAGATTCAACCGTCGTGCCGATGCGGAACATGAAGTTGCCGGGATTATTGACCAGACCGCCCATGGTTACGACGCGCTGGATCAGCGGCTTACCCTCACGGATGGCCTGCTGCACGGCATAGATGGTACCGACGTTGCAAACCACGCATCCCACGTCCACAGGCAGACCGCCGGTGGGTACCTTGCGGCGGGTGGTGGCGTAAATCAGCTGCTTTTCACCACCCTGAGGATACATCACAGGAAGCGCGCAAACCGTGACGCCCTCAACACTCTCAGCGGCAGCCTTCAGGACAGCAATGGCATCCTTCTTGTTATTCTCTACGCCAATGATGGCCTTGGGAATATCCAGCGCCAGCATGATGAGATGGATGCCGTCAACGATGTCGGCAGCCTTTTCCAGCATCAGGCGATGATCAGCAGTGAGGTAGGGCTCGCACTCTGCGCCGTTGATGATCAGCATCTCAAAGGACTTGCCCTCAGGAGCAGTCAGCTTTACAGATGTGGGGAAGGTTGCACCGCCAAGGCCGACAATACCTGCCTCACGGATGATCTCCTGCAGCTCCGCAGCAGTCAACGTTTCAGGATGATCGCTGGGAGAAAGTGCGCACCAGCTATCCTGGAAGTCGTTTTCAATCACCACGGCCGGCACAGAAGCGCCACTGGCAACCAGCACGTTCTCAATGCTGACAACCTTGCCGGACACAGAGGCATGCACAGCCGCGGAAACAAATCCGCAGGGCTCGCCGATCTTCTGGCCCATCAGGACTGTATCGCCCTTCTTGACCAGCGCAGCAGCCGGTGCGCCGATATGCTGGCTGAGCGGAATGATGACACGTTTGGGAGCAGGAAGCTCCCGGATCGGGTTGCCGCTGTTGACAGCTTTACCGTTCACGCCCTCACGCGGATGCACGCCGCCGGGAAACATTTTCTTGCCAAACACGGATGGAGGTCCCCCTTCCATATCATACAGGGCCTGCTATACACAGTCCCTCTTTTTACATACATAGTAATTATATCATATATTAACCGAAACGTACAGACATACTTGCGAAAAATCTGCAAGAAATTTTTCGCAGTGTTTCCGAAACGTCACAGTCATCGCTGCTGACCTGCAACCTCCAGCATGTGCGCAGCGTGGCTGCGAGCTGAATCCTCGCTGCCATCCGCACCGCCAAGCATGCGGGCAACCTCTCCAATACGCTCCGTATGATCCAGGCAGCGTACAGAGGTATTTGTCCGTTCCCCCTCCACACGCTTCTCCACCAGATACTGGTGGGCAGCCATGGCGGCAATCTGCGGCAGATGCGTCACGCAAATCACCTGACGGTTGCGTGCAATGATCGCCATCTTCTCCGCGACGACCTGCGCCATCCGCCCCGAAATACCTGTGTCAATCTCATCGAATACCATCGTACCAACGCCGCCTTTTTCGGCTTCGAGGCTCTTGATGGCCAGCATCAGTCGGCTGAGTTCACCGCCGGATGCTATTTTTGACAGAGGCTTCAGAGGTTCACCCGGGTTGGGCGATATCATGAACTCAATCACATCGTCACCCACGGACTGGGGCATCAGTACTTTTCCTTCAGGCCGCAGTGCGAAGCTCACCTTGAACACCGTGTTGCCCATCCCCAGATCCTTGAGCTGAGACATCATGTTTCGTTCGAAGGCTTCAGCCAGATCATGACGTGCTACAGTCAGTTCACGTGCCAGGCTGCGGTAGGCATGCAGCAGGCGCTTATGCTCAGCGCCAATGACGGCAAGCTGCTGATCCATGGATGCGTAATTGTCGTACTCTTCCTGCATGCGTTCCTGCTCTGCCAGAATGTCCGGAATGGTATCGCCGTACTTGCGCTCCATTCGCCGGATCAGATCCAGCCGGGTCTCCACATATTCGGCACGGGCAGGATCAAACTCGTCACTTTCCGCCAGGCTACTGAGCTCGTACCCGAGTTCTTCCAACTCATAATAGGAAGACTCACAGCGCTGTGCGAGGCTTTCGTACGGTTCGCCCAGATTTGCCAGGTTGCGCAGCGCATTCATGGCTTCCTTGACTCGACTGAGAACAGACGCATTGTCATCACTTGCCGAAATCGCCTGATGAGCCGTCTGGACAGCAGTGGCAATCTTCTCCGAATGACGGAAACGCGCCTTCTCGGCAGCGAGGCTTTCCTCCTCGCCCGGTTTGAGCTTCGCCTTTTTCAGCTCCTCAAGGGATTTCCTCAGGGACTCCATCCGATACTCTTTTTTCTCGTTCTCCCGTACAAGCCGCCCGTATTGCCGATGGTTGACAATAAAAGCCTGATAAGCCTCGTCCACCCGGGACAGCAGCGCCTGGTAGTCCTCCCCGCCCGCGGCATCCAGGAAGAGCAGGTGGAACTGGGAGTTCATCAGGAACTGACCTTCATGCTGGCCGTGAACGTCCATCAGTAACGCCGCAGCTTCCCTGAGCTGGCTGACCGGCATCACCACGCCGCATACACGGCAGAGATTTCGGCCTGTACGGGTAATCTCGCGATACAGCGTGACCGTGCCGTCGAAATCTTCCAGGGACTGGGCCGCCGCCCATTCAGCAACCTCCCGGTTGTCCGCTGCTTCAAAGACAGCCTCAACCCAGGCCTTGTCGGTACCGGTTCGGATCAGGTCACGGTCTGCGCGCCCGCCAAGAACAAGATTCACCGCGTCCACCACGATGGACTTGCCCGCACCGGTCTCACCGGTCATGACATGAAGGCCTTCGCCGAACTCCAGCGTCAGGTCTTCAATCAGGGCAATATTATGCATCCGCATGGATATGATCATGGCTTGATGCTCCTTGTCTTGTGCGTCACTTCATCATGTCCTGAATACGGCCGGTCACAATGTGAACCTCCGCCTCGGAACGCACGACCATGAAGATGGTGTTGTCTCCCGCAATCGTCCCCAGCACCTCGGGCCAGTGGAAGCTGTCCAGCGCTTCCGCAGCAACCGCCGCAGATCCGGACAGGGTCTTGATCACGATCATGTTGCCGGAACTTGCCACGGACAGCACACTTTCCGCCAGCATGCGGATAAAGCGGTCCGTCAGACCGTTCTCTGCCTTATCCGCAGTAGCGTACTTGTAGGTACCCATGGGCGTGAGCACCTTCAGGAGCCGTAGTTCCTTGATGTCACGGGACACGGTTGCCTGCGTTACCTGGATGCCGCGCATACGCAGGGCGTCCGCCAGCTCCTCCTGGGTCTCAATCTCGTTTTTCTCAATGATGTCAAGGATCGTAACCTGACGTACAGTCTTCATCGTCGTATTCTCCTTGGTTGTTATCGTGTCCACTCCGTCAGCTTGTCACGGACAAGCTGGAAGAAGAGCTGTTCCTTCAGTCGGATCAGACGGATCGGTCTTGCATCCATGCGTACCTTGGCGCACATTCCGTTCCGCAGCTCCATGCAGCTTTGACCGTCGACTTGCAGAGACGCTGTTTGAATATCATCAGGCAGAAGCTCCAGCGTGATATTTGCCCCGCCGTGCACCACCGCAGGCCGATGCTGCAGCGTGTGCGCACAAATGGGCGTAATGACCATACAGTCCACCCGCGGGGAAACAATCGGTCCGCCGGCAGACAGCGAGTAACCAGTGGAACCGGTAGGCGTCGCCACCACCACGCCATCTGCAACATAACGGCCACAGAGTTCGTCATCGACCCAGGTGTTAATGGTAGTCAGCCTGGCTCGCCCACCGCGGGACAAAACCACATCGTTCAGGGCATGCCAGTGCATTCCCGCCGCTTCAACGTGCAGCACTGGTCTTTCCTCAACCATATATCGACCCGCAATGACAGCATCCAGCACCGCCTCAATATCGCCGGGTTCCGCCTCCGTCAGAAAGCCAACTCTCCCCAGGTTGATGCCCAGCAAAGGCGCTTCCCACTGAAAGGCGTACTGTACGCCCCGCAGAAGCGTACCGTCACCGCCAAGGGAAACGATCACATCAGCTTTTTCCGTCTTGGAAAAAGGTGTTACATGAAGCTCGGCAGCAAATTCATTCTCTGCACTGACGGCAACCTGGTGGGCTGTCAGATACGCAGCAATCCTTGCCGCGTATTTCAGCGCATCATCGCGCCGTGAATGCATGATCATGCCGATTCTCAGCATATCCTCACCAACTCACATCTCGGTATGGGCGCGGTTTACCAGCGCACGAATGATCTCCGGGGTAACAGGCTCCTCATCCTGGGTGCGGACGGTGATCTTTGCCAGGAACTCGATGTTCCCCTCAGGCCCCTTGATGGGCGAATAGTCCAGTTCCTGCACCTGCCAGCCAATGGTCGGGCAGAAGTCAACAATCTCCTGCAGGACATCCTGATGCACCTTTGCGTCACGGACAACACCCTTCTTGCCCACACGATCCGGGCCAGCCTCAAACTGAGGCTTGATCAGCGTGTAGAACACGCCCTCCTCGCCCATCAGCTGCGCCGCTACAGGAAGGATCAGCCGGATACTGATAAAGCTCACATCCATCACCGTAACGGTAGGATGCAGCGGTACCATTTCGGGCGTCAGATGCCGGGCGTTGGTGCGTTCCATCAGCGTCACACGGGGATCGTTGCGCAATTTCCAGGCAAACTGACCGTATCCCACATCAATGGCATAAACATGAGCCGCGCCATTTTGCAGACAGACGTCCGTAAAGCCGCCGGTAGCAGCGCCAATATCCATGCATACCTTGCCTGTCAGATCTGCCTGAAAGGACTTGATCGCCTTTTCTAGCTTCAGACCGCCGCGGCTGGCATAAGGGTTGGCACTGCCCTTGAGCGTCAGCTCATCGTCAGGCTTGATGATCTCGCTGGCTTTGTTGATGCGGCGCAGGCCAACAAAGACCTCCCCCGCCATGATGCTGGCCTGAGCCTTGGCGCGGCTTTCGCAAAGACCGCGTTCCACCAAGGCCACATCAGCCCGCTGCTTGTCACTCATATTGTTTTCCTCTTCTTGTATTAAAGGTTATTGATGATCTGATCCGCAATCTTTTCCGCAGACAAACCATGCACATCCAGCAGGATACTGCGGCTGCCATGGGTGACAAAAGCATCCGGCAGGGCAAAGATTTTCCTCGGAGCTGGCAGATGGTTATCAGCGGCAAAACCGCATACAGCCGCGCCGAATCCTCCGGTATAAACATGCTCTTCCAGAGTAAAGACGGGCTTGCCCGCAATTTCCCGCAGCAGCGCTTCATCCATGGGCTTTACGCTGGATGCATTCACGATCCGCGCATGAATCCCCTTCTCAGCAAGCATATCCGCCGCATCGATCGCAGTTTCCACCATGGAGCCCACCGCCAGCAGCATACAATCGTCTCCCTGCTCCAGGGTTTCCCACTTGCCAGGCGTAAAGCTCTCAGCCTGTGAGTAGCGCGCACTCAGATCTACGCTGTTACGTCCATATCGGATAACACACGGTCCATCATGCTTGGCACTCCATCGGAGCATTGTCCGAAGCTCACCGATATCGCGGGGCGCCAAGACTGTCAAATTTGGTACCGGCAGCGTAGAAGCAAAATCCCAAACGCCATGATGCGTCTCGCCGTCCTCACCCACAAGGCCTGCACGATCAAGCAAAAGCGTTACTGGCAGGTTCTGCATGCATACATCATGGATGATCTGATCAAAACCACGCTGCGCAAAGGACGCATACACCGCAAAATACGGTTTCATGCCTCCTGCCGCAAGACCGGCAGCCATTGTAACGGCATGCTCCTCGGCGATGCCGACATCAATCATACGCTCGGGATGCCTGTTCTGGAAGTGATTCAATCCTGTACCGCTGGGCATCGCTGCGGTGATGGTGATGATGCGCTCATCTTCATCGGCCAAATCCGCCAGTGTCTGCGCCATCACAGTGCCGTAGGAAGGCAGCGTGCCAACCTTGCGCCGGTTTCCGGATTCCACATAGAACGGCGGCGTTCCATGAAAGATTTCCGGCTTTTCCTCCGCCTTGTCATAGCCATGTCCCTTTTGGGTCAGGACATGAACAACCACAGGCTCCCTCAATGCCTTCACTTTCTCCAGGGTCTGTATCAGTCCTGGAAGGTCGTGACCGTCAATGGGACCATAGTAGCGGAATCCCAGTGCGTCAAAGAAGCCCTCCTGCTCCTCATTCACGAAGATCGCCTTTACAGCATCCTTCAGCCAGGAAATTACACGGGCAATAGGTTTGCCGATCAGCGGAATAGCGCTCAATCCGCTGCGTACTGCAACTTTTGCATCTGACCAGCGGCGTGACGCACGAAGATTCGTCAGGTAACGGCTGAGCGCGCCCACATTGCGTGCAATGGACATCTCGTTGTCATTAAGGACGACAATCATTCTTGTTTTGGAGTTGCCGGCGTCATTCAGCGCCTCGTAACACATCCCGCCGGTCATAGCGCCGTCACCCACCAGTGCAATCACCTGATGCAGCTGCCCCAGCTGATCCCTGGCGCGCGCCATACCAAGCGCTGCAGAAATCGCGGTAGAAGCATGGCCGGTTTCAAATGCATCGTATTCGCTTTCGCTGCGCTTTGGAAATCCGGACAGACCGCCGTAGGTTCGCAGACTATGAAACTGATGATAACGCCCCGTCAGGAGCTTATGAACATAACTCTGATGACCGACGTCAAAAATAAGCTTGTCCGTCGGCATATCGAACACCTTGTGCAGCGCGAGCGTTAGCTCGACGACCCCAAGGTTCGACGCCAGATGTCCTCCGTTGCGTGCCACCGTTGACACCAGCTCATTGCGGATATCAACGGCCAGTTCCTGTAATTCATCAACGGACAGGGTTTTGATCATCTCTGGCGTTTCGATCTGGTCAAGACGCATATGTCTCCTCCTCGATCGTATAGTGTCAATAATATCTGCTGAGAAGCCGTTCCAGCATCGGAAGGCTGAACTTCCGGCCGTGCCAGGCCCTCTCCATCAGCCTGACCCGGAAGAACAGTACGACCAGCGCAACGGCTGTGTAGATAAGCCAGCCCGTCAGCTTCATCAAAAAGCCAAAGTAGGGTACGCTTCCGACCAGCAGTGTGATCAATCCAAGTACGGCCGCGCCCAGAAGATGAACCACAAGCAGAGCTGCGGACTGTACCGCAAAGCGGCGGATCGCCCTGCTCTCCTTCTCTGCCCAGCAGAGGAAGACGGCAAACGGACTGAGCATCGCAGCCATGGTGCATGCCAGGCGGACACCCGTATTGGTCGCCAGCAGCGGATGATCATCCTCTGCCGGGAAGGTCGTGACGTCCTGTTTCTCCCGGGACAGCTCCTGCTCCCGCTGTACGCGGGGACGGCGCACGGTACTCACAGCTTCGCTCCCTTGCTGCCCTTGGCGCCCTTCGCACCCTTAGCGCCGCCCAGCGATACGGACTTCAGGATGTCGGACGTAAAGGCATAGTTGCGCAGATTGCGGTCCTCATGGGCGCGCATGGCAGATTCCACCATCTTGTCGATCAGCTGGGAGTACTTCATGCCCGCATTCTCCCACAGATAGAACGCCAGACTGCCGGGGATGGTGTTGATCTCGGTGATATATACCTTCTCCGTGGTCTTGTCGAACATGTAGTCGATACGAACCACGCCCTTGCAGTCCAGCATGCGGAAGATCTCGCAGGACAGCCGCTGGATTTCGTCCCGCAGGCTGTCCTCGATGGGCGCAGGCAGAACACGTTGCAGGCTCGCCATGCCCTTGGAGCCGCCGCCCGCCAGATACTTCTCCTTGAAGTCCAGGAACTGCTCGCCGGAGATAGGCATCTCAATGGGGCTGGCAGTCACATCGTCATCATAGCCCAGGACAGAGCAATTCAGCTCGATGGGCTTGTCGAGGCCCTTCTCCACAAGCACGCGACGATCATAGTCAAAGGCCAGCTCCAGGCTGTCGATCAGTCCCTCGCGGTCATCCGCGCGGGATACGCCAATGGAAGAGCCCAGATTCGCAGGCTTCACAAACACAGGATAACCCAGTTCCTTCTCGACCTTGTCCAGCACAGCCTCACGGTCAGCCTGGAACATGGAGCGGGTGAACCAGCAGTCCGGCAGGCAGGGCAGCGTGCCCGCGCCGCGGAAGAACTGCTTCATCATGATCTTGTCCATGCCGATGGCGCTGCCGGCAACACCAGCGGAGGTGTAGGGCAGATTCGCCAGCTCCAGCATGCCCTGGAGGGTGCCGTCCTCGCCGTTGAGGCCGTGCATGACGATCACGCAGCACTCCAGACGAGCCACGACCTCCTGGCTAGGTTTGCCGAACAGGCCCTTGCCGGGACGGTTGGCGATCAGTGCGCCGGAGCCTGCGGTGATGTCCAGCGCCACCTGATCAACACCCTTCATATCGGGGTTGAAGGGGGTATAATTCTTGATATCGCGCAGGGGTGCGCCGGTATACCAGATCCCCTGCTCGCTGATGTACACAGGGATCACATCGTACTTCTCGGTGTCCACATGATTCATCAGCTGCACCGCGGAAATGATCGCCACCTCACGCTCGCAGCTGCGGGAACCGAAAAGCACGCCAAGCTGAATCTTTGCCATGGGAATTGCCTCCATTCACAATCAGGCTTCGGAATAATTATCGGGAAGGTCGTTTTCGAACAGCGCCACATCACCGGGTCGGCCGATTTGCCGCAGGATGGCGCTGGCTTCTTCAAGGGTGGATACAACGTGCAGGTTCTCCTCGGAGAAACCGGCGGACTTGAGGCCCTCTGCAATGGGCGCGGTATGCTTCTTGCCCACGAGGATCGCCACATCCACGCAATCCGCCATCATAACGCCGAATTCGCGGTTGAAGGATTCTTCCTCCGCGCCCAGTTCCACCATGCCGGGAGTGATGATGATGCGGCGGCCCTCAAACTCGCGGATTACCTTCAAAGCCGCCTGCGCGCCCTTGGGGTTGGAGTTGAAGGCGTCGTCGATGATGGTCACGCCGGTGGAGGGGATCAGCTGCAGGCGATGTTCCACGGGGACTATTTTGCTGATACCGCGGGCAATCTGCCGCAGCGTCATGCCCAAATGCAGACCTACAGTCGCCGCCAGGATGGCGTTCTGAATATTGTGCTCACCCAGCAACTTGGTTTGGCAGGCAATTTCATCGTTCATCGTGTGCAGCACGAAGGAGCTTCCCTGCGGCGACACGCGGATATCCGTTGCCCAAACGTCCGCGTCTTCCGCGCCGGGATGTACGGAGCACAGCCGCTTTTCCTTGCGAGTCTTGTCGAACAGCTCGCGGCAGATGGCCTTGTCATCCGGGAAGAAGCAGCAGCCGCCCTCAGGAATCGCGTCCATCAGCTCATACTTGGTGGACTTGATGCGCTCCAGTGTGCGGAAGGTGTCCAGATGCTGAGGGCCAACAGAGGTCAGCACGCCGTGATGCGGATGCACCAGTCGGCACAGTTCCTTGATGTCGCCCACATGACGCGCGCCCATCTCTGCCACAAACACCTGATGGGCGGGCATGAGCTTCTCGCGGATAATGCGCGTAACGCCCATGGGCGTATTGAAGCTGCTGGGCGTGACCAGCACCTGGAACTTTTCCTGCAGGATGGTACCCAGGATAAACTTCACGCTGGTCTTGCCGTAGGAGCCGGTGATACCGATCTTGATCAGATCAGGGCGGGATGCCAGTTTCTTTTGCGCATCGCGGAAGTACATCTCGCTCACCAACTTCTCGATCGGCCAGGCAAGCAGACCGCCCAGCGCCACCCACAAGGGCAGCAGCACCGGGAACAGACCGATGAAGTACAGCCGCGGCTCCGCGCCGGTCAGCAGGAAGCCGATCAGCGCGCATATCAGCGTAAACACGACGGCCGAGGTGATGTAGGTACGCTTCACACGCAAGGTGACAACGAAGGGCTTCTTCGCCTTCTTCACCTGCATGAGGCTGCGGCACCACCAGCCGCCAAGCAGCGCCAGCGCAACCGCTCCAAGTGCCACCAGCAGGCGAAGGATGCTCCCCTCTGCCAGCGTGCGGTCAATGCTGCGGTGGATCAGCAGAAGCAGCATCAGATATGCAGTCATGATCAGGCCTGGAATCACCGCGCGCAAAAGATTTCTCTTCACCGTGCGGAAATAGCCGGGGAACTGGTAGCTCTCCAGCTGGAAATAATGCATCAGGCTCCGGCTGGCAAGCAGCGACGAAACGCCCACGCCCAGCGCGATCAGCCAAATGACCAGAGTATTCATCAGGCTTTCACCTATCCTTATCCGTTGGTCTCCACCAGGAAGCTGCGAGCGATGGCGTTGAACCTCGCCGCATGTTCAAGATATGCAAAATGGGTGCCGCCGTTGAGGACGATCAGCGCGCTGTCGGGAATATCCTTCTCCATCTGCTGACCCATCCACAGAGGTGTTTCGGAGTCCTTGTCACCCCAGACCAGCAGCGTGCTGTTACGGATGGCGGCAAGCTTCTCCGACTGATCATAATTGACGACCTTGACGAAGGTTTTGCGCATTTCAGGCGAAAGCGCGGCATAATCCTTCGAGCCGTACTTCTGGATCAGCGCTTCCTGCCACTTGTCCGGCAGATTGCCGAAAATACGGCACTTGCGTGCAAATTCCACCAGGCTCTTGAGCTTCTTGTAAGTGGTGGTCTTCCTGGATGACTTACCGTCCGCCTGCTTGCGGATACCAGCCGCACCGGTCAGGATGAGGCGCTCAAACAGTGTCTCATCTACGGATGCCAGTTCAATGGTGACGCGTCCGCCGAAGGAATGGGCGATCACGCTGCAGGGCAGGAAGTCCAGCTTGACCAGCAACTCCTTGAGGCAAGCGGCAAACTCCGGCACGCCCCAGGGCTCCGGCGGCTGCGAGGATTTGCCATGCGCCGGGAAATCCACCGCAAGGACGGTCATGTCCTGCATGAGCGATTGTCCGACAGACTTCATCAGGTCGCCCGAGCAGCCCCAACCATGCAGCAGTACCACACGTTTTTCGCCGTTTCCGTATAATTCATAATGCATATCCACACCGGAAATCTGCATGTTCATGAATCCGTTCTCCTTATGATTATTCATTGTCCATGCGGCTGTTCATGCGCCAGATGTAGCGGCACTTCCGCGCGGAGATGAACCATTTTGTCTGAATACGCTTCGGGACGTCCACTTCCCGCTCCAGCTCGCAGCCCAAGCGGATGCAGGTCTTGCGGGAAGCCCAGTTATCCGGGTCACAGGTGATGACCACGCTCTCCTTGCCATGCAGAAGGATCAGCGGACGCAGCAGTTCGCAAGCTCGCCGAGCATATCCATGCCCCCGGAAGGGTGGATCCACATGATAGCCGATGTGTCCGAAATAGTACATGCACTCGCTTTCGCCAAGGCGCAGATTGATGCGCCCGGCCTCCTTGCGCTGGCCGTGCTCGACGATCATGTAATCATAATTTCGTCCGAAGCCCATCGCTTCATCCGGCGGATAGAGATCCAGCGGGATCAGGTCGATCACGCCATCGGAAAACTCCGCCGCCCGCCTGCGAAACCACATATCAAAGCTCCTGAATCTGCACCTGCGGAAGCAGACGCATAAAGTCGTCAGGGATGATCAGCTGGGTGCCCTCCGTCATGACGGAAGCAGTACCGGCTGCTGCACCGGCACGGAATCCTTCCCGCATGCTGCCATGCTTGACAAGGCCATACAGGAGGCCGCCTACCAACGCGTCGCCCGCGCCAACCGTGGATTTGACCTGTACCGGGATCTCCGGCGCATAAAAGCAGCCTTCCTCGCCCACATAGAGTGCGCCGTCCTTGCCCAGAGAAACCACCACATGGCGGACTCCCCTGTCAACAAAGGACTGCGCTGCGGCACGGATGTCCTCCATCGTATGCAGCTCATGGCCGACGGTTGCCGCCAGCTCATGATGGTTGGGCTTGATCAGGAAGGGCTTTGCTTCCACGCCCAGCCGAAGTGCATCTCCGCCAACGTCCAGGATGCAGGGCACTTTCATTACACTGATCAGCTCCCGATAAATATGGGCAGGACATCCAGGTGGAAGCGAGCCTGTAATGACCACATATTCGCTGCCGCGGGTCTTCTCGATGGCAAGATCGAAGAATACGTCGATGTCCTCCGCCGTCAGGGTCGGACCGGGCTCGTTAAGTTCAGTCACACCGCTGCCGTCCAGCGGAAACACCTTCGTGTTCACACGGATGGCGCCCTCCACCGTGTGGAAGTCACAGCCAATATCCTCAGCCTGAGCCTTTGCCCGCAGCTTTGCATAGCCATCCACGCCCGCGCAGCCGATGACCTGCACCTCCAGCCCGAGGCGGCGACAAACAACAGCCACATTCACGCCCTTGCCGCCCACGTCGGTGCGGCTTTGGCTGATGCGATTCACCTGACCCGGAACAAGGGAATCAACCGTCACCGTTCTGTCCAGTGCGGGATTCAGGCAGATGGTCGTAATCACGGGCAGCCCTCCATGCAAACTATTCCACTTATTATAGCATGTTTATTCATCTTATGCAATATGCAAAGGTGTATACAGCCGAATATATAATCGGATGCTCCCCGTTGAGGGAACATCCGATGGGTTTATTTGATTCGGTATACATTCATTGCGTTTTGGGTGGTCGCAGCCGCGAGATCCTCCACCGGAATCCCCCGCAGCGCAGCAATCTTCTCCGCCACAAAACGCACATGCGTGGGTTCGTTGCGGCGGCCGCGCATGGGCTCCGGAGACAGGTAGGGGCTGTCCGTCTCAATCAGCAGACGGTCAAGCGGGACATTCATCGCAGCTTCCTGCAGCTTGGGCGCCTTCTTGAAGGTCACCGGGCCGGCAAAGCTGATGTAGAATCCCATCTTGAGGTACTCCCTGGCGATCTCCCAGCTGCCGGAGAAGCAGTGGATGATGCCGCCGGAGAGCTTCCCTTTCTGCCTTTTCATCAGGTCGATCATGTCCTGATGGGCATCGCGGATATGGTAGGCGACCGGCACATCCAGCCGATAAGCTAGCTGCATCTGCTTCTCGCACACGTCCATCTGAACATCACGGGGCGACAGATCGTAATAGTAGTCCAGGCCTATCTCACCGATTGCCTGCACCTTGTCCTCCTTCAGCCAGGCGGTCAGGGTTTCCAGATCGCCCTCCTGATAGGTCTTTGCCTCATGAGGATGAATGCCAACCACAGCATATGCACCATCATGGGCCTGGGCAAAGTCGATGGCATGCCGGGAGGACGCCATGTCCGACCCGATGACGGCATAGCGGGTCACGCCATGCTCCGTCATACGGGCCAGGACTTCGTCGATGTCCACATCAAACTTGGGATCATCGACATGGCAATGGGAATCGAAAAGTTCATAGCTCATAGCATTAACCGATCAGCGCGCCGTCCGCCACGCCCTCGCCCACGGAGGCCAGACGCAGGTTGCCCTCATCGTCCACCGCGGACAGGATCATGCCGTGGGACTCAATGCCCATCATCTTGCGGGGAGCGAGGTTGGTAATAGCGACAATCTGCTTGCCCACCAGCGCCGCAGGATCAGGATAGTACTGCGCAATGCCGGAGAGGATGGTGCGCTCGCCGTCCTTACCGAAGGACAGGCGGAACTGCAGCAGCTTCTTGGACTTGGGCACGTTCGTGCACTCCAGCACGCGGCCCACCTGAATCTTGGACTGGAAGAAGGTGTCGATGTCGATGGATTCCGGATAGGTCGGCTCCTCGTGCTTCTTCTCTTCCTTCTTCTGCTGCTTCTCTTCCTTCTTTTCGGCCTTCTTCTCCTGCTTTTCAGCCTTCTTCTCAGCCTTGCCCTGCTTGACTTCGTTCGCAGCGTTGATCTCTTCCATCTTCTTCACAGGATCCAGACGGGCGAAGAGGATCTCGGGCGTGCCGACCTTCTCGCCGGCGACCATACCGCCGAAGGCCTGCAGGCTCTCCAAACCGCCGTTGCCGATGTTCAGTTGCTCCAGGATGCGCTTGCTGGTATCGGGCAGGTAGGGTTCCAGCGCGATGGCGGCAAAGCGGATGGCCTCCAGCAGGTTGTACAGCACGGTGCCCAGACGGGGCATAGTCTCGGGATTCTTGGCCAGGATCCAGGGGGTGGTTTCGTCGATGTACTTGTTGGCGCGGCGCAGCAGCACGAAGATCTCGTCAATGGCGTCAGCAACCTTCAGCTCGTCCATCTTCGCCTTCACCTTGGCAGGCATGGCCAGGGCGATCTCCTTCAGCTCATCGTCAAACTCACCCTTCACATCGCCGGACTGGATCACGCCGCCGAAGTACTTGTTGTTCATGGCGATGGTGCGGTTCACCAGGTTGCCCAG
>JAFXFR010000100.1 GCA_017513475.1 Clostridia bacterium
CCTGTCGGCCATCACCGAGACAAGCTCGGCGCTGGCTACGCTCGGCGATTGCAAGCAATCGCTGTCGCTAGTCGGGCAGAGGCCCGACCTCCTGTCGGCCGTGCCCCGGCCAACACAATGCTCGCGTCAGTCCTTCCTGATATGGGGAAAGTGTAACAACTGCAATTTCCTCTTGCATTTTCACGGGAAACCGTGTAAAATACATAGGCATAGAAAAACTGGCAGCAATACACAAAGATACTGATGCAATTTACAATGTTATCATATCCTGCTGTAAATGTCAAGCGATATTTCGAATTTTTATATGCAAACTTTGTGCCGCTCACGCGCGCGTATATATTATATGAAACGACTGCGCAATTGGGCGCTTGGCTGAAAGGAGCTCCTTCATGTTCAAACGTATCCTTGCCCTGTTGATGCTGCTGGCGATGCTGATCCCTGCTTGCGCGCAGGGGGAGAATCTGCCGGTGCTCATCAACCGGGTCGACGTTCCGGACGCCCATGCGGACTTCGCCTTTGCTGAAGGCGCTCCGCTGCTGGAGGTCGTCTTTCCCCAGATGGTGGACTGCGACGCTATTCTCCTGCGCTGCGGCGGCGAGGTCATCCTGGTGGATTCCTGCAAGGAGGCATATTCCGAACGCATCGTCAACATGTGCAGGCAGTTGGGCATCACCCGCATTGACAAGGTGATCAACACCCATCCCCACGAGGATCACATCGGCGGCTTCAAGAATGTAATCAAGGAGATCGAGGTGGGCGAGTTCTGGATCTGCTTCCCGGAGGACGTCAACAACCACATGAAGAATGCCGTCAAGGCGGCGAACAGGGCGGGTATTCCCGTTAAGACCTACAAGGATGGCGATGTGTTCACCTTTGGCGGCGCGACCATTCAGGTCTGGAAGATGGATGGGAAAGTCGGCCAGATGAACGACTGCTCAGCGCAGATGATGGTGCGCTTCGGGGATCGGACCTTCCTCATGGCGGCGGATCTGCAGCAGGACGGTCAGAAGTGGCTGGTGGAGACCCACGGCGACGAGCTGGACGCGGACATCCTCAAGTACCCCCACCACGGTATTGAGGTGCTGCGAGAGGACTACATGGCGGCGGTGAGCCCTTTGTTCCTGGTCATCACCAACAACCACCGGCAGACGGCCGGCTGGAAGTGGATCCACAGCGACAAGAATACGATCCCTTATGCCTACACCGTGCCTAACCTGGTGCATTTGACCACCGATGGCACAACCTGGATCGTTGATAAGATCCCTTCTGCGGTGAAATATTGATTTTTCAAAAAAGTTTGAAAACCGGGTTGACAGCAGCCCGGTTTTCTGCTATTATTCAATTAACACTTACGTTAAATGTTAAACGTAAGTGAGGCCGGCATCCGGAGCCGGCATTAAGGTCGGGCTTGCCCGACGAGCAACGGCCAATGCTTGTGTTGGCGGAGCGAAGCTGGCACGCATCTTCGAGATGCGGGACAGCCGAAAGAAAGAGAGGCATTGCATATGTCACTGCAGGAAACCCTCAAGGCGCTGTCGGATCCGACACGCCGCGAGATCCTCCAAATGCTGCGAAGCGGCAGCAAATCCGCAGGCGAGATCAGCGAGAAGTTCGATATCACCGCGGCGGCGGTATCCCGCCATCTGTCCGTCCTCAAGGACGCAGACCTCATCCGCGACCAGCGCGACGGCAAATTCATCATCTACACCCTGAACACCTCCGTGCTGGAGGACGTGCTGTTCTGGGTCAGCAATCTGAAAGGGGAGTAACATTATGTTCAAGAAGTACCGCAAGACCCTCATCATCACCTCCATCGTGACGCTGCTGCCCATGCTGGCAGGCGTGATCCTGTGGAACAAGTTGCCCGAGCAGTTCCCGATCCATTTCAACGCTGCCGGTGAGGTGGACGGCTGGAGCAGCAAGGCTTTCGGCGTGTTCGGTCTGCCGCTGATCCTGGTGGCGTTCCAGTGGCTGTGCTGCCTGGGCAGTCTCAAAATGGACCCCAAGGCTGAAAATCTGGAGGGCAAGGTGTTCAGCCTTGTGCTGTGGATCATCCCGGTGCTTTCGGTTGTGCTGAATGCGCTGGTGTACTGCACTGCCCTGGGCATGGACATGAACGTGCAGATCATCATGCCGCTGCTGATCGGCCTGCTGATGGTGATTATCGGCAACTGGCTGCCCAAGTGCAAGCATAGCTACACGCTGGGCATCAAGCTGCCCTGGACGCTGGCGGACGAGACCAACTGGAACCGCACCCATCGCTTTGCCGGCCCCATCTGGGTGGTGTGCGGCCTGGTGATCATGCTCTGTGGGCTGATCGGCGGCGCGTTCCTGTGGGTGATGGTGGCGGCCTTCGTGGTGATGATCGCTGCGCCGACGGTGTACTCCTACCTGCTGTTCAAGGGGAAGATCAAGTAATCCAGCGGAGGCGTATATATAATGAAAGCATTCGTCAAGAATTATTGGAAAACGTTGCTGTTCTTCGCCGTGGTGGGCCTGATCGGCGGCTATACGGTTGGGCTGTATCAGCTGGACAGCTATCCGGAAGAAATGAAGCAGGAGCTGTACGCTCAGGGCCTCAATGACACGCTGCTGGGCCTGGTGACGGCGGTGCAGAGTGCGGGCTACGGACTGTTCCTGGGCGCTGCGGGCATTTGGCTGGGCAAGAAGGTTGGCCTGTGGAAGGACGAGCGGCACATCACGAAGAAGCCTCTGCTGGCGGCGATCATCATCGCTGTGATCGGCGGTCTGGCGCTGATCCTGCCGGATCTGCTGATCTTCGGCAAATATGAGCCTGCGCTGCTGGACATGTACGCGGTCAAGCCGACGGTGCCCTTCCTGCTGGCGACGGTCACCTACGGCGCGGTGATCGAGGAGGTCATGCTGCGGCTGTTCATGATGTCGCTGGTGGCGTTCGTGCTGCATCTGCTCTTTGAGCGCAAGCGGGACGGCGTCAGCACGGCGGTGCTGGTGGCGGCGAACGTAGCGTCCGCGTTGCTGTTCGCGGCGGGTCATCTGCCGGGAAACGACATGATGTTCGGCCTGACGCCGGTGATCGTCCTGCGATGCATGCTGCTCAACGGTGTGTTCGGCCTGGCCTTCGGCTGGCTGTACCGCAAGTTCGGTTTGCGTTACGCCATGATCGCCCACGGCGGATGCCATGTGGTGTCGAAGCTGATCTGGATCCTGTTTATCTGATATTGCGGACGGAGCCTTCGGGCTCTGTCCTTTTCGTTACCACGCCTTCACGAGCCGCAGCCCATTATAATAATGAAGGGAAATTTCTTCTGCGGACTTTCCGGCCTGCGCCATGGCGTACGCGCCCCACTGGGACAGCCCCACGCCGTGGCCGTATCCGCGGCCGCTCATGCGGACGACGCCGTCCTCCGCGGACAGCTCCGTCAGCAGGGTGGAACGCATTTTTGTGCTCCCCAAAGAAATGCGCAGCCGGGCTGCGTTCACGGTCGTACCGTCCACCAACAGGGTGACGGCGCGGCCGCTTTTTCCTTTTTGGCCGACCCTGACAGCCTTGCAGCTGGATACGCTTGCCCCGGCTTTGCGGCAGGCGGCGATGAAATCCGCAGCGGAGAATTCGGCGCTCCAGGCGGCGGCGTCAGCCTCCATGCCTGCGGTGCTCTTCGTGAAGGAGGGCTCCGGCCCATTCCAGTCGATGCCGTCGACGGCGGTTTCGGTCATGCCGCCGGAATGGCTGTGGAACCAGGTGTAGGGGAGCGTGCCGTCCTCCGTCAACAGGATGAGCCCGGCGGTCTCCTGCACCGCGCGCAGGACGCGCTCGTTGACGGCCTCGGCGTTGTAGGCCTGGGCTTCGGCGATGTCGGTGGAGATATCCGCGCCGGGGTAGCGACTGTCCTTCTCGGAGACGAACTTCAGCACGAAGGTCCGCGCGAGGATCGCCTGGGCCTTAAGGGCTTCCAGGGGCCAGGTATTAGGCATCTCTCCGGCCACCACACCGGCGACGTAGGCCTCGATATCCATGTGGACAACGGCGGATTTCTCCGCCACATGGACGGCCAGCAGGGGCGGCTCGCTGGAGGGAGAGGGGAGTATTTCGGCGGAAAAATACTTTGGCGGACGCGGGGTGCAGCCGGTCAGCAGGAGAAGCGCTGACAGCAGGAGGAACGGTCGAAAATACAGCATAAGCAAGCCTCCTTGAAGAAAATTTGCAGGAATTTGAAAAAGTACAAAGAAAAACACAAAAATGGACACGCTACAGTATGTGTGCATGAAACCGATTTCAAAACACAGGTGGAAAAGTGGAAAAAAGTCCGATAAATGCACAAAAATTCTTGAAAATGGTGTTGACATTGGGGGAGAAAAATGATACACTAAACGAGTTGAGCGCTTGCACGGAGAAAGTGTGCCCTTTTGAGGTGTGCCAATCCGCAAACGCAGCAGTAAACGGGTGAAAGCCCGTCCGCAAGGAGGTCAACGCAATGGAGATGCTCAAGTCCGCAACCAAGAAAGCGGTCGGTACCAAGGCGGTGCTTCGCGCGCTGGCCAACAAGGAAGCTGCCTGCGTGTACGTTGCCAGTGACATCGACACCTTCCTGTACCAGAAGGTCACCCGCGCCTGCGCAGAGGCGGCCGTTCCGGTGCACAAGGTGGAGTCGAACAAGGAGCTGGGCAAGGTGTGCGGGCTGTCCATCGGCTGTGCCGCTGCCGCCGTCTGCAAGTAAGCCCATCAACAGGTTTCCCCATTACTATGCCAAATAGTTTCCGAGGGTTGCGGAATCTTTTGGATATAAATTTGGAGGTGCTCTCATGCCCACGATCAATCAGCTGGTTCGCAAGGGCCGCGAGAAGGCTATCAACAAGTCTACCGCGCCCATTCTGCAGAGCTGCCCTCAGAAGCGCGGCGTTTGCCTGAGCGTCAAGACCACGACGCCCAAGAAGCCCAACTCTGCTCTGCGTAAGATCGCCCGTATCCGTCTGACCAACGGTATCGAAGGTACTTGCTACATCCCCGGTATCGGCCACAACCTGCAGGAGCATAGCGTTGTGCTGATCCGCGGCGGCCGCGTCCGCGACCTGCCCGGCGTCCGTTACCACATCATCCGCGGCGCGCTGGATACTGCCGGTGTGGCCAAGCGTATGAAGGCTCGTTCCAAGTACGGTGCCAAGCGCCCGAAGAAGTAAGGAGCCTACATGAGCATCCC
>JAFXFR010000101.1 GCA_017513475.1 Clostridia bacterium
ACCGGCGCCATGCAGCGCTACACGGGCATCAAGACCGTGGGTCTTTGCCACAGCGTACAGTACTGCGTACCGTGGCTTTTGAAGCCCATCGGCATGGAGCCGGATGATTCTATCCAGTGGAAGATCGCCGGCATCAACCATCAGGCGTGGCTGCTGGAAATCAGCAAGGGCGGCAAGGACCTGTACCCGGAAATCAAACGCCTTGCCTTTGCACGTACCGACAAGCACAACGACATGGTGCGCTATGAGATAATGAAGCGCTTTGGCTACTATGTCACTGAATCCAGTGAGCACAGCGCGGAGTACATGCCGTACTTCATCAAGGACAAGTATCCGGAGCTTATTGAGCAATTCAATATTCCACTGGATGAATACCCGCGCCGCTGCATTGGCCAGATTGCCGACTGGGAGAAGCGCCGCGACGAGCTGATCAAGAATCCGAATCTCACCCATGAGCGCAGCATTGAATACGCCAGCCGCATCATGGAGGCGATGGAGACCAACGTGCCCTACAAGATCGGCGGCAATGTACTCAACAACGGTCTGATCACCAACCTGCCGCGCAACGCCGTGGTCGAGGTGCCCTGCCTGGTGGACGCCAGCGGCATCACGCCGTGCTATATCGGCGATCTGCCGGAGCAGTGCGCAGCGCTTAACCGCACCAATATCAACGTACAGCTGCTGACCATTGACGCCGCGATGACGCTCAAGAAGGAGCGTATCTATCAGGCGGCGATGATGGACCCGCACCTGCAGAGCGAACTGTCCATCGACGACATCGTGTCCCTGTGCGACGATATGATTGCCGCGCACGAGGGCTGGCTGCCCGAGTATAAGTAAACGATCGATCGGAGGAACAAATCATGTCCGAAAAAGTCATTCTGGTGCTGGTAGACGGCATGCGCCCCGACGGCATGCTCGCCTGCGGGCATCCATTCGTCAAAACCCTGCTTGAAAATTCCACCTACTCGCTTGATGCTCAGACGGTATGGCCTTCTATGACACTGCCCTGCCATACGTCCCTATTCTACGGCGTGGAACCGATTTTTCACGGCATCACCACCAACACATTCACCTTTCTGCCCAAGCCGATTCCCAGCTTGTTTGATCAGTTGGAAAGGCATAAAAAGAAGTGTGCGATGTTCTATACATGGGAGGAGCTGCGCGATATGTGCCGTCCCGGCGCGCTGCACCACAGCACGCTGGTGAACATCTATACCAACGAGCACTCCGATACCAAGGTCACCGACGAGGCGATCCCGTATATCCAGAAGGAACAGCCGGATTTCCTTTTCCTGTACATGGGCGAAGTGGATACCTACGGCGGACACGATTTCGGCTGGATGGGAAAAGAGTATCTGGCGTATATTCATGGGGCTATAGCGAATATCGAGCGCGTGTATAATGCCTTGCCGGAAGGATATACCCTCATCGTCATGGCTGACCACGGCGGACACGACCGCTACCACGGGCATAACATCCCGGAGGATATGACCATTCCGGTGGTCTTCTGCGGACCGAAGTTTGAACAGAACAAAGCTATCTCCAGTATATCCATCAAGGACATTGCCCCCACTGTGGCGAAATTGCTGGATGCGCCCGCCGCGAAAGAATGGGAAGGCACTTCCCTCATATAATTTTGCAACGCAAAGGAGTATATTCATGTCCGAGAAAGTAATTCTGGTGTTGGTAGATGGCATGCGCCCGGACGGCATGATGCAGTGCGGACATCCATTCGTCAAAACCCTGCTTGAACAGTCCACCTATTCACTCGATGCACAGACAGTTATGCCCTCCGTGACCCTGCCCTGCCACATGTCCCTGTTCCACAGTGTGGATCCGCAGCGCCACGGCATTCTCACCAACGCCTATGTGCCGCAGGTGCGACCGATTTCCGGCCTCGTGGATCAGCTGGATATGTACGGCAAAAAGTGCGCCATGTTTATCACATGGGAAGAATTGCGTGATCTGAGCCGCCCGGATCACCTGCATCGCGAGCTGTGCATCAACCTGCACAAGACGAAGAACGCAGACCGTGCAATCACCAATGCTGCCATTCCGTACATTAAGGAAGAACATCCCGATTTCCTGTTCCTTTACCTTGGCAACACGGATGAGGATGGCGGACACGACACCGGCTGGATGAGCGAAACCTACCTGCAGGTGGTGAACAAGGCCATCGGCTGCATCGAGGATGTATATAACAACCTGCCGGAAGGGTATACGCTCATCGTCTGCGCTGACCATGGCGGGCACGACCGTACCCATGGCCATAACATCCCGGAGGACATGACCATCCCGGTTGTCTTCTGCGGACCGAAGTTTGAAAAGGGAAAGACCCTCTCCGGCGTATCCATCAAGGACATCGCGCCCACCATCGCAAAGCTGCTGGATGTGCCGTTTGCCCGCGAATGGGAAGGCACGCCGCGCGTATAACTCAATCCCCGGGAGGCTTCGGCCGCCCTTTCTTCGGAGGAAGTATTCTTGAGCAATATTCTGAATATCGTCGTCGCTGTCTTTGCGCTGCTGGGCTGCATTGACCGGATGCTTAACAACCGTTTCGGGTTGGGCGAGGAGTTTGAGCGTGGCTTCCACCTCTTCGGCAGCCTTGCGCTGTCCATGATCGGCATGATCGTCATGGTGCCGCTGCTCTCTGAACTCATGCAGCCGCTGCTGAATTTCCTGCACGATATGCTGGGCATGGAGCCCTCGATTCTTCCCACCTCGCTGATTGCCAACGACATGGGCGGCGCGGCAATGGCTGTGCAGGTGGCAGCCGATCCTGAGCTGGGCATGTTCAACGGGCTGGTGGTCTCCTGTATGATGGGCGGCACGATCGCATTTACCATCCCTGTTTCGCTGACCGCCGTGCGAAAGGAACAGCACAGGGAGCTTTTGCTGGGCATGCTCTGCGGCATTGTCACCATTCCTGTGGGCTGCCTTGTCGGCGGCTTGCTGGCGGGTATTCCCTTGGGGAAGCTGCTGGGCAATTTGCTGCCGCTGATCTTTTTTTCTGCCGCTATCGCTGCAGGACTCGCGTGCTGCCCGGATATATGCGCGCGGATATTTGGTATGCTGGGCGTGCTGATCAAGGGTCTGATTACGCTGGGGCTTGCGCTTTCCATCCTCAGATATCTGACCGGTGTGGAGATCATTCCCGGGCTGACGTCGCTGGAGGAGGCTGCCGCCATATCCCTGAGCTGCAGCATCTTCCTCGCAGGTGTACTGCCGATGCTCTCCCTGCTTTCCCGTGCCATCGCCCGCCCCATGAGCGCACTCAGTCACAGACTGCGGGTCAATGAGCAATCCGTCATGGGTTTTGTTGCCACGCTGGCCTCAAGTGTGACCACATTTGCGATGATGGAGAAGATGGACAAAAAGGGTGTGCTGCTCAATTCTGCATTTGCCATCTCAGCGGCGTTCGCTTTTGCGGATCATCTGGCGTTCACCATGACGTTTAACGGTACATATGTCGGTATCGTGACCATCGCCAAACTTGCTGGCGGCGTGACATCAGTCATGCTGGGATGTGTATTATATGGTAGAATCTACGGGAAAGAAAATGGTGATGGGGAAAACAGGAGCCGTACCTGCTGATATAGAGAATCCTGTTTTTGCTGGAGATTGATGCTGTATTAGAATTATGATGCAGGAGTAGAGGTG
>JAFXFR010000102.1 GCA_017513475.1 Clostridia bacterium
CACTGAGATGGTTATGCCCGGCGACAACATCGACATGGAGATCACCCTGATCACCCCCATCGCCATGGAGAAGGGCCTGCGCTTCGCTATCCGCGAGGGCGGCCGTACCGTCGGCTCCGGCGTTATCGCTGAGGTCATCGAATAAGAGGCTTCGCCCCGTTTTTCCGCCAACCTCGCGTGGAGCATTGAGTTGATTTCTGCGATGGGGCTGAGCGGAGAAAATTCCACAAATATACGCGTCAGCCGGAGGGCCAGCGCTCTCCGGCGGCGCATACTGGATATGGCAGGAGGTGTCCCAAGTGGCAAATGCCGTTCGTAACAAGATTTGCCTTGCCTGCACTGAGTGCAAGCAGCGCAACTACAACAACATGAAGAACAAGAAGAACACTCCGGACCGTGTCGAGCTGAAGAAGTACTGCCCCTTCTGCAAGAAGCATACTTCCCACCGCGAGACCAAGTAAGCGACTTTGTGAGGATGTGATAACGATGGCAGAGGAGAAGAAGACCCCCGCTAAGGCTGAAGAGAGCAAGCTGGCCAAGATTCTCAATTGATTCAAGAAGCTCCCCGGCCGCATCGCAAAGCCTTTCAAGAACATGGTCGCTGAGCTGAAGAAGGTCACCTGGCCCTCCAAGAAGAAGTGGATTTCCAGCTCCATCATGGTGCTGGTGTTCATGCTCTTCATGGGCGTTGTGATCGGTCTGCTGGACCTGGGTGCGGTTGGCGTCGTTAAGACCCTGACCCCCGCTCAGCCTGCGGTTGCTACTACGGCTCCCGCGGCTGATGCGACCGACGCTCCCGTTGCTGACGCAACGGAGGCTCCCGTGGCGGATCCCACGGAAGAGGCTGCTGCGACTGAAGCTCCCACGGCTGAGCCCACGGAAGCTCCGGCTGCTGAGTAATCAGCTGCCGGTGTAATCCGCAAAGCTTTCTCAAGGAGTAAGTAGTATGTCCGAGAAGATCAACGAGGCCTGTTGGTACGTTGTCCATACCTATTCCGGGTATGAGAACAAGGTCAAGGATACCCTCGAAAAGTCCATTAAGAGCAACGGCATGCAGGATTTCATCTTTGAAGTCCGCGTGCCCGTTGAGGAAGTGACGGAGATCCGGAAGGGCAAGCGCGTGAAGTCTCAGCGCAAGGTTTTCCCGGGCTACGTGATCGTCAAGATGATCAAGACCAACGAAAGCTGGTACGTCGTGCGCAATACCCGCGGCGTCACCGGCTTCGTGGGTCCTGATGGTCAGCCTGTCGCCCTGACGGAGGACGAGATTGAGATGATGCTCAATCCCCAGTCCAACGGCACGGAGACCGACCTGGCGATCGGCGAGACCGTCCGCATTGTGGATGGCAGCTTCGCCAACTTCAAGGGTACGATCAAGGAGATCGACCAGATGCTGGGCAAGGTGCTGGTGGATGTGCAGACGTTCGCCAACCGTACCAGCGAGCAGTGGATCAACATGGAAGACGTCATGAAGGAGGAAGAGGAGTAAAGCCTCTTCGCCCGTGGGGAGGGGGAAACTCCGCCCCGAAGGACGCGCCGCTTGGTTTCGCTGCGTTTACAAAGGCTCATCGCCATCCCAAAGATGGCTTGAAGCAAGCGGATTTCCCGCTTTTCCATGCGTGCGCGATTCTGCACACGCGACGTGGGAGGAAGTTTCTGGCTTCCGCGTGACCACATTTTTTTAGGAGGTGCCATTACAATGGCCAAGAAAGTTACTGCTTTCATCAAGCTGCAGGTTGCTGCCGGCAAGGCCAATCCTGCTCCGCCCATCGGCCCCGCTCTGGGTCAGCACGGCGTGAACATCCCCGGCTTCTGTAAGGAATTCAACGAGCGCACCAAGAATGACATCGGTCTGGTCATCCCCGTTGTCATCACCGTGTACTCTGACCGTACCTTCACCTTCATCACCAAGACCCCCCCGGTCCCGGTGCTGATCAAGAAGGCCCTGAACATCGACACTGCTTCCGCCAAGCCCAACAAGGACAAGGTCGGCAAGCTGACCCAGGAGCAGCTCCGTCAGATCGCCACCACCAAGATGCCCGATCTGAACGCCGCCAGCATTGAGGCCGCCATGTCTATGGTCGCCGGCACTGCCCGCTCCATGGGCGTCACCGTCGAGGAGTAATTCCGAACGGATTTTGACTTAACCGGGGTGAATCACCCCTGATCAATGTGGGAGGACGTAGTGCCGCTAATACCACATGGGAGGAAATTGAAATGAAGCATGGTAAGAAGTACCAGGACAGCGTGAAGCTGATCGACCATCTGAATCAGTATGATCCTGACCAGGCCACCGAGCTGGTGATCTCCACCGGCAAGGCCAAGTTCGACGAGACCGTCGAGGCTCACATCCGTCTGGGTGTTGACCCCCGTCACGCTGACCAGCAGGTCCGCGGCGCCGTCGTTCTGCCCCACGGCACCGGCCGTACCGTCCGCGTGCTGGTCATCGCCAAGGGCCCCAAGGCTGACGAAGCCCGTGCCGCTGGCGCCGACTACGTTGGCGATATGGATCTGATCACCAAGATCCAGCAGGAGAACTGGTTCGAGTTCGACGTCTGTGTCGCTACCCCCGACATGATGGGTCTGATCGGCCGCATCGGTCGTATCCTGGGCCCCAAGGGCCTGATGCCCAACCCCAAGTCCGGCACCGTCACCATGGACGTGACCAAGGCCATCAACGACATCAAGGCTGGTAAGGTTGAGTATCGTCTGGACAAGACCGCCATCATCCACTGCCCCATCGGCAAGGTCTCCTTCGGCACCCAGAAGCTCCAGGAGAACCTGCAGACCCTGATGGACGCCATCAACAAGGCGAAGCCCGCCGCCGCGAAGGGCACCTACATCCGCTCTCTGTATCTGAGCAGCACCATGGGCCCCTCCGTCCGCGTCAATCCCCTGAAGTTCTGATTGGCTTAAGTCGGTAACAAGACCGTCCTGATCGAAAAATCGGGACGGTCTTTTATTGTCCGCCAGTGGCGCAGAGACAGGTGGATAATGCAATAAAATGCAGGAAAGTTGGCTAGGACATGCATAACATGCATATGATAACGATACCAATTGCAGGAGAAAAATGAAACGATTTGTAAATCTTGCAAAAAACGCTTGACAAACGTAATGGATGGTGCTATGATATGCGCGTCAACCGGAAACGTTTCCGATGACAAGCAGGACATGAAGTCCAGTAGATTCCCCCGATCAGGAGGTAGATGATAATGAGCACTCACATTCGCGCACACATCCGCCTGAGCAGTCAGGCCGAGGTCATGCTCTTCGTGCAGGGCCTGAGCAAGTTCAATGACGCCTTTACCATCGAGAGCCGCAACGGCGTGCACCGCGTCAATGCCAAATCCGTCATTGGCGTGATGTACACCATGTTCGACTTCCCCGAAGAGATGTACCTGGTCAACGACACCCGCGACGGTTTCATTCCGTCCTTTGTTGATGAATACCGTGTGCTTGAATAAGAAAACTGCCTGTCCCAAAGCGGGGCAGGCAGTTTGTGTTTACAGCGCCAGCAGCAATCGGATGTGCGCCCAGTCGTCGCAGCCAAGCTCCCGCAGGAGGGGCGCGGCGTAGAGGTCAAAGGTGGTGTGGTCCACCAGGCGGAAGGCAGCTGCTGCAACGTCCACCGCGTGGACAGCGTCGCCCTTTTCGGCAAGGCAGCCCACCAGCAGGCAGCGCAGCAGCGCATAGACGGCCACCAGCGAGAGGTACTCGTCCTTCAGCGGTACGGGCCGATCCTGGAAGGGAAACTGCACGAAGAACATGTGATTCACAAGCAGGTGCTCCAGCCAGGTTTCCCACTGGGGGATGACCGCGTTCAGGCGGGCCGTAGCGGCTTCGTACTTGGCGTACGCATCGCCGGAGGTACCGAAATAGGCCAGCGCTTTCTCGCCGTAGGCGCGGATGCTGACGCTGCTGCGATCCAGGGCATCCAGAATGCGCTCCATCGTCGTCAGGCCGGTGAGAAGCTTCTCATGGGATGGGATGGGCAGCTCGGGTGCGGGAATGACGGTCTCCCCGGAAAGGAGCGCGTCCACAGCAGATCCATTCTGTTCGGAGAGGGCCAATTCCATGGCGTGCAGCGCCTGGCCGAGCAGCAGCATCCGCTGGGGCAGGGGATATTCCCGCCGCTGCAGCATGGAGATCAGCCACAGCCGGATCTGTTGATCCCGCCCGTTGGTGTTGAAGCAATGCTGCCGGGGCGGCGCGTCAGGCAGGCCGAAGTCGCGTTTGACGGTGAGGAAGGTCAGCGGCTCGTTGCGGTCCAGCAGCAGCTCGATGACAGCCTCGCAGCTGTTGGCGCAGGAGCATTCCCGATCTTCGCCGTTTCGTACGCCACGCGGGTACAGCCGGCAGACGGCTGCCAGCATGTCTTCGCCGCACTCGGCGTGCAGGGCACAGCGGCCGTCGGGCAGATGAAGGGGGCAAACGCCGTCATAGCGGGGGAGGATCTGCGCGTAGGCGTCCTCGCTGGGATGCAGGGACAGGTGCAGACCGCAGTCCAGCTTGCGGCGCAGCTCCGGGGAGCAATCCACGCTCAGGAGCTTGAAATAGTCCTTCATCGTCACGGAAATGGGCCAGCCTTCGCAGCAGGGCCGGCGGCAGGCGCCCATTTTGCAGGAAAAAGCCGGAAAATAATCCGGCACAAGGTAGGGTTCTTCCATCAAAATCCCTTCAATTCTTTAGATTAGACCGAGCGTCTTAAGCGCAAATACCCACAGGAAGATCGTCAGGATGGACAGTGCGGAGGTGAATACCACCAGGGAAGCGGCCAGCTCGCCGTCGCCGTCCATCTGCTGGGCCATGGGGAAGGACGACACTGCCGTCGGCGCGCCGAAGTAGATCAGGATCGGCACCAGCGTTTCAGCCCGGAAGCCCAGCAGTGCGCCAAGGACGACCATTATCAGCGGAGAGACGATCAGCTTGCCGCCTACGCCCAGCAACAGCTGCTTGCGGTAGACTTTTGCGCTGGCGAAGGAGAAGGAAGCTCCCAACGCCACCATCGACAGCGGCGTAGCCACACTGCCCAGGGAGGAGATGGTCTTCTGCAGGTCGGTGTAGAGCGGGATGTTCAGCAGGTTGAAGGCAAGGCCCAGCAAGGACGCGATGATCAGTGGATTTTTCGCAATGCCCAGGAGCATCTTCTTCACATTGGGCTTGCCGCCGCGGAAGGTCTCCAGGGTGATGACCGCCAGCACATTCACCAGCGGTACACACACGCCGATGAGCAGGTTGGTCGGGCCCATATTTTCCTTGCCGCACAGGGTTTCGGCCATCGGCAGGCCGAAGAGCGCAAAGTTGGAGCGAAACATGGCCTGAATCAGCACGCCGCGGCGGGGATTTTCCGGTTCCAGACGGGGGATGATGAACATCAGCACAGCAAACCAGGCGATCATTGCCAGGCAGCAGAAGAGCATCAGCCCGGGGTTGAAGGCGTCGGAAACGTCCGTCTCATAAACGCTGTGGAAGAGGTAAAAGGGCAGGAACACCTTGAAGCACAGGCCGTTCAGTCCCTTGCGGAGTTCCTCCTTGATCATGCCGATTCGGGCGAGAAAATAGCCCAGCATGATGCACAGCATCACGGGCAGTACGGCGTTGAATGCGATGATCAGATTATCCATGGCAAGCTCCTGTGCAAGTATTGTCGTAGACAAGTATACAACGATTTGCGCGGAACTTCAAGCAATATCGTGTGTTATCCAAGCGCTACGTCGAGGATCATCATGACGGAAAACCCCATGAGAGCGGCCAGGGTCATGAGTCCGGGGCGGGCACTGCGCTGGCTCTCCGGGATCAGCTCCGCGATGACCACCGTGACCATTGCACCGGCGGCAAAAGCCAGCAGGATGGGCAGCAAACACTGTACCTGCAGCGCCAGCAGACAACCCAGCACGCCCGCGACGGGCTCCACTGCGCCGCTGAGCTGACCGAAACAGAAGGCTTTGCGGCGGCTGAAACCTTCCCGGCGGAGCGGCAGGCTGACTGCCGCGCCCTCCGGAAAATTCTGCAGGGCGATGCCGATGGCCAGCATCCAGGCTGAGGTCAGCATGGCGGGGGAGGCTGCTGCTGCCAGTGCGCCAAAGCTTACGCCGATGGCCATGCCTTCGGGGATATTATGCAGTGTGATGGAGGACACCAGCAGGATGCTCCTTCGTTTGCCTGCGCAGGGCAGTTGCCGCAGGACGGCGTCAGACGCCAGCAGGAGGAGTCCGCCTGCCAGGAATCCGACGGCGCTGATCAGCCAGGGAGGCTGGTGCAGCGCATCGGCCATGTCGATGGCTGGAGCCAGGAGGGAGAAGTAGCTGGACGCCAGCATCACGCCGGCCCCGAAGGCCAGCAGCGCGTCCATCACAAGGGGATGTGTCCGTCGGCTGAACAGAACCAGCGCTGCGCCCAGGGCCGTCACACCCCAGGTGAGCAGCGTCGCCAGCAGGGCCTGCAACAGGGGGGATATGTGCAACAGTTCGCTCAAGCAAACCGCCTCGCTTCCGATTTTGGGATGATACAGCCTATGCGGAGTTGCAAATTCCGGTGAAAAGATTCCGTCAGGCGGCAGGAATCACGTGTGTGGGCGCAGAATATATATGATTGCTGTTTTGGCGCAAATGCGCTTTTGACAGCTTATTTGCTGAAATGAGTGATTGAATGAATCAGATTCCCTATAATCTCCGCACATTGGCGGGGGATGAGGAAACCCGCCAGGGCGAGCGCTTATTCCGCGCCGGACGGGTGAAGATCACCGAAAAGAGCGCGCGTCTGCTGCGCTGCCAGGTGGTGGAGGCGGGCCGTTATGAGGTGGTCATTTCTGCGGATGCGGCAAGCCACAGATGCTCCTGCCCCATCTGTCAGGAAAATGGCGCGTGCCGGCATATCGTTGCTGCGCTGATGGCCTGTCAGGACGCCGGCGCCATGGATGAAATGATCCGCCGCCGCGCTGCTGCCTCCGGCCCCAAGCTGATGGCGGCCATGGAGCGTACCCTCCCGGAGGAGGGCACCATCCGTATGAGCGTGCGGCTCATTGTGGAGCCTGCCGTGAGCGAGGATGACCAGCCCTGCAGGATCAAGCTTGTGCTGCTCATCGGCGAGGAGCGGCTCTATGTGGTTAAGTCCATTCCGCAAATGCTGGAGGCCCTTGAAAAGGGGACGCCCATCGAGTACGGCAAGGGCTTTACCTTCCATCCGGAGTGGATGCGCTTTGGCCCCACGGAGAACCGCATACTGGGTATCCTCAGGGCAATGTGCATGGCCCAGAAGGCGGGGAATATGACCCTGCGCGGCGCAGAGCAACGAGAAATGGTCCTGCCTGCACCCTACGCTGAGGCGATCCTCGGCGAACTGCGCAATCTGCCCTTCTCCATCAAGGATGGGGACGCTACCCACAGCGTCAAGCGGGTGATCCAGAGCCGCATCCCGCTGCAATTCCGCGTGTCCAGCGACTTGCGCGGGCTGTCCGTGGTGGGACGCTTCCCCAAGGAATTCCGCCCGCTGACGGCCTCCTGCTCCTACGCGCTGGTGGGGGACAAGGTCGTCCACGTGGAGGAGGCCCAGCGCAACGTGCTGCGGGTGCTCTACAATGAGCAGCTGACCGGCGGCAGCCAGTGCCAGTTTGATTATCCCCTGCGGGAGGCCGCACGCGTCATTGGCGAGCTGGTGCCCTTCCTGCAGATGACGGCAGTGGTGGAGATTGCCGAGGAGCTGCAAAGGCAGCTGATCCGCCTGCCGCTGACGGCCCGCGTCTACCTTGATCGCGCCGGAAACGGCAAGGACGTGGTGGCCCGAGTGACCTTCCGCTACGGCGAGCGCGAGATCGATCCCTTTGACGAAGCGCCCCTGCCGGAAACCATTTCCCGTACGGATAAACTGCTGCTCCGCGACGCTGCTGCCGAGCGCCAGGTGCTGGATGCACTGGGTGCATCCGGCTTCACGGTCAGCAAGGGGCATGTGTACCTCGCAGGGCAGGACGCGATTTTCGACTTCGTGTCCGAGGGCGTGACGAAGCTGCAGTCGGTGAGCGAGGTCTACCTGTCCAACGAGTTCAAGCGCCTGGCGCCCCGTAAACCCAAATTCCGCGGGCGTATGCGCATGAACGGCACTGCCTTGGAGTTCAAGTTTGAAGAAAACGGTGAGCCTGCCCAGGAAATCTACGCCATCATGGAGGCCATCGCCCGCAAGCGGCGTTATTTCCGCCTGAAGGACGGCTCCTTCCTGGATCTTTCCGCCATGGAGGAATGGCAGCCCCTGGCCGACAGCATCTACGAGGTGGCGTCGGTGGAGGGCATCGACTTCATGACCGGCGGCGAGGACGTCGTGCAGATGCAGACCTACCGCGCCTACTACATGGAGAGTCTGCTGCAAGGCCTCGACTTGCCGGTGGAGGTGGAGGACAGCGTTCATGAGACTGTGCGCGCCCTGACCGAACCCGGCGACGCGGCGGACGCCATTCTGCCTGCCGGGCTGACCCTCAGACCCTATCAGCAGCGCGGCGTGAAGTGGATGCAGACCCTTGACCGGCTGCGCCTGGGCGGTGTGCTGGCGGACGACATGGGTCTGGGCAAGACGGTGCAGGTGATCGCGCTGCTGCTGTCGGCGAGAAATCCCGAGTCCCGGGTGGGCGCGATCCAGCCCAGTATCGTCGTGGCGCCCACGACGCTGACCTACAACTGGCTCAGCGAGCTGGAGCGCTTCGCTCCTGACCTGTCCGTGATGGTCATGGCGGGCACCGCAGCCCAGCGTGCCAGCCAGATCCGCCATGTGAAGGAGGTTGGCGATGTGGATGTGGTCATCACGTCCTATCCGCTGATCCGCCAGGACATTCAGATGCTTTCTGACATCGACTTCCGCTTCGCCATCCTGGACGAGGCCCAGCATATCAAGAATGCCGGCAGCAAGGGCGCGATCGCTGTGCGCCAACTGCGGGCGCAAACCCGCTTTGCTCTCACCGGCACGCCGCTGGAAAACGGCGTGGGCGAACTGTGGAGCATCTTCAACTTCGTGCTGCCGGGGTTCCTGCTCAGCTACAGCGCGTTCATGCGCCGCTATCAGGACGGAAGCGAGTCGGATGATCTGCGCCGCCGCATCAGCCCCTTCCTCATGCGCCGCCTGAAGAAGGACGTGCTGACCGAGCTGCCCGACAAGATCGAGACGGTCATGACGGCCCAGATGACGCCTGAGCAGAGCAAGGTCTACCAGGCCACCATGCTGCATCTGCGCGACCGGGTGGACGCTGCGGTCAAGGAAAAGGGCTTCGACAAGAGCCGAACCGAAGTGCTGGCGGCCATCACCCAGCTGCGGGAGATCTGCTGCCATCCGGCGCTGGTGCTGGACGATTACACCGGCGCATCCGGCAAGTCGGAGCTGCTGCTGGAGATCCTGCCCGAGGCCATCGCGAAGGGGAGAAGGGTGCTGCTGTTCAGCGCATTTACCAGCATGCTCAAGATTCTCCGCCGGGAGCTGGAGAACAGCGGCTACGGCTGCATGTACCTGGACGGCGATACGCCTGCCCAGCGCCGCGTGGAAATGTGCGAACAGTTCAACGGCGGCGCAGAGGGCGCGCAGATCTTCCTCATCAGCCTCAAGGCGGGCGGCACCGGCCTCAACCTCACCGGCGCGGACATGGTCATCCATTACGACCCCTGGTGGAACCCTGCTGCCGAGGAGCAGGCCACCGACCGCGCCTATCGCATCGGCCAGACCCGCAAGGTGGAGGTCATCCGCCTGGTGACCCACGGCTCCATCGAGGAGCAGGTGGTGGCCCTGGGTCAGCGCAAGAAGGCCCTCTTCGAGCAGCTGATCAAACCCGGCGAAAGCCAGGTCAGCGGTCTGAGCCCCCAGGAGATCATGTCCCTGTTCCGGTAATCATCAAGGATCGCCCTGCGGCGGTCCTTTTTGTTGTAAACAATCTTTGAAACTTCTTCCGAGTGTGTCAAAAGCCTTGCAGAAACATGTCGCATTGTGATATAATGCAAGGGTGGGAGCATGTCATTCGTTATATGTATGCCCCGCTTGCAGAAGATTGTGAGACTTCCGGCAACAGTGCCGTTTTTCCGAAAGGATGACAGTATGCAGAATCCTCAGACTACCCGCCGCCGCCGTGCACAGGCAGAGCCGCAGCAGGTTGAAAAGCCTGCCGCGGTCAAGAAGCGCCAGAAACGGCGCATGATCGGCAATGCCATGGCTATGGTGATCTTTGCTGCACTGGTTGTGCTGCTGGTGATCGTCTGCCCCAGCGAAGCGGTCGGGCGCGCCTACAATACCATCGGTACCGCCAATAATCAGGTGGGCGAGGGCGGTGTGTCCCTTGCGGGCTATAAGGGCCTGGTGATCAGCGAGGTCATGGTTTCCAATCAGACGGCGCTGCCGGACGAACATGGCAACACGCCGGACTGGGTCGAAATCTGGAACAGCAGCGATTATGATATCAATATGGAAAACGTCGGCCTGAGTGACGATCAGCTTTCCATCCGCTTCCTTTTCCCCAAGATGACCCTGCATGCTGGCGAGCGCATCATCGTGTTTTGCGACAAGACCAATAAGGCGGTCGCCGGAAAGCCCCTGCATGCCAAGTTTGCCCTTTCCGACGCCCGGGAGACGATCACCCTTTTTGATCCCAATGCCTTTGTGATCGACATGGTCGCCGTGCCCATCATGTCTGCGGATGAAAGCTATATCCGCCTGGAGGATGGCTCCTGGGGCGTGACGAGCGAGTACAGCCCCGGCTATGAGAATACCACCGAGGGGCACCTGGCCTTCCGCCATGCCTCCGTGGTGACGGACGGCGCACTGGTGATCAGCGAGATCTGCCCCGATCCTTTGACCGGCTACCGCGATGAAGACGGCGAAATGGTGGACTGGATCGAACTGCACAACACCACCGGCGAGGTGCTCTACCTGGACAATTACGCCCTGTCCAACAACGAGAACAAGCCCCTGAAGTGGCGCTTCCCCGAGGGCGCCCGCGTGGAGCCCTATGGCTACTACATTGTGTTCTGCTCCGGCAAGGACAGGATGGATACCACCACCGGCGTCCCGCATACCAACTTCCGCGTCAGTGCGGAAAGCGCCACCATCGTCCTGGCGGACAGCCGCGGCAGGCTGATGGATCGCGTCACGCTGGATAATATCCCCGAGGATGCCTCCTATGCCCGCAACGAGGATGGCAGCTTCTCCGTGCATGTGAAGACCACGCCCCTGCTGCCCAATACCTCCTCCGGTGAAAAGCAGATGGATGTGTACCTGCGGGCGCTGAATCCCACGGGCGTGTACATTACCGAAGTGATGGCCTCCAACGATGAAACGGCGGCCAGCTCCACGGGCGACTATACCGACTGGATCGAAATCTACAATGCTTCCCCCGATGTGGTGGATCTTTCCGGGTACGGCCTGAGCGATAACCTCGGCCGTGCCCGGAAATGGCAGTTTCCCGATGGGACGCTGATCATGCCCGGGCAGCACCTGCTCATCTGGTGTGACGGCAATGCCGATGCCAATACCCCTGCAGAACCCCATACCACCTATGGGCTGGCTCAGGCGGGCGGATACAGCATTGTTCTGGCGGATCCGACGGGTAGGATTCTGGACAAGCTTGTGCTGCCTGAGGTGCCAACTGATGTGTCCTACGGCCGCACACTCGGACGTGAGGGCTTTTTTTATTACGATGCCCCCACCCCCGGCCAGCAGAACGGCAACGGCTTCCTGGGCTATGCCAAGGCTCCGGAACTGACCGTGCAGGGCGGCAAGCATAACCAGGGCGTCCGGGTGGGCTTCACCATCCCCCAAGATGCAACGGTTTACTACACCACTGACGGTTCCGAGCCGACGGTGACAAACGGCATTGCCTACACCGGCCAGGAGATCGAGCTGAACTTTACCACGGTCATCCGGGCCAAGGCGTTTCCCTATGACCCTAACTATCATGCCAGCGTGACCACCACGACCACCTATCTGATCAACACCTACCATCAGGTGCCGGTGGTGTCCATCATTGTGGATCCGGATCTGCTGTGGAATCCGGAGTACGGCCTGCTGGCAGAGGGTGACATCATCAAGACCAAGGCCGGCGTGCTGCCTTTCGAAAATTCCACCTACCGCAAGGTGAAGGACGCCTCCATTCCCTACGAGGGCTACATGGAGTACTACGCACTGGACGGCACCCAGGTGTTCAGTCAGGGCATTGCCATCAGCACGGCAGGCGACTACTCCCTGGATCTGCCCCAGAAGTCCTTCAAGGTGCGCGCCAAGGCAGAGTACGGCCAGAAGACCTTTGCTGCGCCGCTCTTCCCGGACAGACCCTTTGTGGAGTACAAGTCCTTGGTGGTGCGTAACTGCGGCAACGACGGCGTGTGGGCCCGCGTGCGAGACGGCTTCCAGTCCCGGCTGATGGATGCTTACGGAAGCGATGTGCTCCATCAGGCATGGCAGCCTGTGGCGGTGTATGTCAATGGCGTTTACTGGGGTCATATGGACCTGCGCGAGCGCGTGGACCGTTACTTCGTGGCTCAGCATGAAGGCATCCCGATGGAGCAGGCCGATGATATGGACATCCTCGTGGGCAACGGCAGCGTGGAATGGGGCTCCAACAAGGAATTCCGCGCCATGGTCAAGCGCCTGGAGACGAGCGACCCGGCCAACAATCCCGAGGATCGTGCCTATCTGGACGCCAATGTGGATGTGGAAAACCTGCTGGAGTACATGGCCTTCGAGATGTTCTTCGGCAACTCCGATATCGGTAACACCCGCTTCTACCGCCTGCACGGCATTGATCCTGCCACCGGCGAACGCTACAAGTGGAAGTGGATCCTCTACGATGTGGACTACGGCCTCTGGACCGCCGGCTTCAACAGCCCCTGGAGCTACACCAAGCCCGAGGGCATGGGCCAGAAGGGCATCAACAATGTCTGCTTCATGACCGCCCTGAAGGTGCCGGAGTACCGGGATATGTTTCTGCGCAAGCTGGGCCATATCTTCCAGACCTTCACCTATGATTACACCAGCGCGATCCTGGATAAGTGCGTCGCCGAACTCCACCCCGACTCGGAGATGCGGCTGCATTTTGCCCGCTGGGCGGAATTCCATGATCAGATGGTCATCAGCGAGTGGCCCAGAAAGGAAAGCGCGGCATACGCCTACTGGCAGAACCACGTGACGCGCCTGTACGGCACGCTTAAAAAGCGTCCCTACCTGCTGTGGGCGATGGTGAAGAAGCAGTTCAACCTGACGGATGAAGAGATGATTGCCTACTTCGGCCCCCGGCCCCCCAAGCCCGAGGATGTGAGCTGGAACAACAGCGACAAGCAGTGGTTTGACTGATTTGGATAATATGTGAAATCTGTCGGCTGATTGTTGCGAATTGTCCATCCATGCTGTATAATGATGAATTGTAGCAAATAGTAAGACATACGAGGAGGAATTCCCTGTGAATACGGCCAACATGACAGCAACCAATCCCATGGCTGCATTTTTCGCCGAGCAGTTTGCCAATCTGACGCCCATGCAGGTTGGTCTGGCCCTGGTATTTGGCCTGCTGGTGGGCGCGATCATTGCCTTTACCTACAAGCGCTGCTACCGCGGTGTGCTGTACAGCCCCAACTTTGCGGTTACGCTGATCCTGATGACTCTGATTACCACCCCTGTGGTTATGTGCATTGGCTCCAACATCGCCCTGTCCATGGGCATGGTGGGCGCGCTGTCCATCGTGCGCTTCCGTACCGCAGTGAAGGATCCTCTTGACACGGCCTACATGTTCTGGGCGCTCACGATGGGCATCCTCTTGGGTGCGCAGCAGTACATCATCGCGCTGGTGGTGGTGGCGGCGATTGCCGTCATCCTCTTCGGCATGAACCTGCTCAGGTTCACCAGCCCCAACGGCTATCTGCTGGTGCTCCACTATGATGAGGACGCCGAGTATGACATCAACCAGCAGCTGCGTCGCTCCGTCAAGTACCGCCGCCTGCGCTCCAAGACCGTGACCCGCTCCGGTGCGGAGATGACCTACGAGGTCCGCCTGGACAACAAACAGGATCTGGTGGCCTTGATGCTGGGCATTGATGGCGTGCACGATGCGACGCTGGTGGCATGCCAGACGGAAGCAGGCGCATAAGCGACAATCCAAGGCTCCCTTCCCGAGGAAGCCGGCATCGCCGTAGGTCGGGCTTGCCCGACGAAAGTTGTCAACGCTTGTGTTGATGGTGCGAAGCCTACGGCAGGGCGTGGCCCTGATGTGGGTCAATAAGGCGATGACTGAGGGATTTTTCCCAGAAAGGAGACGCATCCATGCCTGCAAATATCCCGCTTCGGCATGAGCTGAAGTTCTTCATCAGCGAGATGCAGTACCAGGTGCTGTCCCGTCAGCTGGATCGCGTCCTCTGGCGTGATCCCAACGGCGATGAGAACAACGAGTATCATATCCGCTCGCTGTATTTCGATACCATCTTCGATGATGCTTACTACGATAAGCTGGATGGTGTGCAGAACCGCAACAAGTACCGCATCCGCATATACAACCTCAAGGATAAGCTGATCAAGCTGGAATGCAAAACCAAGGTGGGCAGCCTGATTTCCAAGCGCAGCCTGACCATCCCGCGGGATCTGGCGGATCAGATCATTGCCGGTGATACCACGGACCTGGAAAAGACCCGCAGTGGCCTGCTGTCGGATGTGTACCGGGAAATGACCTGCAATCTGCTGCGTCCTGTTGTGATCGTCGACTATGTCCGCGAGGCGTATATCCATCCGGCGGAGGAAGTGCGCATCACCTTTGACAAGCAGCTGCGTACGGGTCTGGGCAGCACCGATCTGTTCAATCCCCATGTTCCGACCATCCCGCCCTTTGACAATGGCGAGATCATCCTGGAGGTCAAGTACAACCGGGTGATGCCCCCCTTTATCCGCGATCTGCTGTGTACCTACTGCCCCAATGCGGTGCAAAGCGCCATCAGTAAGTACACCTGGTGCAGAAGGTACGAAGACAAAGAAGCATAAAAAACCGGCTGCGTGCAAGCGCAGCCTTTTTTGTGCATAAAATATCTGGCGGATACACAATTTGTGAAAATTGCGCTTGCTACTGACCACAAAATATAGTAAAATATAAAGACAGGAGGCGTGAAAATGACTCTGAATGAAAGAATTGATACGCTGGAGGCACGTCTGCGGGCTGCGGACGAGCATTTGAGTGTGAAGAGAAATGCGCTCATGGCGCGCTATACTACCCTGCACCTGGGGGGAACGGCGGATATCCTGGTTTCTCCCGACCGGCCAGAGCAGATCACCCTGGTGCTGAAGAACGCACATGAGCTGGAAATCCCCGTCGTGATCATCGGCAACGGCAGCAATTTGCTGGTGAAGGATGGCGGTATTCGCGGGCTGGTGATCAGGATGTGCCGTGATATGCAGAATCTTGAGATCAGCGGCAATACCATCCGTGCAGAGGCGGGCGTCATGATGTCTACGCTGGCGATGGCTGCTGCCCAGGCAAATCTGGCGGGGCTGACCTTCGCAAGCGGCATTCCGGGCACGGTGGGCGGCGGCGTCCACATGAACGCCGGTGCATACGGCGGCGAGATGAGCCAGGTCGTTACCCTGGTGGAGGGCTACAACATGGATGGCACGCCCTTCCGCTATCACCGGTATGAGATGGGCTTTAAGCACCGCTACTCCAGGCTGATGGAGGAAAGCAAGCTCATCACCCATGTGACCTTCCAGCTCAAGCCAGGCAAGCGGGAGACGCTGCTGGCAGAAATGGTGGATTACAACACCCGCCGCGCCGAGAAGCAGCCGCTGACCCAGTTCAGCGCGGGCAGCACCTTCAAGCGCCCGGAAAACGGCTATGCATCTGCGATGATCGATCAGTGCGGCCTGAAGGGCTTCACCGTCGGAGGGGCGCAGGTCAGCGAAAAGCATGCGGGCTTCTGCATCAACAAGGGCGGCACTGCTGCGGATTTCCTGGCCTTGATGGCCGAGGTCCAGAAGGCGGTGCAGGCAAAGTTCGGCGTGTTGCTGGAGCCAGAGGTGCGCATCATGGGCGAGGACGCGCCTGTTACCGAAGCATAATCAAACGACCAAGGAGAGCAGGAAGATGCGCTTTTTGCTTGTTACAGGCCTGAGCGGCGCAGGAAAAACGTCCGTTAATCGCTATCTGGAAGATATGGGCGCGTTCTGCGTGGACAATCTTCCGCCGAACATGATGTTCAAGATGATGGAGGCTTTCGAGCAGTCCACCATCAACTGTCCGCTGGTGGCCATGGCTGTGGACGTGCGCAGTGCTGCATTTTTTGACGCCAAAGCCGTCAGCGACCTGATCAGCGAGACCCGCGGGCTGGGCTATACCATCGAGAGCCTTTTTCTGGAGGCCAGTGACGAAGCACTCGTCAGCCGTTACAAGGAGACCCGCCGCGAGCATCCCCTGGCGAAGGAAAATGTCTCTCTGACGGACGCCATCGCCAAGGAACGCGAGATCATGCAGCCCCTGCGTGAAACCGCGAACTACATTATCGATACCACCACGCTGAAAACCCGGGAGCTGAAGAAGCGCCTGACCGGTATTTTCAGCGGGGACAGCCAGTCCAGCGCTATCCGCGTGGAGCTGAGCAGCTTCGGCTTCAAGCGCGGGCTGCCCCGTCAGGCGGATCTGGTGTATGATGTACGTTTCCTGCCCAATCCCTTTTACATCAAGGGCCTTGGACATCAGACGGGTCTGGATGCGGACGTGAAGGAGTTTGTGCTGCGTAATCCCATCACCATGGAGTTCGTGGCGAAGATGGAGGAACTGCTGAGCTTCCTGCTGCCCCATTATCAGGAGGAGGGCAAGCACCGGCTGGCCATTGCCATTGGCTGTACCGGCGGTGCGCACCGCAGCGTGGCCATTGCTGAACGTCTGGGAGAATTCCTCCGCGGGAAGGGCTATCAGGTCACCGTCACACACCGCGATCTGGCGCTGGAGCAGGCCCATTGGAAGAGCAGCCAGGAGGCTGAGTAAATGTCGTTTTCATCCAATCTGAAGGACGAGCTGTGCCGCTTGCCCCTGGGCAAGAATTGCTGCATGCTGTCCGAACTGACGGCGCTGTACCGTACCAGCGGAAGCTTGAGCTTCCATGGCCTTGGACGCGTGCAGGTGCAGTACCGTACGGAAAATGCCGCGCTGGCCAGAAGGATCTTCCGGCTGCTGCGCGCCAGACTGAATATCACGCCGAGGCTTCACTATGTGCAGCACGCCCGTCTTGGCGGACAGAGAACCTGCGTCCTGACAGTCGGCGATGAAGACAGCCAGAAGCTGATGCTGGCGCTCAACATGATTGAGCAGGACGAGGAAGGCAATATCCGCTACCGTCGCACTACCGTCCGGCACCCTATGAGCCGTCAGTGCTGCCGCAAGGCTTATCTGCGCGCAGCCTACCTGGGCTCGGGCACGATGTCCAACCCGGAAAAGGAGTACCACTTTGAAGTTTCCGCCACCGATCAAAGCCTGGTGCGCGAGTTGAGCCGTCTGCTGGAAAAGAGCGGGCTGCCTGTCAACACCTATCAGCGCAAGGGGAGCACCGTGGTGTACCTCAAGGGTGCGCAGCAGATCAGCGACGCGATGGCGATGATGGGCGGCACAAACAGCGTCTTTGCGATGGAGGATATCCGCATCCGCAAGCAGGCAAGGGGCGCTGCCAACCGTGCCATCAATTGCGACGAGTACAACTTCCAGCGCATGCTGGACGCTGCAGACACCCAGCTGGAGGGCATCCGCCGGTACGTGATCGTCAAGGGCATGCGCTCGCTGCCGCCGGCATTGCAGGAGATCGCCCAGAAAAGACTGGACAATGCAGATCTTTCCCTGGCGGAGTTGGGGCAGCTCTTTGAGCCGCCGCTGTCCAAATCAGCAGTGAATCACAGAATGAGAAGGCTTATGGATATCGTCCGTGAGCATGAAGCACAGCTTATCCAGGAATTCAGCGAAACAAAGGAGGAAAAACCATGATTCGCAAGCCGATCATTTTCCCCGGACATGCGCCGCTGACCCGTGCGCTGGCGGCTGAAGTCGTGCAAACGGCCAGCGCCTATGAGGCCCGCGTGATGATCCAGCGTGAGCAGAAAATAGTCAATGCCAAGTCCATGCTGGGGTTGTTGTCCCTGGGCGCGGACGATCAGGCGAACATGATGCTCGTCGCTGAAGGCGTGGACGAAGCAGAGGCCGTTGCTGCGGTGATGGCCGTGCTGGCATAAGCCGCCGGGCAGTGCAGGCCGCTTGCAGGCGGCTTGTTTGGTGTGTCACAAGTGAAAAACAGCGCACTTCTGAGGGGGTGCGTTTTTTATGATGGTCAACAACTCGTTTTTTGCGCGGCCAAACGCAAAACTTGCTTGAAAACGCTCGTTTTTTGTGGTAAAATGAACTCAAGCAACCAATGAGCAATCAGGGAGGCTGCCATGAAGCACAAGCCGATCGTCTCAGCGGAGGAGAAGCATCTGTTTGCTTCCGGTTTCCGCGTTACCCAAGGTGAGCATGAATTCGTCACTTATCCGGAGAACACTTCCATTCGCATTTGGCCGGGTATGGTTCCGGATGCGTATGAAACGCACTTTCATTCTGCGGTGGAGGTCATCATTCCGCTGAAGGGGGAAGTGACTGTGACCTCCGAGGGAAATACCTGGCATGTCAGGGCGGGGGAAGTGATCATCATTCCCGCCGGCTGCAATCACGGTCTTCGCATGGGGGAAAACAGCTCGCGTGAGCTGCTCCTGTATGAGATGAACGGCGTGTTCACCCTGAAGGAGTTCACGACTCTGCGCCAAATGATGAGCAAGCCGATTTACCTCACGGAGGAGCATCCCTGCTGTGAGCAGGTGCGGGCGATCTTTTTTGAGATCATTCAGGAGAATCGCAGCGGGGCGCTGCTGCGCAATATGCACAACTACGCGCAGCTGCTGAAGATCTATGCCATACTGGGCGAGGAGTACCTGAAAACCTCAGCCACCGCAGCGGAACGCAACAGTCTGCAGCGTCAGCTTTCCGGCGAGGATACCTTCAATCGTGCTCTGGATTATCTCAACAAGAACTACATGAATGATATGACCCTGGATTCCCTGGCGGCATATGCGGGCTTTTCCCGCTACACCCTGTCGCGGATGTTCCGCCAGCATACGGGGCTGACCTTCACCCAGTACCTGTCCAAACGCCGGGTGGATATGGCCATGGAGCTTCTGGCTGGCACCCGGCTGCCCGTTACCCAGGTGGCGCTGCAGTGCGGCTTTAACTCGATTGCCACCTTTAACCGCGTATTCCGAGAGGTAAAGGGCTGCACGCCAACCCAGTACCGGGTCATCTACAGCCGAGACGCCAAGGTGGATGCCTATACCATGATGCCCGCGAGATAAAAGAACCGCCTGTCTGCTTCCATGAGGAGGCCGACAGGCGGTGTTTTCATGCTTATTTGACCAGGTATACCACCGCGTCGTGGGGAGCCAGGACTGCGGAGATGCCATCCTTGGCGCAGACGGACGCGCCGTTCCACAGCTCGGTGGCGGTTTCGCCGCCCTCGTACTGGGCGGCAGCGACGGACACGGTGCGCTTCTCCTCCGACAGGTTGAACAGCGCCACATACACGCCATGACCATCCCTGCGGGGCGCGACCCAGACGGATTCTGCCTCCGTCGTCCACAGGGGATGCCCGCAGAAGCTCTCCTTGCCGATGTTCAGCACATCCGCGTTCTGCAGCAGGGACAGGGTGAAGGCGTCGTTCTTGGTCATTTCGCCGCCGATCATCAGCGGGGAGCGCATCATGGACCACAGGGTCATCATGGTGCGCTGCTCGGCCTGGGTGAAGCGGGTCCAGTCATCGGGATTGTCGCACTGACGCAGCGCGCCCAGGGGGAGCATGTCGGCGTCCGGCCAGTGGCCCGGCGCGGAGTGGATGCACCACTTCTCCGCCCGCTCGAACATGGCCTTGAGCAGCCGCCAGTCATCCCAGAAGTCGTCGGTGATGCGCCACATATTGGCGTACTTTTTGAGGTGCTCGGCCTGCTCCAGGGGGGCGGGGCCGGGGGAGAGAGACAGCACGATGTCCCGGCCGCAGGCGCTGCGGGCCTCGGAGATCAGCTCGATCTCGCGGGCGCAATGGGGATATTCGCGGGCAATGTCGTCGCACTTGACGAAGTCCACGCCCCACTCAGCGTACAGCGCAAAAATGCTGTTGTAATAGTCGCGGGCGGCCTCCTTGTGGCAGTACAGGCCGTACATATCCGGATTCCACGCGCAGATGCTGTTGGGGTTGGCGACCTCATGGCAGAAATGCTTACTGCCCTTGATGGGCAGATGCTTGTGGGCTGCCATGCGGGGCATGCCGCGCATGATGTGGATGCCGAATTTCAGGCCCAGGGAGTGCACATAATCCGCCAGGGGCTTGAAGCCTGCGCCGTTGGCGGCGGAGGGGAAACGGTTCTCCGCAGGGAGCAGACGGCCGTATTCATCCATGGTGAGGGTGGAGAAGGGCTCGTAGGCATGGTTGATGGCGGTGGGCTGATACCACTGGATGTCCACGACCACGTACTCCCAGCCGTATCGCTTCAGGTGCTTGGCCATGTAGTCCGCATTTTGACGGACGATATCCTCGGTGACGGCAGCGCCGTAACAGTCCCAGCTGTTCCAGCCCATGGGCGGACGCTTTGCGATCATTTGTCATTCCTCCATAACGATTGGATGCGGTTGAGACGATGATAACACAGGGGGCAGGCTTTGTCAATCGATAACCAGCTGCTCCATGGATCGGCAGCCTGTCACCCGTTCACCCATGGCGTTGGCCCATTTCTCGGTGAAGAAGGCGAAGTAGGATACCTGCTTCTCCCGGCGCAATTTGTTCGCGCTGGGCAGAAAGCCCCACAGCGTGGAGGGAATCCCCATCACCACCAGGTACAGGGGGCCAAGCAGCAGCGACTGGATGGTGTGGCCGTACTCGTGCACCAGCAGCCGGGCGGAAAGCTCCTCGCGGGGATACTGGGGCAGCTTATCCAGGAAGAAGGGCTCCGCCGTCACGAAAACGAACAGCCCCAGCGATACGCTGGAACGCCCCGCCCACTCCGTCACCACGGCGCCATGGTAGTGGTAGTGCTGATCCCGCAGGTGGGCGAGGAACACAATCAGCCCCAGCAGTGTCTGCGGCAGTCCCCAGGTGCATTGTATCAGCCGGTAAAGAGCGGTTTTCATGGCGGCTTCCTCCTTTTTCTGCGAGAATTGTAGCATCCGGGCGGGAAAAAGTCAATGCAGGCAGCAAAAAGGCCTCCGCGATGGCGGAGGCCGGTGCATCAGTGGGTCTGGGCGAATTCCTTGGGGCTCTGGGTGGCCTGGCCGGTCAGCAGCAGGCGGTTGCGCAGCCACTTCATCACCGTGAAATAGCAGGGGAAGAGGAATGCGTCCGCCAGGAGCCAGGCGGCAGGGTTGGCCCACACCGCGGCGTCGAAGCCGAAGAAGGGCACCAGCAGGAGCGCCACGCCGGCGCGGCCGATCAGCTCCATCAATCCGGCGGTCATCGCCACGGTGGTGAAGCCCACGCCCTGAATGGTGAAGCGTACGATGTTCACAAACAGCAGCGGGATGTACAGCGCGCTGTTGACGGTGAGGAACTGGTGCGCCTTGCTGAGCACCTGCTCGATGATGGCGGGATCATCCGCGTCCACGAAGAGGGCCACGATGTCCTTGCCGAAGAAGAAGATCACCAGGAACGCCAGGACGCAGTAGATGCAGCCCACGACGGAGGCGGCCTTCAGGCCCTGCCCGATGCGGTCCAGCTTCTTTGCGCCCACGTTCTGTCCGGCGAAGGTGGCCATGGCGCTGGCAAGCGCGTCAAACACGATGCAGAACAGCATGCTCAGCTTGCCCGCGGCGGTCACGGCGGCAATGGCGATGGTGCCAAGGCCGTTGACTGCGATGGTCACAGTCACCGAGCCGATGGCGGTGATGGAATACTGCAGACCGAAGGGCAGGCCCATGGCCAGCAGGCGGCGGATGAAGGGCTTGCGGATGCGCTTGTCGTCAGCGGTCATCTTCAGCTCAGGGAACTTGTGCATCAGCACCCACAGGCAGAACAGGCCGCTGCACAGCTGGCTGATGACCGTTGCCCAGGCAGCGCCCGCCACGCCCATCTTGAAGACGATGATGAACAGCAGATCCAGCACGATGTTCATCATGGCGGCGATGACGATGGCCATCATGGGGGTGCGGCTGTCGCCCAGGGAGCGCATGACGCCGGCGGCCATGTTGTACATCACCGTCGCCGGAATGGCGAAGAACACAGGCTGGATGTAGCTCACAGCCATGTTCATCAGCTCGTCCTGGGTGTTCATGAGCCCCAGCAGAAGCGGGCTGCCAAAGCCGGTGATCAGCGCCATGCCAATGGAGATGGCTGCGCACAGGTACACCGAGTGCATGATAAAGCGGCGCAGCTCGGGTTCATTCTGCGCGCCCTTGGCCTGGGCGATGGGGATGGAGAAGCCGGAGCACAGGCCCATGCAGAAGCCGTTGATCAGGAAGTTCAGCGAGCCGGTGGAGCCCACGGCAGCCAGGGCGTCATAGCCCAGAAAACGGCCGACGATGGCGGTATCCACGAAGCTGTACAGCTGCTGGAACAGGAAGCCGCCCAGCAGGGGGAGGGAGAAGCCGATCAGCAGCCGCAGGGGAGAGCCCTGGGTGAGATCACGGGACATATTGCGTGCCATGGAATGATCCTTTCAAACATGGTCGAAAAGAAGAATATGCATTGCGGACGGTTTGCAGATATCAGCCAAACCATCTGCATATATAGCACATTTGAAGCCGCTGCGCAAGCCGAAAAATCTGGCTGCTTTTCGCCCAGATCGACAATCGGTTCCATGCAAAAAGGGACAGGCGTTATCGGCCTGTCCCTGGGGATTGAGAGGGGATTATTCCTCGTCAGCCTTGCGGCGGCGGGTGTAGGTGGCCTCTTCGGCTTCGGCTGCCTGCTGGGTGGCCTCAGGGTAGAGCTCAGCCATCTGCTCGCTCACGGCGGCAGGATCGGCGGCTTCCTCAGATACGGCCTGAACGGGCGCTTCCTCTTCTGCCGAATCGTGCTGGCTGATGACATGAGGATCATCCTCGGTGTCGTCTTCGGGCATCGTATGGCGATGCTTGGCGGGGACAGCCTGCGTGTAGTCGCGGTAACCGTCGCGTTCCAGATGATCGGCAGCCTGCGCAGAGGCGGCAGCATTCTTGGCGCGGCCGGTAATGCCCACGATGATCAGCGCAACGGCGATAACGCCGATGGCAAGGAACACCCACTGACCGATGGCCAGGAAGCTCTGCACGGTATCCACGTAGGGAGGCAGACCGTCCTCGGTGGGGAGCTTCTCCATCGTGGGAACCACGGGCGTAGCAATCGGCACGGAGGTCGGCGCGGCGGTGGGGGTAGCATGGGTGATGCGGATCAGATCGCTGTAGAAGACTTCGCTTTCGCCCAGCTGATTCTCCACGCGGGCGTCGAAGCGGAAGTTGCCGGCCATCTCCACCTTGACGTCACGCACGAAGCTGCGGGTCTCGCCGGCGGGGATTGCTGCGAAGGTGTACAGATCAACGCCGGTGGCGGACACGGTCACGTTGGCGGCGTCCACGGCGGAGGTGTTGGTGACATGCACCGTGAACTTCACCACCGCGGGCAGAACGTATACGGTGGGCTTGTCAACCGTGGCAGTCACGCTCAGGGCAACGACCTTACTGGGATCCACCGCAGTGATGGACACCACGTCGGTAGCGGTTTCTACGGTGGTGTCGGCGGCGGTGCCGGTCACGGTGAACTGATAGGAGGCGCTCTGGGCGATGGTGATCTCCTTCTCGTGGGTCACGGTTTCGCCCGCCTTGACGGACAGACCGCTGAAGACAGTGCCCAGCGTGGCGTCCGTAACGGTGATGTTCTCGTAATCGGCCTTGCCGTCATTCTTCAGCTTCAGGGTGAGCTTGACGGTATCGCCGGCAGCGCCGCCCTTCTTGTCGGCAGACAGGGTAGCTACCAGCTTGATGTCGCCGTACTTGAGGGTCGCACTGGGGATGGTCTCGGTGTAGGGCTTGTTGCCGGCCTTGTAGGTGACAGTAGCCTTGGAGGTCAGATCCTTCTTACCCATGGTGACGGTGAAGGTATAAGTCTCTTTTTCACCGGCCTTGACCAGCGGGATCTTGCCGTTGGTCTTGGAGATGGCACTGGCTTCCTTGATGACCACATCCGTCACGTCGATGGTGCCGGTATTGACGATCTCGTAGATCACGGAGACCTTCTGGCCGTTGCGGGCCACGGAAGGCGTGATGTAGCGGTTGATCTCAACCTGGGCCACCGCGCCGGCGTCCTCAATGGAGCAATAGTAGCTCTCCACCTTCTTGGCGATGCTGCCGTCGTCCGCCAGGTAGGAATACTGCACCGCAAAGATGACCTTACCGGCCTTGATCTGGTCCTCGGTGACCGTCCAGGTGCCGGTCCAGGTCTTGGACTGACCTGCGGCCAGGGTGGGGGTGCCGAACTCGGTGATCATCTTGCCGCTGGGATAATACAGTGCCAGCGGGCCGGGCATATCCTCATCGGTGGTATTGGAGACGTGGATGGTCACCGTAACCTCCACGGGGCCGGAGAAGCGGGTGGCGGACAACTCCATCTTCAGGGAAATCGGATCCTCCGCCGCCATGGCAGCACCGGTCAGGCCCAGCACCAGCAGGGCAACCAGCGCGACAAGAACCAGAATACGCTTTTTCATTGCATTGTCGGGTGGAGCGGAATCCACCCTTCCTCCTTCCACGCCTGCGGGGCAGGCACAGGGATCGCATTGGGCTGATCATGTAATTCATGATACAAACCTTCTATCCTATTGTACTCGCAAAGTGGCGTTCCTGTCAAGGTAAACAGGGCGTGAAATGTAAATCTTGGTGATGATTTCACCGATTTTCTGCCGTGTACGAAAGGAAAACAATGGACTTGCCCCTCCATCCCTTCACAAGCGCCGGGAAACGTGATATAATATCTGAAGTGCTTTTTGATCAAAACCGGGCTACCCCCGGTTACACAAGGAGGAAACGCATGGACATCAAGAAGATCCTTTCCGAGTCCACGTCCACCCTGGGCGTGTCGGGACAGGAAGAATGCGTCGCCGCGTACTTTGCCGAGCAGTTCAAGCCCTATGTGGACGAAGTCACGGTGGACAGCATGTTCAACGTCGTCGCCCACAAGAAGGGCAGCGGACCGAAGGTCATGCTGTGCGCCCATCTGGACGAGATCGCCCTGATGGTCAACCACATCGAGGATGACGGCTGTGTGCGCTTTGCCAGTGTGGGCGGCGTGGATCCCCGCATCCTGCCCGGCTCCCGCGTGTGGGTGCACGGCAGAAATGGCAAGCTCTTCGGCACCATCGGTGCGCTGCCGCCCCATCTGATGAACGCCGAGGACCGCGCCAACAACTACAAGATGGACAAGCTCCACATCGATCTGGGCATGAGCGCCGAAAAGGTGCGCGAACAGGTCCGCGTGGGCGATCTGGTCACCTTCAACACTCCCTTCACCGAGCTGGCAAATAATCAGGTGGCTGCCAAGTCCCTGGACGACCGCAGCTGCATTGCCATCATGCTGCGCGCTGCAGAGCGCCTGCAGAAGATGTACTGCGAAGCGGATGTGTACTTTGTCTGCTCCGGCCAGGAGGAAGTGGGCGGCCGCGGCGCCAAGACTGCAGCATTCGCGGTGGAGCCCGATCTCGCCGTCGTACTGGACGTAAGCTTTGCCCTGACCCCCGGCTGCGGCCCTGACGTCGCCAAGCCCCTGGATGCGCCCATCGTCACCCACGGCCCCTTCATTCAGCCCAAGCTGAACAAGCGCCTGATTGATTGTGCGAAGGCGCATCACGTCAAGCTCAGCCAGGAGGTTTCCGGCCGTTCCACCGGTACGGATGCGGACGATATCGTCATCTCCCGCGGCGGCGTGCCCTCCGTGCTGATTTCCCTGCCGCTGAAGTACATGCATACGGCTGTTGAAACCATCTCTCTGGATACCCTCGAGGAATGCGCACGCCTGCTGGCCCATTTCGTCAGCGAGCTGGATGCGAGTTGGGAGGATGACCTGTGGATCTGAAGACATTGACTGAAATCAACGCCCCTGCGGGCCATGAACAGCCCATCCGCCGCGTGCTCATCGAGGAGCTCAGGGCAAAGGGCTTCAACCCCTACATTGACCGGATGGGCAATGTCATCGTCGTGAAGGAAGGTACCGGCGTTGCGCCTCGCAAGCGCGTCATGGTCTCTGCGCACATGGACGAGGTCGGTCTGATCGTTACCGGCCATGCCGAGGGCGGCTTCCTCAAGGTCACACAGGCCGGCGGCATCGATCCCCGCGTGCTGATCTCCAAGCGCGTCAAGGTCGGCGATGACAACATTCCCGGTGTGATCGGCGCGGTCGCCATCCATCTGCAGTCCGCCGCTGACCGTGCCCGCGTCATGGGCTACCGGGACATCACCGTTGACATTGGCGCGAATGACAAGGGCGAAGCCGAGCGCAAGGCGCCCATTGGCACCTACATCAGCTTTGACACCCCCTACGTGGAGTACGGCGACGGCTATGCCTGCGGCAAGGCCTTCGACGACCGCGTAGGCTGCTGGACCATCCTGCGTCTGCTGGAGGAGGAACTGCCTTGCGATCTGATTGCAGCGTTCGTCTCCGAGGAGGAAGTGGGCTGCCGCGGCGCCTCCGGTGCGGCCTTCTCCCAGGAGCCGGATATCGGCATCGTCCTGGAAGGCACCACCTGCAACGACCTGGGCGACATCCCCGAGGTGGCACAGGTCTGCAAGGCCGGCGAAGGTGTGGCCGTGTCCTTCATGGACGGCTCCTCCATCGCCAACCGCGATCTGTTCAAGAAGGCTCTGGAAGTCGGCGAAAAGGAAGGCATTGCCCATCAGGTGAAGGCTTCTGTTTCCGGCGGCAATGACGGCGGCGTCATCCAGCGCGCCCGTGAAGGCGTGCCGGTGGTGGTGCTCTCCGTGCCCTGCCGCTACATCCACAGCCCGTCCACCGTGGTGAAGCTGAGCGATGTGGAAGCTCAGTTTGAGCTCTGCCGTGCGCTGCTGAAGACGTTTTAAGTGAAGGAGAAGATAAATATGTTCGAGCTTCTTAAGAAGGTGCTCTCTCCCGTCGGCCCCTCCGGCCTGGAAGCGCCTGTTGCTGAAGTCATCCGCGAGGAGATCGCGGCTTATGTCGACACCATCGAGGTGGACGCGATGGGCAACCTGATCGCCACCAAGCTGGGCAAGGCGGAAAATCCCCGCAAGGTCATGCTGAGCGCCCATATGGACCACATCGGCTACATCGTCACCGGCTTTGAGAAGGAAGGCTTCCTCCGCGTGACCAATGTGGGCGGCATCGGCCTGGTGAACAGCTACAACCGTCATGTGGTGTTCCCCAACGGCGTGCACGGCGTGGTCGTGGCGCAGCCCGTGCAGGGTCAGCCCGCGCTGAAGGATCTGTTCGTCGACATCGGCGCGCAGGACAAGGATGACGCCAAGAAGATGGTGCAGCTGGGTGACGTGTGCGTCTATGCCAACGACTGCTTCCGCCTGGGCGAGAACCGTGTGTCCGCCCCCGCGATGGACGACCGCTGCGCCTGCACCCTGCTGGTGAAGCTGCTGCAGACCGTCGGCGAGACCCAGGATACCATCATTGCCGTGTTCTCCGTGCAGGAGGAGGTCGGCTGCCGCGGTGCGAAGGTGGCTTCCTTCGCCAAGGCGCCCGTCGTGGGCATTGCGCTGGACGTGACGGCCTGGGGAGACACCCCCGGCACTACGCAGCCGGAGATCAAGCTGGGCGAGGGCATCGCTGTGAAGGTCATGGACCGTGCCAGCATTTCCAACCCTGCCCTGCGTGAGGAGCTGCTTGCCTGCGGTGAAAAGGCTGGCGTGAAGACCCAGCGCGAGGTGCTGCCCTTTGGCGGTACCGACGCAGGTGCCATGCAGACCAGCCGCGGCGGCATCCCGGTGTGCACGATTTCCATTCCCTGCCGTTATGTCCACAGCGCCTGTGAGGTCATCGACATGCGCGATATGGATGCGGGCCTGAAGCTGCTGCAGACTTATTTCAACTAACAAGGAAGCGGAAAAAAGGGTCAAGGGTCTGTGACCCTTGCGGGGTGCAGGGCCGCGGAGGCCCTGCCCGTCGGAGACCTCCGTCCGCAGACGGAAAAAGCCCCATGCGCCTTTCGAGAATCCAGCGGATTCGAGAAACAGCCCGCGCAGCTGCAAAGGATCCGCACCCTGCCCCACACCAAACCAACTTCCATAGACCCACACAGCGGGGAGGAGCCACGCCGCTTCTCCCCGTCGTTTCTTCAATGCGGGTATCTGGGGGCTTTCCGATCGCCCACAGACCCCTTCGGGTTTGTTGCGGAAGCCAAGTGTCCTCTGTGCCGCTTTGCTCCCCTAGCAAACACCAAAGCTGACATACCGAACCGACCATTGGAGGTTTCCCTGATGATCGCATTTCTATACCTCGCGGCGTACATCTTCTGCGGACTGTGCATCGTTCGCTTCCTGCTGCCGCGGCAAAGTGTGCTGACCCGCGCGTGGCTCGGCGCATCCCTGGGCCTGCTGCTGATGATGTGGCTGCCGGCACTCATGGCCTTCGCGGTGAAGTTCTCCGTGACGGGCCACCTGCTGGCGCTGATTCCGCTGGCGGGCCTCACCGTGGGCACGTACTTCCTCCGCGATAAGCGCCCTGTGCGCGGCTGGGACGCCGACGAATCCCGCCTGGGCATCCAGATGCTCATCGTCGTGCTGCCGCTGACGGTGTTGTCTGCGTGGCTGCAGTATACCCATAACGTCCGCATCATGGAGGATGGCAGCTGGTGGGTCGGTCAGTCCACCTACGGCGACCTGGCGATGCACATGAGCTTCGTCACGTCGCTGAAGAATACGGCCTTCCCGCCGGAATACTCGATTTTCCCCGGCATGCAGCTCAGTTACCCCTTCCTCATGGACAGCCTGAGCACCACGTTCTACCTCTTCGGCTGGAGCCTGCAGGCCTCGCTGGCCATTCCCGGCACGCTGATGATGGCGCTGTGCTACATGGGCGTGATGTGCCTGGCCCGGGAGATGACCGCAGGGAAGAAGACTGTTATGCTGGCGGCGCTGCTGTTCTTCCTCAACGGCGGTCTGGGCTTCCTGTATGACTTTGACCTGGCCGGCGGCACGGAGCGCGACGGCACGCTGACGCTGTGGACGCGCATCGAAAACATCCTCGACGGCTACTACATGACCCCCACCAACCAGCCCACACCTAACAATCTGCGCTGGTCGAATGTGATCGCCGACCTGATGCTGCCCCAGCGGACGCTGCTGGGCGGCTGGTGCATGGTGATTCCGTGCTTCTACCTGCTGTATGCGGCGTTCACCCCCGGCAAGAGGGAGGACAACCGCTGGCGCACGGTGATCCTGCTGGGCATCTGGGGCGGCGCGCTGCCGCTGATCCATACCCACTCCTTTGTGGCGCTGGCGCTGTGCTCGCTGGGGATGCTGATTTACGACATGATCCGCGACGAGGAACGGCTGAAGCAGCTTGGCTGGTACGCCCTCTATGGCGGCATTGCCTTTGTGCTGTGCATGCCGCAGCTCTTCGGGTTTACCTTCAACCAGGTGTTCCAGGACGGCATGGAGGGCGCGAGCAACTCCTTCATCCAGCCCTGGTTCAACTGGGTCAACTCCACCGACGGCACCTTCTCCGGCATGATCGACGGGTATGGCTGGTTCTACGTCAAGAACATCGGCTTGCCCTTCATCATCCTCGTGCTGGCGCTGTTTGAGAAAAACGGGAAGTGGCGGCGTCTCTTCGCAGGTGCGCTGCCGATCATCCTGGCAGGGGAGTTCATCCGCTTCCAGCCCAATATTTATGACAACAACAAGCTGCTGTACCTGGCGTGGCTGCTGTGCTGCATGATCGTCGCGGACTGGTGCCGCATGCTGTGGCACAAGCTGAAGGGCCTGCGGGCGCGGCCTGTGATCGCCGTCCTGGCGGCGGTGACCTTCTTTCTGTCCGCCGGGCTGACGCTGTGGCGCGAGGCGGTCAGCGAGTATATGGCCTTCTCCGCCGATGCGGTGGAGGTGGGAGAATATGTTCGCGACAACACCGAGGAAGACGCGACCTTCCTGACCGGCGTCCACCACCTGAATCCGGTGGCGTCCATCGGCGGGCGGAACATCGTGTGCGGCCCGGATCTGTGGCTGTACTATCACGGCTTGGATACATCGGAGCGCCAGCGGGATATTGCGCGCTTCTACGCCGATCCGGCGGGGAACCAGCATGTCCTTGAAACCTATGGCGTGGATTACATCATGATCTCCAGCTATGAGCGCGCCGATTATGTCGGAATGACCGATAACTGGAGTCAGATGACCGTATCCCAGTATGAGTGGTGCCGCGGGGAGATCCTCCGCCTGGGTCTGGCGGAGGAGGGCACCGTGATGGTGCAGTACCCCGAACTCACGACCCGGGATACGCAATTGCTGCGGCAGGCGCGTGCGCTGCGCCAGGACGAAATGTACGAGCGCCTCAGCGCGCTGTATCCTGTGGTGTTCCAGAATGGAGAAGCGACGATCTGGAAAGTGACGGTGGCGAAGTGATGGAGCGGCTGCTGCGGTATTCCACCGAGCACGAGCGGGTCATCCGCCTGATGCTGATGAATGAGGACGGCGAGCTGAGCCAGGTGAACGCTCGGATTCTCCGCTATGATGCGGATACGGTGGACTTCATTACCACCCGCTCGCCCCGGACGATCACGGTGCCCAGAGCGGACATCCTGGCCATCGATTTCCGCAAGGGTGATGACGGACAGGTTCTCTGACAACGAATGGAGGTCAATATGCTGATTTGGATAGGAGCATTTCTGGTTGTGATGAATGTGCTGGCCTTTGCCCTCATGGGCATTGACAAGGCCAAGGCAAAGGCGGGCGCGTGGCGCATCCAGGAGAAGACGCTCTTCACGGTAACTGCGCTCTTCGGCGGTCTGGGTGGTACGCTGGGCATGCTGTTCTTCCGTCACAAGACCAAGCATTGGTACTTCAGGCTAGGCTTCCCGGCGCTGCTGGTGGTGCAAACCATGGTGATGGCGCTGGTGATTTACAAGCAGCTTTGATACAAAGGATGATAACTGATGACTAATTTGTTCTCCATGGAGGAAAGTGCGCCTCTGGCTGACCGGATGCGCCCGCGGGATCTGTCCGAATTCATCGGGCAGGAGCATCTCGTCGGCCCCGGACGGCTTCTTCGCCGTGCCATCGAGGCGGACAGGCTGACCTCCTCCATCTTCTTCGGCCCGCCCGGCTGCGGCAAGACCACCCTCGCGTCCATCATCGCGGGGGCGACGAAGGCTGCCTTCGTCCAGTTGAACGCGGTTACCAGCGGTGTTTCCGACGTGCGCGACGTGATCAAGTCCGCCCAGGAGCGCCGCACGCTCTACGGCCAGCCCACCTATCTGCTGCTGGACGAGTGCCATCGCTGGTCCAAGGCGCAGTCGGACTCCATTCTGCCCGCCATTGAGCGGGGCACCATCCGGTTCATCGGCTCCACCACGGAGAATCCCATGATCGCCATGACGCCCGCTATCGTCAGCCGGTGCCGGGTGTTCCAGTTCCAGCCGCTGAATGAGGGCCACGTCATCACCGCGATGAAGCGCGCCCTGGCCGACAAGGAACGGGGCTATGGCGCCCTCAACGTCCGCGTGGACGAGGACGCCCTCAGGCACATCGCCCGCATTGCCGGCGGCGACACCCGTGCCGCTCTCGGCGCGGTGGAGCTGGCTGTCCTGACCACTCCGGCAGGGGAGGACGGCGTGATCCACGTAGATCTGGCCGTGGCGGAGGAAAGCATCCAGAAGCCCATGCTCCGCTGTGACGAGAGCCTGTATTACGATATGCTCAGCGCCTTCTGCAAGAGCCTGCGGGGCTCCGACAGCGACGCAGCGCTGGCCTGGTTTGCCCGGCTGATCTACGCCGGCGTTGACCCGCGCATCATCTGCCGCCGGGTGATCGCCCATGCCTCCGAGGACGTGGGCCAGGCCAATCCCATGGTGATGCTCCAGGCCCAGGCGGCAGCGGCGGATCTGGAATTTGTCGGCATGCCCGAGGCGCGGCTGCCCATTGCTCAGGCGATCATCGCCCTGTGCGAGAGCCCCAAGTCCAACAGCGTGTGCGCTGCGGTGGATGCGGCCATGGCGGACGCAGAGAAGGGTGGCTACGGCCCGGTTCCCGTTCATCTGCGGGACACCCACTATGCCGGGCATGACCGCATTGGCTCCGGCGACGGCTATAAGTACCCCCACGATTTCCCCGGTCACTGGGTCAAGCAGGAGTATATGCCCTCGGAGGTCAAGGGGAAGAAGTACTACAAGCCCACCGAAATGGGGCATGAGGCTACGATCCTCAAGAACCAGCAGGCGAGGGAGGGACGCAAATGAAGCAAATGCCCAAGCCTGTGTCCGTCCGCAAGGCGACGAACTATGCCATCGTCATCAACGGATTGCAGATCGCCATCATCCTGGTGATGCTGCTGGCCATCATTATCGTCCCGGAGATCTCCACCAGCTACAGGCTGCTGCTGACGCTGACGATCGTTGCGTCGCTGGTCATCGTCTGGGGTGCGGCGGTGGACATCCGGGAGGCGCTGCATACCCGCAAGCTCCTCGCCCAGCTGGACGACATGGACGAGACCATCGACGCCATGGGCCAGTTCAACAATACCCTGCGCGCACAGCGGCACGACTTCCTGAATCATCTGCAGGTGGTGTACAGCCTGATTGAGATGGGGGAGTACCAGGAGGCCAACGAATATATCGAGCAGGTGTACGGCAAGATCACCGCTGTCAGTCGGGTGATGAAGACCGCCAATCCTGCGGTGAATGCGCTGCTGCTGGTAAAGGTCGCTGCCTGCGAAAAGGCCGGCATCCGGGTGGATGTGGCCATTACCTCCAATTGGGACGCCCTTGAAAATACCATGCCCGATTGGGAAATGTGCAAGGTGCTTTCCAACCTGATCGACAACGCGGTGGACGCAATGGAGGGCCGCCCGGAGGAGGAGAAGCGTCTCACCATTGTCCTGGGCGAGAACGTCAAGCAGTATACCTTCTGCGTGGAGAACACTGGCGAAGGCATCCCGGCTGCCATACGGGAGAACATCTTCGCGCCGGGTTTCACCACCAAAGGCGACGGCCATGGTATGGGTCTGCATATCGTCCGGAATACTCTTCGGGAACGCGGGGGCGACATCAGCGTCCAAAGTGACGAACGTTTGACGGCGTTTTCTGGCTTTGTTCCTAAAACAGACCGAAAGTCTGCAGGGATAGAATGAAACGCTCGCACGGTTATTGTGGTGCTTGGCAGCCAAAAAAAGTGAAGTGGTTTTGAACCCGAATGTTACAAAAAGAAATGCAGTGTATCTTGCAAAAATGAAGGAAATGTGACAAAATACTCCGACTCTTGGTCTGTAATTTCAACGAAAATAATTTCGGTGCACTGCTTCGGCGGTGCATTTTTTTGCGTTCTCAGGGGTGGCTCGGACGCTGCCAAAACAACTCTTTGGGCATCACAATTTATAGGGTAATAACTGACTAAAATCCACAATAAATTGTGTGAATACACTTGACTTTTTCCGGAAAAAAGTGTAAAATAACATAAGGGTTATTATGCCCTGAGCGAGTATGGTTATACTTCTAAAACGTTTTAGGGGAAATGCACATGAAGAACTGGAAGCTTGCAATTGCTCTGCTGTGCGCCGTCGTATTGACGATGGCGGGTATTGGCGTACCCGTTGCGCACGCGGTGACGGTTGATTCGCTGACCGTCGGCAATCTGTTTGGCAGTCTGGGAGAAGCCACGCAGTATGGCGTTGTGGCCCGCGAATGGGATCAGGGAGGCCACGCCGAAACCAATGCGTGTGTGGATGTGCTGGACAGGCACGTCAATACAGTGTTCTCCAATACGGGGAGCACTTATTTCCATGCCCTTGGTTACGTGCTGGAGGCAGAAGTGACGGCCCCGGCGAATACGAGCCTGAACGGCATGACCTTCGCGCTTTTCAAGGAATCCGAGGACGGCACCGGCCTGGTGCTGATTGACGGTTCTCGGATCACCCTCGATGCCGACGTGTCGACGGCCACCCTGACCTGGGACATCGACGGCCTGAGCGATGATGCGCTGAAGGATCTGAAGAACACCCGTCTGTACGTCCGCCAGGTGAATGCTGACGGCACCTATGTTGACGAGGCTGCCAGGAACGAAGCCAACCTCGTGGTCAACTATGGTCCCAGCATCTCTGCCTCTGCGTACAACAGCAACTATTTCGGCAAGATTTATTATCCCGATGGTGTTCCTGATTCCATTGGCATTTTCAATACCACGGGCAATACCCCCGGTATCGTTCTGGGTGCGGAAACGCGTCTGTATTATCAGAACAGCGCCGGCGAGTATGTGCAGTTCGATCCTGAGGATACGACGATCAACACGCAGTATGTCATGGTCAACGTTTATTATGGTGAACCTGAGCAGATGACCTATGCGAAGCTGGACGGCATCAGCGTCAAGGACGGCGTATTCACCAAGAACGGCGACGTCATCAAAATTTCTTATTCCGATGAAACCAGCCGCGCGGCGGATCTGCTGGAGGATGCCGAGGCCTACTCCAAATACCTGGGCAACCTCGGCGGCGGCGAGATTACCAGCCTGACCCCCAACCCCGAAGGCTCTTCCACTGTGCATGGCCCTCTTGAGAATGGCCAGGTGGTTTCTCTGTACGACGTCGAGGTTGGCGCGGACGGCGTCTTCAAAGTCAAGGATGACATGGGCTGGGATGGCATCCCGGTGGCTGAAAACGAGTATGTGGTCATCAACCTGATCTGCCCCTCTAAGGACGGAGAAGTGCTTGTGGGCCCCGGCGCTGCGGATGTCACCTATTTCTATAAGGAAGGTCAGCAAACTGGCGAAGGTGTGCAGTGGGGCACCGAGGACTCCAACAGCAGCCAGCGTGTGATCTTCAACTTCGTCTATGCGGACGAAAACGGCGTGATGCAGCCCTTCGAGGGTACCATTATTCCCCACTCCCGTCACGGCGGCACGCTGCTGGCGCCCAAGGCGAATGTGTCGGTAACCGGCGAAGTCCACAACGGCTCCATCATTGCTGACAACGTGTACAACGACCAGGAGACCCACCAGCGCAGCCTGGCGGCCGGCTCCCGTTCCACCTGGGTGGTCATGAACGGCGGCTACGTGTCGCTGGGGAAGGCTAGTCTGGGTTACGACTGGACGATCCCGCCCTACGGCGAGTGGGTGGACATGTCCGATGAGGTGGATCTCTCCGGCGCAGTGTTCGGCATTTACTCCGATGAGAGCTGCTCCGAGGATTCTCTGGTGGGCACCATGGAAACGGGCGAGGATGGCGTAGCGACTTCCGGTCTGATTTCTGCAGGTACCTACTGGATCAAGGAGCTTGTCCCCCTGAAGGACCACAACCTCGAGACTCGTGTTATTGAAGTGACCATCGAACCCGGCAAAACCACCCAGGCTGTGGGCGGCGGTTATTGGGTTCAGACGGGTTACTGGCAGTGGCAGGGCGAATGGGTCATCCCGGAAGAGAAGTTCGTCAACCAGCAGAATAACGGTTATACTTCCCTACGCCTGCTGAAGCATGATGAATTCGGCAACGAACTGCAGGGCGCGACCTTCGGCGTCTATTCCCGCCATGATAGTGGCTATCCGGGTCCCAACCGCTATACCTATACGCTGGTGGCCAGCGGATCCACCAACCGCTACGGCGTGACGATCATTGAGAACGTACCGCTGAGCTATCAGAATGTTACCTATTATATTAGAGAGATTTCTGCTCCCGACGGATACAGCGCTGGCTCCGATAGATACGTTCCGATCACGCTGACTCCGGACGACCGCGATAAGATCATCACCATCGACGGCAACGGCGACGCGGAAGGCATTGCCTTTGTCAACAACGTTATCCGCGGTAACATGGGCCTGAAGAAGGTTGACGCCAAGACCAACGCCAACCTGGAGGGCGCGGAGTTCACCATCTACAGTGACAAGGCCTGCACCCAGGTCGTCGGCGTGATGACCACCAAGAGGGGCGGCGACGCTGATTCCAGGAACGTCATCGAAGGCAAGAACGGTCTGGTGCCCGGTACCTACTACGTGAAGGAAACCAAGGCGCCCGACGGTTACATGGCCGATGATACTGTGTACACCGTTAAGGTCGTGGCTGACAAGATGGTGGACGTGGTAACCGGCAATGAGATCAACCGTGCCGCCGATGCCACTCCCATCACCAACGACCAGGCGATCCACATCTACGGTACCAAGGTTTGGTACGATGAGGGCTACGAGAATAGCCGTCCGAACGAGGTAAAGGTTGCGCTGTACAAGGGCAATCAGTTCCTGCGCGAGGTGACGGTGAAAGCGCCCGACTGGACGTTTGAATTCCTCAATCTGCCCCGTTACGAAGAAAATGGTGACGAGATCCAGTACACCGTCCGCGAGAATCTGGCCGGCAAGTCTTATGACTACTATGCCTACGTCGACGGTATCGACGGCAGCGGCAATGTGAGCATCGTGGTTGCCAACAGTATCCGGCGCGTTGAGATCACCGGCGAAAAGGCTTGGGAGGATACCGTCGGGTACGATCCCGACCGTCCGGAGACGATCACCTTCCTGCTGTACCAGGAGGTGGACGGTGAACTGGTGCCCATGCTGGACGATCAGGATCAGCACATGACAACCACGGGTGGTTCCTGGAACAAGTACAAGTTTGAGTTCAAGAACCTGCCCTTCTACGACGCCACTGGCGCTGAAGCCACCTATGTGGTGAAGGAAGCCGAGTCCGGTAAGTATCTGCTGATCGACACGACCATGACCGAGACGGAAGAGCAGAACCGGGTGAAGCTGCACTTCACGCTGACGAACCGCCTGACCGTCCCGCTCGCGGGCACCAAGGTCTGGCAGGACAGCAGCGACCATCAGGGCAGGCGTCCTGAGAATGTGACCCTGGTGGTATACTGCAACGGCACGCGCATGGATCCGCAGCCCGAGATCGTCTGGGACAAGGAGACTGATGCGGACGTCTGGGCGTGGAGCGTTGATCACCTGCCCAAGTACGACGCCAACAACAACCTGAATACCTACACCGTGAAGGAAGAGCCGATTCCTGCCGGCTACGTCGGCAGCGTCAGTGAGGACGGCCTGACCTTCTACAACACCATCTACGGCAACATTCAGCTCTACAAGCGCAATGACACGAATACGACGCACCTGAATGGCGCTCAGTTCAAGCTGTATTACGATGCGGAGTGCCAGAACCCGGTGTTCGGCGACCAGGTCTTTGAGACCGCGTCCAGGAATGGCCGCAATGGCTGGCTGATCATCGAGAATGTGGTGCCCGGCAATTACTACATTCTGGAAGTCAAGGCGCCTTTGGGCTACGCGCTTCCCAACCCCAATCGCCCCATTCCTGTGACGGTTGTGGCAGGCGTGAACGACAACCGTGTCAACAGCCACCTGCCTTCTGATGACCCCAGCTACCGTGTGGTTCTCAACACCAAGGAAGGTGAGGACACCACCATTGAGGTCAACAAGACCTGGGTGGGTGACGCCGGCAAGGAGGATGCACGTCCTCAGAGCGTTACCATCCAGCTGTACCAGAACGGTGCTCCCATGGCCGGCAAGACCCTGGAGCTGAACGCCTCCAACAACTGGAGCGGCGAATTCACCAAGCTGCCCAGCGTTGACGAAAATGACGCTTCCTATGTATATACCGTGAAGGAAGCGGCTGTGGTGCCCGGCTATGTCGGCTCTGTCACCGGCAGCGTGGAGGACGGCTTCACCGTTACCAACACCTACAACAACACGGAGATCACCGTCACCAAGGCCTGGGCTGGCCCGGTTGCGGCTGCGGATATGTCTCCTGTGACCGTGCAGCTGCTGGCTGACGGCGTAGCGGTGGAAGGCAAGACTGCCGAGCTCAGCAACGCCAACAACTGGACGTTCACCTTCGAGAATCTGCCCATCGCGGATGCGAATGGCAATGAAATTGTCTACACCGTGGAAGAAACCGCCGAGCTGCCGAACTTTACCGTGACCTACACCGGTGATAAGGAAAGCGGCCTTGTGGTGACCAACACCGCGAAGGTCGGCCGGATCACCCTGAAGAAGGTCGATGCGGAGACCGGCGCTGCCCTGGCTGGCGCCAAGTTCAGCATCTACTCTGATGCGGAATGCCAGAAGTGGGTTGCGGATATGACCACCGGCAACGATGGTGTTGCTACTTCCGGTGATCTGCTCCCCGGTACCTACTACGTCAAGGAGACTGCGGCTCCCAACGGCTATAAGATCGGCAAGACCGACGCCGTGGCTGTTGAGGTTCTAGGCGACCAGACCGTGACTGCCATGGGTGATGGCACCGATGGTGTGTTCACCAACACCCAGGGCAAGGGCAAGCTGTACGTCAAGAAGGTCGGTACCGATTCTTCCAATAATAATGCACAGCCTCTGGAGGGCGCTGAGTTCACCGTGTACAAGTACGTGAACGGTCAGCAGACCGAGGTTGGCAAGATGGTCACCAACGATGAAGGCTATGCCGAGATCGAGCTGCCCATGGGCGACTACATGGTCAAGGAGACCAAGGCGCCCGAAGGCTACAAGATCAACGACACCAGCGAAAAGTGGGTCACCATCCGGAGCATTGATGAAGAAGTCTGGGTCAAGGGCGGCTTCACCTACAACAACGAGTACGGCTGGTTCCAGAACACCTCCACTGCTGTGGGCTCCATCAAGCTGGTGAAGGTATCCGCTGCGGACACCAACGTCAAGCTGCAGGGCGCTGTGTTCGGTGTGTACTATGACCAGAATTGCCAGAACAAGGCTGGCGAGATGACCACCGACGCCAACGGCGAGGCGACCTACACCGGCCTGGAAGCCAATCGCGAGTACTGGGTGAAGGAAATCACCGCTCCCGCGGGCTATGAGCTGAGTGACAAGGTCTACAGTGTGCGCGTCGAGGCCAACACCGAGAAGATGGTGAACGATGGCAACCCCATCCCGAACGAGGCTGTTCGCGAGAAGGGCGCCATCTCGCTGACCAAGGTGTCTGCGGAAGACGACAACACCAAGCTGCAGGGCGCTGTGTTCGGTGTATACTCCGACGAGGATTGCACGCAGGAAGTCGGCCGTATGACCACCGACGGCAACGGCCAGGCGACCTGTGAGAACCTGTTCGCCGGTGAAACCTACTGGGTGAAGGAGATCACCGCACCCTCCGGCTATGTGCTGAGCGACGCCAAGTACTCCGTCACAGTGGTTGCCAACACCACCACTGCGGTGAATGATGGCAACGCCATCACCAATGAGAAGCAGAAGACTGGTTCCATCAAGCTGACCAAGGTGTCTGCGGTAGATGCGAATACCAAACTGGCCGGCGCTGTGTTCGGTGTGTACGCTGATCAGAATTGCCAGAACAAGATCGGCGAAATGACCACCGACGTCAATGGTGAGGCTACGCTGGATAATCTGACTCCCGGCAGTACTTACTGGGTGAAGGAAATCGTCGCTCCCAGCGGCTACAAGCTGAACAATAATGTCTACTCCGTTACCGTGGTTGCTGATGCTACCACTGCGGTGAATGACGGCAACGCCATCACCAACGAGGAGCAGGAGGGCGGCGCTGAGTACTACTTCTATAAGGGAACGAAGGAAACCGGCTCTTATGCTCCGCTGAAGGGCGCGGAATTCACCCTGTATGGCGATTCCAACTGTACTCAGGTGATTACAAGGGCAACTTCGGATAGCGAAGGTCGTGTGACCTTCCGTGTTCCTGTGGATATCAATCAGCAGGTGTACATTAAGGAAACCAAGGCACCCGCTGGCTATGATCCGATTCCGGATGGAACCTATTCATTCCATGCAAGCGGCTCTTCGTCTACCCCCCAGAACATTGGTTGGTGCTTTGGCAGCTTGCTTGATTACAGTAAAGAAGGCGGCTTCCTGGTTAACAATAGGGGTGAACAGGAAACCGGCGGCTTCCAGTTCACAAAGAAGGCTGCCGACGGTACGGTTCTGCCCGGCGCTGTGTTCGGCGTGTACGCTGAGGAAAGCTGCACCACGAAGCTGTACGAGCTCACTTCCGACGAGAATGGCATTGTTTCCCTGAAGGATCTTGAGGCAGGTTCTACCTACTATATTAAGGAGATCACTGCTCCGTCCGGATACGTGCTGAACGAAAAGGTCTACAACGTGACCATCGAGGCCGGTGTGGACGACAAGCTGGTCGGCGACAATGGCGTGATCGTCAATGAGCTGTATACCGCCAAGGGTGAAATCACCTTCGCGGGCGTGAAGAACATCGACGGCCGCAAGATGACCGAGAAGGACATCTACACCTTCGAAATCAAGGAAGGCGAGAAGGTCATCGCGACGGTCAGCAACGACGCGACCGGCGTGATCGCCTACCCGACGATCAAGTACACGCTGGCAGACATTGGCACCCACACCTACACGGTGAAGGAGACCAGCGAAAACGGCAAGGGCATCACGGTCGATACGAAGAGCTACACCGTGACGGTCAAGGTTGAGGACAACGGCGACGGTACGCTGAAGGTGACTGCCTCCGACAACGCCAAGGCCCTGAACTTCACCAACACCTACGCAGCGGACGGCTCCGTGCAGTTCGCTGGCACGAAGACGCTGACCGGCAAGACTCTGGCCGAGAATGAGTTCTCCTTCGTCCTGACG
>JAFXFR010000103.1 GCA_017513475.1 Clostridia bacterium
GAAGACGTAACTACTACGCTTTGCCAGGACGAACTGAATGTTCAGCGTCCTTTTGCGGCATTGCAGCAGTTGCTGGCTGAAAAGTCTGACAACGCAGAAAACTGAGGTCAGCAAGTGGCTGCCCCCATAAAAGGATGAGGAGGTGTAACAATGGCTACTCCTAAGGGAAAGATTTCTAAGGCTCGCAAGCACAGCCGTCAGGCTAACTGGAAGCTCTCTGCGCCCGCCATCGTCGAGTGCCCCCAGTGCCACCAGATGAAGCTGTCCCACCGCGTCTGCAAGCAGTGCGGTTACTACAAGGGCGTTCAGGTCGTCGTGATGAACGAGGAAAAGAACGCGTAAGCGACAGCATAACGGCTTAAATTACATACCACACTCGCAAATGAAGAGGAGTACCTCAATGTCCGTGCGGATAGAGAGGGCGGTTCACCGGCTGGAAGACCGCCTGCGCGTCGGGTGAGGGAAGGTCGCTTCACAGAGCGCCGTTTGAACGCGGGATACCGTCAGTAGCTCGGTGCGGCTTGCGTCCGTTATAACGCATGTGAGGTAGACGGGTGAACTATGTTCATTCCCGTTTGCGAAGCAAGGTGGTACCACGGAGCAGCTCCGTCCTTCGGGATGGGGCTGCTTTGCTATTTGGAGGAATGTACGATGACAACAGCAAAATACTGGAAAATAAACGAGAGCAACCTGAGTGTTGGTGAGTTTGTTGTGATGCTGTTGTTCGCTGCGATGATGTGCTGGCTGGTACCAGCGTTGGAGAAACGCGGCCTGCACAGTTGGGCGATGGTAACGAAGTACGCCGCAGTGATTGGTCTGATTGTATGCCTGATTCTTGCATTTGTCTGAATAAGTAAAGTAGGAAGGTGGTGACCCGTATGAACTGCATAGCCAACCGCCGTGTGGGCGCGGTCACCCACATGAGCCGTCTGTGAGTTTCTGACTACGAAGAACATAGAGGTGAATACCATGGAAATGGAAAAGAATTTTAATCCCCAGGCCCTCGAAGGCGAGCTGTACAAGGCTTGGGAAGAAGCCGGTGCGTTCACTGCACACCGCGTGGAGGGCAAGAAGCCCTTCACCATCGTGATGCCGCCGCCCAACATCACCGGTCAGCTGCACATGGGCCATGCCCTGGACTGTACGCTGCAGGATGCGGCCATCCGCTATCACCGCATGAAGGGCGATCCCACCCTGTGGTTGCCCGGTACCGACCACGCTGCCATCGCCACCGAGGTGAAGATCGTGGCCGCGATGGAGAAGGAAGGCCTGACCAAGGAGTCCCTGGGTCGCGAAGGCTTCCTGGATCGCGCGTGGAAGTGGAAGGAAGAATACGGCGGACGCATCGTCCATCAGCAGCGCCGCATGGGCGTGTCCTGTGACTGGAGCCGCGAGCGCTTCACCATGGACGAGGGCTGCTCCAAGGCCGTGCGCGAGACCTTCTGCCGCCTGTACGAGAAGGGCCTGATCTACCGCGGCGCGCGCCTGGTCAACTGGTGCCCCTGCTGCATGTCCGCCATCTCCGACGCGGAGGTGACCTACGAGGAGAAGCAGGGCAACTTCTGGCACCTGCTCTACCCCGTGAAGGAAACTGGCGAGATGCTGGAGCTGGCCACCACCCGTCCCGAGACCATGCTGGGCGATACCGCTGTGGCCATCAACCCCGAGGATGAGCGCTACGCCCACCTGCACGGCTGCCACGTCATCCTGCCCCTGATCAACAAGGAGATCCCGATCGTCTGCGATGAGCACGCTGACATGACCAAGGGCACCGGCGTGGTGAAGATCACCCCCGCCCACGACCCCAACGACAACGAGGTCGGCGCGCGTCACAACCTGCCCCTGGTGCGCGTGTTCACCTACGACGGCCACATGACCGGCGCGGCGGATGCTTCCGACGACATCGAGAACCTCGAGGTGCTGGACTGCGGCAAGTACGCCGGCATGACCACCGACGAGGCCCGCAAGGCCATCGTGGCGGACATGACTGCCCTGGGCCTGGTGAAGTCCATCGAGCCCCTGACCCACGAGGTCGGCACCTGCTACCGCTGCAACACCGTCATTGAGCCCATGGTGTCCAAGCAGTGGTTCGTGTCCATGAAGCCCCTGGCCAAGCCCGCCATCGAGGCTGTGACCTCTGGTGCGACCCAGTTCGTGCCCGAGCGCTTCTCCAAGCAGTACATGAACTGGATGACCAACATCCGCGACTGGTGCATCTCCCGTCAGCTGTGGTGGGGCCACCGCATCCCCGTGTGGTACTGCGACGACTGCGGCGAAATGATGGTCCTGCGTGAGGATCCCTGCTGCTGCAGCAAGTGCGGCTCCAAGAACATCAACCAGGACGAGGACGTGCTGGATACCTGGTTCTCCTCCGCGCTGTGGCCCTTCTCCACGCTGGGCTGGCCCGAGCAGACCGAGGACCTGAAGTACTTCTATCCCACCGACACGCTGGTGACCGGTTACGATATCATCACCTTCTGGGTGAGCCGCATGATCACCATGGGCGTGGAGGAGATGGGCGGCGTGACGCCCTTCAAGACCGTGCTGATCCACGGCCTGGTGCGTGACGAGCTGGGCCGGAAGATGTCCAAGTCCCTGGGCAACGGCGTGGACCCGCTGGAGGTCATCGAAAAGTACGGCGCCGACGCGCTGCGCTTCTCCCTGGTCATGGGCGTGTCCCCCGGCAACGACACCCGTTACTCCGAGGCCAAGGTCGAATCTGCCCGCAACTTCGCCAACAAGGTGTGGAACGCCAGCCGCTTCGTGCTGATGAACGTCACCGAGAAGGTGGAGATGCAGCCCGACATGCTGACCGCTGCCGACAAGTGGATCCTGACCCGCTTCCAGGATGCAGCCCGTCAGATCTCCGGCAACATGGAGGAAGGCGAGTTTGGTCTGGCTGCCAACCGTATCTACGACTTCGCCTGGAGCGAGTTCTGCGACTGGTACATCGAGCTGGCGAAGTCCCGCCTCAACGGCGAGGATGAGGCTGCCAAGAA
>JAFXFR010000007.1 GCA_017513475.1 Clostridia bacterium
ATAATCAGCGGCACACCATGGCGGTGGGCTGCATCGGCGAATTTCTCAATGTCCAGCACGGTCAGAGCCGGGTTGGCGATGGTCTCGCCGAACATGGCGCGGGTGTTGGGCTGGAAGGCTGCGTCCAGCTCTTCCACCGTCGCATCGGGGGATACGAAGGTGGAAGTGATGCCCATCTTAGCCAGCGTCACGCTGATGAGGTTGAAGGTGCCGCCGTAGATGGAGGAGGACGCGACGATGTGGTCGCCGGCGTTGCAGATGTTGAAGATGGCGAAGAAGTTCGCCGCCTGACCGGAGGAGGTCAGCATGGCTGCGGTGCCGCCTTCGAGGGCCGCGATCTTGGCAGCAACGTAATCATTGGTGGGGTTCTGCAGGCGGGTATAGAAGTAGCCGCTAGCTTCGAGGTCAAAGAGCTTGCCCATGTCCTCGGAGGTGGCATACTTGAAGGTGGTGGACTGTACGATGGGGATCTGACGGGGTTCGCCATTGCCGGGCGTATACCCAGCCTGCACACAACGGGTATCAATAGAAGACATATATATCATCCTTTCACAAAAAATCAACTCACAAGGAAGCGGGAAAAAGGGTGTCGAGAGGGCCGATGGCCCTTCGCGGGGTCAAGGGGCAGGGCCCCTTGCCGTCGGAGACCTCCGTCCGCAGACGGAAAACCTCCACGCGCCTTTCACGAATCCGCGAGGATTCGTCGAAACAGCTCGCTCCGCCGCAAAGGAAAAGACAATAGAGCACACTAACCAAACCAGTTGCTCGAGCAAAGAACCGGCAGGGAAGCCATCTCAGTCGCTGTCAAGGCTGATGAACTCCGGCGAATCCGGCAGGGAGAAGATGCGCTCCTTGAGGAAAACCGGGAAGAAGGACATCCCGCGCAGTTCCTCAAACTTCACCCAGCGGAAGTGGTGAACCTCGCAGCCCTCCACCCGGGTGAAGGACTCGCCGCGACGCAGCAGCTCCGGCGGTGCTTCCGTCAGGTAGTACAGGCACATTTCGTGATAGCGGGTGCCCATCAGGGTGAAAAACGACTCCGCCATGAACGCCAAACGGTGCGGCGGCAGGCCGATATCCAGCTCCTCGCGAAGCTCGCGGGCAAGAGCGGCTTCGGCCGGTTCGCCCAGATGAACGCGTCCGCCGGGGAGGTAGTCATGGGGGATTCCCTCATCCTGCAGGACGAGCAGTTTGCCATCGTGCACAATGATCGCTGCGGCGCGGTAGTTGAACGCGCCCTCGGTGGTCTTGAAGGAAATATCCATGGAAATCCCTCCCTTCGCACAACAGAAAAAGTATAGCACGCCGGACGAACGGGTGTCAATCCAGCGTGCCCTTTGTATTGAAATAGGTACAATTTCAGCCGACGTGAAGCGCGGAAAATACCTTGCCTACGCTGTCATGGATGACCAGATCGGCCTGACCGTCCATGGGGGTCGCGTCGCGGTTGATGAGGATGAGGTGCTTGCCCCGGAAGTAATGCACCAGCCCGGCGGCGGGGTACACGGTCAGGCTCGTCCCGGCGATGATCATGGTGTCCGCCTGGCGGATGTGGTGCACGGACGCAGCCAGTACGTCGTCATCCAGCCCTTCCTCGTAGAGGACAACCTCTGGCTTGATCACGCCGCCGCACTCACACTTCGGGACGCCCTGCGAATCGCGGATGTACTCCGGCGGGAAGAACCTCGCGCACTTGCGGCAGCGGTTGCGGTGGATGGAGCCGTGCAGCTCCAGCACGGTTTTGCTGCCGGCGGCCTGGTGCAGCCCGTCGATGTTCTGGGTGATGACGGCGGTGAGCTTGCCGGATTGCTCCAGCTCAGCGAGGAAGCGGTGCGCGGCGTTGGGCTGGGCGTCCAGGGGCAGCATCTTGTCGCGGTAGAAGCGGTAGAATTCCTCCGTGCAGCGGCGGAAGAAGGTGGCGCTGAGGATCGTCTCCGGCGGGAAGGCGTAGTGCTGGTTGTACAGTCCGTCCACGCTGCGGAAGTCGGGGATGCCGGATTCGGTGCTCACGCCCGCGCCGCCGAAGAATACGATGCGGCGGGAGGAATCAATGATCTGCTGAAGTTCGGAGTACATGGAGGCCTCCTTCGTGAATGCTGCTCCCATTGTATCACGCCTGCTGTCAGGGCGCAATCCCTGTGCGGCGCGGAACCATGTATTTTTGTCGTGAATCATCGCCCGGAAAGCGCATGCACCCCTTGTCAAAATCGCGGATTGGCACTATAATGGTAAAAGGAAAATCCTGTCCCGCTTCAGGGTGAGAAAACGATACATCAGGAGGAATGAATCATGGACGTTATGACCGCTTACGAGCAGTGGCTCAAGGACTTCGCTGCTGACGCTGATACCGTGGCCGACCTCAAGGCCATTGCCGATGATCCCAAGGAAATCGAGGATCGCTTCTATACCGAGCTGTCTTTCGGCACCGCAGGCATGCGCGGCGTGCTGGGCGCCGGCATGAACCGTATGAACCGCTACAATGTCCGCCGTGCCACCAAGGGCCTGGCCCAGTACCTGCTCAAGACCCCCGAGCAGGCTGCCCGCGGCGTTGTCATCGCCTATGACTCCCGCCGTTTCTCCGCTGAGTTCGCCAAGGACACCGCGCTGGTGCTGGCCCAGGAGGGCGTGCCTGCCTTCCTGTTCGACGCGCTGCGTCCCGTGCCCGTGCTGAGCTACGCCGTGCGTCATCTGAACGCCATCGCCGGCATCGTGATCACCGCGTCCCACAATCCGCCCCAGTACAATGGCTACAAGGTCTACGGCGAGGACGGCGCGCAGGTCGGTCCCGAGGCTGCCGAGGGCATTACCCAGATTATCCGCGCCACCAAGTACACCGACTGCACCCTGATGGATGAGCAGGAAGCCATCGAGAAGGGCCTGCTGAAGTACATCGGCAACAAGGAAGTTGACGACGACTACATCGCCGAGGTCAAGACGTTGTGCGTCCAGCCCGAAATGCTGGAGAAGATGGGCGCCGAGCTGTCCATCGTGTACACGCCCGTGCACGGCTCCGGCAATGTGCCGGTTCGCCGCATCCTGAAGGAGATCGGCATCTCCAACGTCTCCGTCGTGATGGAGCAGGAGCTGCCCGATCCCGCATTCCCCACCGTCAAGGTGCCCAACCCCGAAGAGCCCGATACCTTCCGCCTGGCCATCAAGCTGGCTGACGAAAAGGGCGCCAAGGTCATCTTCGCCACCGACCCCGACTGTGACCGCCTGGGCGTGGCTGTCAAGACCAATGAAGGCAACTGGCAGCTGCTGACCGGCAACCAGATCGGCTGCGTGCTGCTGCACTACATCCTGTCCGCAAAGAAGAAGCAGGGCAATCTGCCTGCAAACGGCGCGGCGGTGAAGTCCATCGTGTCCACCAGCCTGTCCAACAAGATCGCTGCGTCCTTCGGCGTGGAGATGTTCGAGACCCTGACCGGCTTCAAGTTCATCGGCGAGAAGATCCAGCAGTTCCAGGATACCGGCAGCCACACCTTC
>JAFXFR010000104.1 GCA_017513475.1 Clostridia bacterium
GCTTTTACGGTTTCGTTTTGCACGTACACGGTAATAGCCGAGCCGTCGCCGTTTTCTTTGTTGGTGAAAATCATACCTTTCGACCCTGCGCCGAACGTAACGTCGTCACCTTCCAAAACAACCGTTTTAAGATTGGTACAAGCTCTAAACGCATAAACGGGAATGTCCACGTTGCCTTTAATCGTAACCGATTCGAGCATTTTCATGTCGCGCATTGCGCCGTATTCAATCGTCGTTACGGTTTCAGGAACGGTAAGCGTTTCAATACCGCTAAGTTGGAATGCTTCCAACGAAATCGTCGTAACCGTAGACTTTACCGCCGAGCTCCCGGCTGAATTCCTGCGGGGGATGAAGTCCAACGGTGTCACCGTTGAGGAGGATGCGAGCCTGCTGTAATATTTGTAGGAAACGCCCCATCAGGGGGACGGCCCGCTGCCGTCCTCCTTTTTTGCTGCGTGGGAAAGCCGGACAAATTCCTCCGTACCTCCGGCGATCGCCTCTGCCAGCCGGGTCTGATAGGCAGGATCCAGCAGCTGCTTTTCCTCCGCCGGGTTGGAGATGAAGCCGCATTCCACCAGCGCCGAGGGGATCTCCAGCTGCAGGATGAAGTAATCCCCGGCCATGGCGACACGCCGCTTAACCGGCTGAAGATGGGTGATCAGCGCCTCCTGGAGGCAGCCTGCCAGCAGACGGCCGCCCTCGCAGCCCTGCCGGTAGAACACCTGCGGCCCGGACTCCGTGCGCATGCGGTACTCGTTCATGTGGATGGACAGCAGCAGGTCGACCTCATTCGTCGTAGCGATGGCGATGCGGTTTTGCATGTCCTGGCGCTTTTTGGTGAGGCTGGCGGGACGGTCAGGGGTGCAAAGGTCGGTATCGGAGGTACGGGTCATGACGACGCGTGCGCCCCGCTGGGTGAGGGCCTCCTCGACCTTCCTGCTGACGGACAGGGTCAGCGCCTTCTCCCACACGCCGGAATCCCGGCATCGCGCTCCGCCGTCGTACCCGCCATGCCCCGGATCCACCAGAATGACCAGCCCTGCCAGCGGCTTTGGGGCGGGGGATGCCGCGGCTGTGAGAGATGACGTATTTGTAACATTCCGGCGCAAGCTCACTACGGCGAGGCCGCCGAACAGCACGATCAATGCGGCAGACATGGTCAGCAGATGTTCGGCTTTTCGCCGGGGAAGAAGCGTTCGTTTTGATTTTTTCATGGCAAATCCTCCATACAGGAGACTATGCGGGACGTCTTTCGGCCATTCCTTGCAGGATTTCCTGCGTGTATACATTCTGAATGCATACAAAAGCACTGCGCCGGGATAAATTGTTCGCCGGCAGCAGCGCCGAATGTGACAATTTATGTGCTTATGCATGTTCATATTCTGCGTCTATGCACAGCCAAAGGGTTTATTCATCCACAGTATCCACAGGGTTATCCACAGAAAAGGGCCTGTGAAAGCGCGAAAAATCGCAGTATTCACGGCATTTATCCACATTGTCCACAGATTATCCACAGGGGTTATCCCCTATGCTTTCATATGTGGATATACATGTGGACATACATTTCTGCGGTTTCTTGTCAGAATATCGGATGAATAATTGTGTGTAAATATACACGTTCGTGTATGTTCGGGGAAGAAAGAATCCGCCTTCTGGTGGCCGCAGAGGCCAGAAATGCCAATTGCGAAACTTTCGCTTGTAACGAAAATGTCATTTCCCCAAAGGATTTGGCGCAGGGCGGAAAAACTGCTCCCGCCGACAGGGGCATCTGCTTCCAAGGCGCAAAAAAGAGCCGCACTCAAAGGTGCGGCCCTGTCAATTACTTGTTCTTGCTGCTGCCGCGGATGGTGGCATCCGGCTTGGCAGCCTGCTTCATGAAAGCGGAGGGGCTGATGCCTACAATGTTCTTGAACTGCTTGGAGAAGTGGTAGGGATCCTGCATGCCGACTTCCACGCCGGCCTGACGCACGGTGTAGCCCTCCTCGCGCAGCAGCTCTTTGGCGCGCTCCATCTTGCAGTGGAGGACGTAGGACAGCGGCGGCATACCCACCTCGCTCACGAAGCGCTTGCGGAAGGTCTCCATGGGCATGCGGGAGATTGCGGCCATCTCCGCCAGGGAGAAGTTGTCACGGTACTGGTTGGCGCGCAGGGTGTCCACCACCTTGGCGATCTCGTGGGAGAGCATCGCGTCCATGGCGACGGGCTGGCCCCAGTGGGAAGCCAGCATGCCGTACATCAGGTGCTGGAGCTGATAGGTGGCGTCAGCGGTGCCGGTATGGCGCACCATTACCTGCACGATCTGCTTGGCCAGGTACATCTGGCTGGGCAGCGCTCCCTGACGCAGAGGCATATGCAGCAGCGCGCCCATCTTGCGCACCACCATGGGAGCCAGAGTGCCCTCCAGGGCGACCCACAGCACGCGGGCCTGCTCGGGGATCTCCACATAGGCGTCATGCTCGCCGGCGGGGAGGAAGCAGGTATCCTCAGCCTTGAGTTTCAGCTCGGTGTCCTGCCAGTGCAGGATGACGTCGCCTGCCTCCACGGCAAACCAGATCCACTGATCGTGGCTGTTGAGGGGATGATCGCCCTTTTCCAGCATGGCAGTGCCGGCAGCGTGGATCCACGCGCCGCTGGAGCGGGTCAGGGTACCGGGCTTATGCCAGCCTTCCACCACGAGGGTATCGGCGGCGGCTTCCACATTTGTAAACAGGTAGGATTCCATCGTGAGGCCTCCTTGCTGACCAAATCAAACATTTTCCATTATGGACATTATATATCCCATTGTCAACATTGTCAAGGCGATTCATGACGTTTTTTTCAGATTTCACGGCGCATTTCTGTCGTGTGCGGATGATCGTGTTTTTCCGGTGGACAAAGGCCGCTTTTGCCGTTATAATGGTGTCAGCGACCCGTTTCGTTCAACCAAATAAGGAGGATATCCCGATGATTTATTACGTCAACGCCCATGCGCCCCGCGAGGGCAACGGCACCAAGGAGCGTCCCTTCCGCCGCATTTCTGACGCGGCCAACATCGCCCTGCCCGGCGACGAGGTGCTCGTCTACCCCGGCGTGTACCGCGAGCAGGTCAGCCCCCGCAATGGCGGCACCGAGGACAAGCGCATCACCTACCGCTCCGTGGAGCCCCTGGGCGCGCTCATCACCGGCGCGGAGGAGGTCACCGGCTGGGTGAAGCAGGAGAATGGCCTGTGGATGCTCCGCGTGGACAATAGCATCTTCGGCGACTTCAACCCCTATATCGTCGAGGCCTTTGGCGACTGGTACTTCGCCCCCACCGTCCGCCACACCGGCTGCGTGTACCTCAACGACGTGGCCCTCTACGAGGCGCTGACGATGGAGGAGTGCATTGCGGGCGAAGTCTACACGCCCTCCTGGGATCCCGCAAATTCCATCTACAAGTGGATCGCTGAGCAGGACGGCAATGAGACCGTCATCTACTGCAACTTCCACGACATCGACCCCAACACCCAGAAGACGGAGATCAACGTCCGCCGTCGCTGTTTCTTCCCGGATGAGACGGGCAAGGGTTACATCACCTTCTCCGGCTTCAAGGTGGAGAAGGCTGCCACCACCTGGGCGCCCCCAGCGGCCTTCCAGGACGGCATGGTCGGCCCCCACTGGTCCAAGGGCTGGATCATTGAGGACTGCGAGATCAGCCACTCCAAGTGCTGCGGCATCTCCCTGGGCAAGTACTACGACGAGGAGAACGACCACTACTTCACCGTCAAGCACCTCAAGTCCCCCACGCAGATGGAGCGCGACGCCCTCTGCCGCGGCCAGTATCACGGGTGGCTGAAGGAGAAGGTGGGAAGCCACATCGTCCGCCGCTGCGACATCCACCACTGCGAGCAGACCGGCATCGTGGGCCGCATGGGCGCGGTGTTCTCCGTCATTGAGGACAACCACATCCATCACATCAACAACATGCAGGAGCTGGGCGGCGCGGAGATCTCCGGCATCAAGCTGCACGCGGCCATCGACGTGATCATGCGCCGCAACCACA
>JAFXFR010000105.1 GCA_017513475.1 Clostridia bacterium
ATGGGCTACGCCACCGATCTGCATCGGGAAGCACTCATTGCCACGGCGGTGGTGCTGTTCGTGTTCATCCTGCTGATCAACGTGCTGACCAGCATCCTGAAAAGGAGGTCGAACGGATGAAGCTGCAAGCCAAGCTCTACCGCGCTGCCGTTTATGCAGGCGCGGCCTTCTCCGTGGGCGTGCTGGTGCTGATCGTGGGGTACATCCTCATCAAGGGCATACCCCACCTGTCGCCGGAGCTGTTCGCCTGGGAGTACAACTCCACCAACGTGTCCATGATGCCTTCCATCATCAACACGCTGCTGATGACGCTTCTCTCCCTGCTGGTGTGCGTACCGCTGGGCATCGGTGCGGCTATCTATTTGACGGAATACGCCCCGCGCGGCAGCCGGCTGGTGAAGCTGGTCCGCATGACGGCGGAGACGCTCTCCGGCATTCCCTCCATCATCTACGGCCTGTTCGGCTCGCTGTTTTTCGTGGTGGCCATGGGGATGGGCCTGTCCCTGCTTTCCGGTGCGCTGACGCTGAGCATCATGGTGCTGCCTACCATCATGCGCACCACGGAGGAGGCCCTTCTGGCCGTGCCGGACAGCTACCGCGAGGGCAGCTTTGGCCTGGGCGCAGGGCGGCTGCGTACTACCTTCAAGGTGGTGTTGCCTTCGGCCATTCCCGGCATTCTCTCCGGCGTGATCCTCGCCATTGGCCGCATCGTGGGTGAAACGGCCGCACTGATCTACACCGCTGGCACCGTGGCCAAAGTGCCGGGCAGCTTGCTGGATTCCACCCGCACGCTGGCGGTGCATATGTACACCATCTCTACCGAGGGCCTGTACATCGACCAGAGCTACGCCACGGCGGTGGTGCTGCTGGTGATGGTGCTGCTCATCAACAGTCTGTCCGCGCTGATCGCACGCAAAGTTGGAGGAAAACACGAATGAAAATAGAGATCAACAATCTTGACCTGCATTACGGGTCTTTCCACGCGCTGAAGGGCGTGAACCTGGCCATCCGCGAGAAGGAGATCACCGCCTTCATCGGCCCCAGTGGCTGCGGAAAATCGACCCTGCTCAAGACCCTCAACCGTATGAACGACCTGGTAGAGGGCTGCAAGATCACCGGTCAGGTGCTGCTAGACGGCGTGGATGTGGACAAGGATATGGATACTGCGCTCCTGCGTAAGCGGGTGGGCATGGTGTTCCAGAAGCCCAACCCATTCCCCATGAGCATCTACGACAACATTGCCTTCGGCCCGCGCACCCATGGCATCCGCTCGAAGGCCAAGCTGGACGATATCATCGAGCGCAGCCTGCGCAACGCCGCCATCTGGGACGAATTGAAGGACAGGCTGAAGAAGGATGCGCTGGGGCTGTCCGGCGGTCAGCAGCAACGGCTGTGCATCGCCCGTGCGCTGGCGGTGGAGCCGGAAGTCCTGCTGATGGACGAACCCACCTCCGCCCTCGACCCCATCTCCACCAGCAAAATCGAGGATCTGGCGCTGCAACTGAAGGAGCAATACACCATCGTGATGGTGACCCACAATATGCAGCAGGCCGCACGCATCTCCGACAGGACGGCGTTCTTCCTGCTGGGCGAGGTGGTGGAGTATGACGAAACTGCGAAGGTCTTCTCCATGCCCCAGGACAAGCGTACGGAGGACTACATCACGGGCCGCTTCGGATAAGGAGGATTCAGCATGAGAAACCGTTTTGACGAGCAGCTCCACACGCTCAACCATGAGCTGCTGGAAATGGGTGCGCTGATCGAGCGTGCCATCCGCAGCGCCACAGATGCGCTGGTCAAGCAGGACGTGGAGGCCGCTTTGCAGGCCATCGCCGCCGATAAAGAGGTGGATCAGGCGGAGCGGGACATCGAATCCCTGTGCCTGAAGCTGCTTTTGCAGCAGCAACCCGTGGCAAGGGACTTGCGTTTGATCTCCTCAGCCCTTAAAATGATAACGGACATGGAGCGCATCGGCGATCAGGCCAGCGACATTGCCGAGCTGGTGATCTACCTGTCCAAGGAGCCCTATATCAAGGATCTGACCCACCTGCCCCAGATGGCCGAAAACGCCATCCGCATGGTGAGTGGCGCGCTGGACGCCTACGTCCGCAAGGATGTGGTGCTGGCGCAGCAGGTCATGGGCATGGATGACGCCATCGACGCGCTTTTCGTGACGGTCAAGGACGAGCTGATCGACCTCATCCGCCATGACGCGGCCGCCGGCTCCCAGGCCATCGACCTTATGATGATCGCCAAGTACTACGAGCGCATCGGCGACCACGCGCAGAACATTGCCGAGTGGGTAGAGTATGCGCTGACCGGAAGACACAAGGGAGTGTTCCTCACATGATCTACTACGTTGAAGACGACGACAACATCCGCGAGTTGGTGGTCTACACCCTCACGCAGATGAGCCTGCCCTGCCGCGGCTTTGCGGACGGGGCTGCTTTCCGTGCTGCGGTGGCAGAGGCTGCGCCCGACCTTGTCCTACTTGATATAATGTTACCTGGCGAGGACGGCCTGTCCCTGCTGCGCTTCCTGCGGGAGAACCACCGCACGGTGGAGATCCCGGTCATCATGCTCACCGCCAAGGGTACCGAGATGGACAAGGTGCAGGGTCTTGATTACGGCGCGGATGACTACATGGTGAAGCCCTTCGGCATGGCGGAGCTGGTGGCTCGCATCCGTGCCCGACTGCGCCGCACGGGGGCCAAGCCCGAGGCAGACACCCTCAAATGCGGCGGGCTGACCATCGACCGCCGCGCCCACAAGGCCTTCGTGGATGGTGCTGAAATGTCCCTGACCCTGAAGGAATACGACCTGCTGCTCCTGCTGATGGAGAACAGCGGCGCGGCCTTCACCCGGGAGCAGCTGCTGGCGCGCATCTGGGACATGGCCTACGACGGCGGTACCCGCACCGTGGACGTGCATGTGCAGACGCTCCGCACCAAGATGGGCCGCTGCGGCCACATGATCGAAACCGTGCGCGGCGTGGGGTATCGGTTCGGGGGAAATGAAGTATGACGAAACGCATCTTCCGCAACATCCTGCTGACGGCGGTGCTGGCGCTGCTGCTGTCCTCCGCGCTGCTGGTG
>JAFXFR010000106.1 GCA_017513475.1 Clostridia bacterium
TCATACTGAAGTCGGCTGTACGGCAAATCACACCGTCAGCTCTTTGCGGCCGCGGCGGCGGCGGGCAGCCAGAACCCGGCGGCCGTTCTTGGTCGACATGCGGGCACGGAAGCCATGCACCTTGCTGCGCTGACGCTTCTTGGGCTGGTAGGTACGGAACATGTGTCAACACTCCTCACATTTTGTCTATCAGGGCATAGTATCCCTGCTTGCTAACTTCACAGCCGTTATAGTATACCTGTTTTGCAAAGCCTTGTCAAGGGGTAGAATAGAAATAATTCGGGAAATAGCGATGTATGCGGCAAGAAAAAGCTCCCGGAGGCAGAGCCTGCGGGAGCGCGGTTTTTTACTCAAAATTGGCGACGACCACATGGTCCGTGACGCTGCAGACGATGCCGGCGAGCTCCTCGGTGGAGATGTTCTGAGCGCATACGTCATATTCGCGCAGCACCATGTACCATTCTTCACCCAGCATGTAGCACAACACGCCGTCTTCCGCCACGGGAACGTCGGATACCTCCAGGACATGAACATCGTACACCGTCCAGCCGGTGAAGGTCTTGCCTTCCATGGTCACGGACAGCAGCCTGCCCAGGTCAAGCACCTCGCCGAAGGAGAGGCCTTCCTCCGCCATCGCCACGCTCAGGGTTGCTTCGTAGGGTCCCTCCTCGCTGTCGATGCGCATCACGCCGCCATTGGCGAACAGGGTGATGCTGGGCACCGTGATGACCTCGTAGCTTTCGGCATCTTCGCTGTAATAGCTTTCCGCCGGGACGGAGGCCCACTTGGCGGTGTAGACGGCGTAATAGTCCGGTGCAGGCAGGGCCAGGAGATCCTCGGTGGAGTAAATAAGTTCATCCAGGCGGACGTATTGCCAGTCGGAGAAGCCGTCCTCGTCTTCGGTGATCACCAGCTGGTAGATCATCCAGCCTTCAAAGGCGTCCCCCTCCAGGACGGGCTCAATGGACTTGATCTCCATGGCTGTCAGGATGTCGCCGACGGTCAGGGCGGAAATGTCCTCCACCTCGCAGAGGAAGCCGTAGCTGCCGGTTTCGGAGATCGTATCGTCCAGGCAGGTGATGATCAGCGTGCCGCCGAACATGCTGCCGCCATCCAGATCAAACTCCACCATGGGGAGGCCTTCCTCCTCGGCGAAGGCGGGAACCAGCAGACACAGCGCCAGCAGCAGGGGAAGCAGAAACTTCTTCAACATAACACTTTCCTCCATATAGTAATACATCTGAGGGGCTGATGAACAAGTATGAAACAAGATAATCATAAGCGAAACACTCGCGTTTGTCAATCACACTGCGGTGCTGATTCCGGAAAAAACAGTCAAACCCTCTTTACAAACGGTGAAGAAAGTGCTATACTACCCGTCGGAAATCAACGCAACCCCTTTAACTCAGCACGAGAGGCTGGAAAGGCACGCAGTGATCCGTATTGAAATATCTGCCGGGAGACCGGCAATGCGTGTGCGCCTACCTGCCGTATATCGTGCAGGAGGCGCTTTTTTGGCGCAGAAAGGTCAGCGAAAAGCTCGACCGGCGACAGTGGGCGCCTGCATTGGCAGAGCGTGGCCGGCATGCGGCTTCCAGCCGTTGGTTGGCCTCATAACCAGCAAGGAGGACCGGAAATGGCGAATTTCGGCTATGGCATTCCCAAGGCGCAGCTGATGGCGGGCGACGCGATGAACCGTGCGCTGACCCGTATGGCCCATGAGATGATGGAGCAGCTGGATCTGAACAACATGGTGTTTGTGGGCATCCGCCGCCGCGGAGTGCCGCTGGCCCAGCGTCTGAGCGACATCATCGAGAAGTACGAGCATGTCAAATGCCCCGTGGGCGAGGTGGACATCGCCATGTACCGCGATGACCGTGATCCCTCCGAGCTGAAGATCAAGGTGCAGGAGCAGAAGATCCCTGTGGATGTTGCTGGCCGCACGGTTGTCCTGGTGGACGACGTGCTGCACACCGGCCGCACCGTGCGCGCAGCGATGGATGCGATCCTGGATCAGGGCCGCGCAGAGCGTATCTGCCTGGCAGTGCTGATCGACCGCGGTCACCGTGAACTGCCTATCCGCGCCGATTTCGTGGGCAAGAACGTCCCCACCTCCTCCGGCGAGCGTATTGGCGTGATGATGCAGGAAATCGACGGCGGCGACGGCGTGGCCCTCTACGACGGCGGCATGAACCGCTGAGCGGACGCCATTGTGAGGATCTGTTCTGTTTTGGAATGACCTCACGTGATCATTTTGCTGTTCCCCGGCGTTTGCCGGAGTACATAGTCGTATGTATACTTAACGACAAATGAGGAAAGGAAGTTTTTCCAATGAGCGAGAATCAGAAGCTTTCTCCCGCCAAGTTTGGCCTTCTGGGCTTCCAGCACATGTTCGCCATGTTCGGCGCGACCGTGCTGGTGCCTGCGCTGACCGGCCTGTCCGTGTCATCCACCCTGCTGTTTGCGGGTCTGGGCACCCTGCTGTTCCACCTGCTGACCAAGGGCAAGGTGCCTGCGTTCCTGGGCTCCTCCTTCGCCTTCCTGGGCGGCTACTTTACTGTTGCCAGCATGGAGCAGTTTGCTGACGGCACCATGAACTGGATTCCCTACGCGGGCGTTGGCGTGGCGGTTGCCGGCCTGATCTACTGTGTCGTGTCTGCTCTGTTCAAGGTCTTCGGCGCTGAGAAGGTCATGCGCTTCTTCCCCCCGATCGTTACCGGCCCCATCATCATCGCCATCGGCCTGATCCTGTCCAACTCTGCTGTCAATAACTGCGCTACCAACTGGCCCATTGCCCTCCTGGCGCTGGTTATTGTTGTTGCCTTCAATATCTGGGGCAAGGGCATGCTGAAGATTATCCCCATCCTTCTGGGTGTGGTGGGCTCCTATGTGGTGGCTGCCATTTTCGGTCAGGTTGACTTCCAGCCCGTGCTGGACGCCAAGTGGTTCGGCGTTCCCTTCCAGATGAAGGACACCGCCTTCTCCCTGATCGGCAATGTGGATGTTTCTACCCTGGTGACCGTGATCCTGACCATGGCGCCCATCGCCCTGGCCACCATGATGGAGCACATCGGCGACATGTCCGCCATCTCCTCCACCGTGGGCAAGAACTTCATCAAGGATCCCGGCCTGCACCGCTCCCTGCTGGGTGACGGTTGTGCTACCATGCTGGCTGCTCTCTTCGGCGCTCCTGCCAACACCACCTACGGCGAGAACACCGGCGTGCTGGCGCTGACCAAGGTTTACAACCCCGGCGTTGTCCGCATGGCTGCCGTGCTGGCTGTCATCTTCTCCTTCTGCCCCAAGTTTGCTGCCCTGATCTCCTGCATGCCCGCTGCCACCATCGGCGGCGTGTCCCTGATCCTCTACGGCATGATCTCCGCTGTGGGCGTGCGCAACATCGTTGAGAATCAGGTGGACTTCACCAAGTCCCGCAACGTTATCATCGCTGCGCTGATCATCGCGCTGGCCCTGGGCATCAACTTCTCCAGCGCTCTGGGCTGCGACACTGTGGCGGGCGTTTCCGGCGCCATCTCCTTCACCATCGCCGGTGTGAAGATCAGCCTGTCCGGTCTGGCTGTGGCCTCCCTGGTCGGCATCATCCTGAACGCTGTGCTGCCCGGCAACGACTACAAGTTCGGCGACAACGAGCAGGGCGATCAGTCCGTCAACTTCAAGGTGTAATTCTGAACTGAATACCCGCATGGCAGATTCTTTCGGGAATCTGCCATTTTTATGTTGACAAGACAGGGAAAAGCGCATATAATAACAAATGAACAACTGTTCATATGTTGCTGCGAAAGGTTGTGCCAATATGAAGAACTGCACCTGCGCTCATCACGAACATGAGCATGAACAGCACCGTGACCACGAGCATGCATGTGGCTGCGGCCATGATCATCACGAGTCTGAGCATTCTTGCGGATGTACACATGATCATCATGCCCATGAGGATGCATGCGGCTGCGGACACGATCACGGCGAACATGCCGGGCGAACGCTGCTGATTCGCGCAGGTGCAGCGGTGGCGCTGCTGATCGTCGGGCACTTTATGCCCTATGCCTGGCTGGGGACGCTGATTTGCGTGGCAGCGTACCTGATTGCCGGGTATGACGTGCTGCTGATGGCGACGCGAAATATCCTCAAGGGGCGCGTGTTTGACGAAAACTTCCTGATGGCCGTCGCCTCCATAGGCGCGATGGCGGTGGGGGAGAGCGCCGAGGGCGTGATGGTCATGCTGCTGTACCAGCTGGGCGAGTACCTGCAGCACCGGGCGGTGGACAAGTCGCGGGATAACATTGCTGCGCTGATGGATGTGCGCCCGGACTATGCCAATGTACTCCGGGACGGTAATGAAGCGTGCGTCAGCCCGGAAGCTGTGCATGCGGGCGAACTGATCCTGGTGCGCCCGGGTGAGAAGATCCCCCTGGACGGCGTGGTGGCGGAGGGTGATTCCACTGTGGATACTGCCGCCCTCACCGGCGAAAGTCTGCCCAGGGATGTAGCAGCCGGCGACAGCGTGCTCTCAGGCTGCGTGAATCTGACCGGTGTGCTGACCATCCGCGTGACGGCGGAGTACGGTGCATCCACCGTTGCGAAGATCCTCGACCTGGTGCAGGAATCCGGACAGCACAAGGCGTCAACGGAACGCTTCATTACCCGGTTCAGCCGTTGGTACACCCCGGCGGTTTGCATCGCGGCGGTGCTGATTGCCCTGGTGCCCGGCCTGATCACCGGAGACTGGCAGGGCTGGCTGTATACTGCGCTGACCTTCCTGGTCATTTCCTGCCCCTGTGCGCTGGTGATCTCTGTGCCGCTGACCTTCTTCTCCGGTGTGGGCGGCGCATCGCGCAAGGGCGTGCTGGTCAAGGGTGCGAATCATCTGGAGACCCTCGCGGCACTGGATACCGCGGCCTTTGACAAGACCGGTACGCTGACGAGGGGCGTCTTCTCCGTGGCGGAACTTCATCCCGTGGGCATGACAGAGGAAGTGCTGCTTGATATGGCTGCCCACGCGGAGCTCCACAGCGCCCATCCCATTGCCCGCAGCCTGCGGGAAGCCCACGGTGGCGAGCTTGAGGAAAACCGCGTTTCCGATGTGAAGGATACGGCGGGGCAGGGTATTTCTGCGCTGGTGGACGGAAGGCCTGTGCTATGCGGCAATGAGCGGCTCATGCGGACACACGGCATAGAATTTGAGTCTGTCGAAATGGCCGGAACCATTGTCCATGTGGCGGTGGATGGCGCATATGCTGGATATGTCCTCATCAGTGACGTGGTGAAGGACACTACGACCTCCGCCATCGCGGCGCTGAAGGAAGCCGGCGTGACCCGCACCGTCATGCTGACCGGCGACAATGAGGCGGTAGCGGCCCAGGTGGCCGCGCAGATCGGCTTGACCGACGTACGCGCCTCCCTCCTGCCGGGGGACAAGGTGCATGCGCTGGAGAGCTTCCTGGGCGATGAACACAAGGTGGCCTTCGTGGGTGACGGCGTGAACGATGCGCCGGTGCTGCGTCGCGCGGATGTGGGCATTGCCATGGGCGGCCTGGGTTCGGACGCCGCCATTGAAGCTGCAGACGTCGTCCTTATGGATGATGACCTGGGCAAGCTGGCAGTCGCCATCCGCCTGGCGAAGAAGACCCTGAGCATCGCACGTCAGAACATCGCCTTTGCACTGCTGGTGAAGCTGACGGTGATGGCGCTTGGCGTGTTTGGCATTGCCAACATGTGGCTGGCAGTCTTTGCGGACGTGGGCGTGGCGATGCTGTGCATCCTCAATGCCCTCAGGGCGATGAAGTGACGGACTGATGCATAACTGATGAGGTGGAAGATGAGCGAAGAGTGTTTGATCTGCAAAGCGCCGCTGACATACCTTGAAGAGGATCAGAGCATGGTATGCGGGATCTGCGGCAAAAAAGAGGTAAGCAAGACACGCTGCATCAACGGTCATTATGTGTGCAATGAGTGCCATGCAAGCGGGATGGAAGAGATCCTTTCAATATGCCTGCAGGAAGAATCCAAGGACCCGTTCCACATCCTTGAACGGATGATGTCGCTGGACTTTTGCCACATGCATGGCCCGGAGCACCATGTGATGGTTGGTGCGGCACTGCTGACGGCATACAGGAATGCGGGCGGGAGCATTGAACTGGGCGCGGCGCTTTCTGAAATGTATAAACGGGGCAAGCAGGTGCCAGGCGGCGCCTGCGGATTCTGGGGCGCATGCGGTGCGGGCATCAGCACGGGCATGTATGTGTCGATTATCACCAAGGCAACACCGCTGGCCAAGGAGGCATGGGGGCTGTCCAACCAGATGACGGCAAGAGCGCTGAATGCCATCGGTCAACATGGCGGTCCTCGCTGCTGCAAAAGGGACTCGTACCTTGCAATTCGTGAGGCTGTTTCCTTCACCGCGGAAAAGCTGAATATCCATATGGATTCGGGCATGGTTTGCTGCACCAGGTCTATGATGAACAATCAGTGCCGCAAGTCTGCCTGCCCTTTTTACAAGGGCTGACCTGTTCGAGACAGCGGATGATCGCATGCAAAAAACGCCTCCGAATGGCTGCGGCCGTACGGAGGCGTTTTCATGTGCAGAAGTATCATGTTTTCAGTTTTGAACTCCGGACATGATAGACCAGAAGTGTCCCGATGACGATGGCGCAGCCGATCAGCGACATAGGCGAGAGCTTTTCCCCCAGGAATAGGAAGGTCCACAGAGGCGCCATCACCGGTTCGGACATGGTGATGAAGTTGGCCTGCAGCGCGCCGGTGTGCTTGATGCCCAGGGAGAAGCACAGCCATGCGCCTGCGCCCCCCAGCAGCGCAAAGGCCAGCAGGAACACCCATTGAGCGGCGGGCGTGACGGGTATCACCGGATCCGAAAGCAGCAGGGGAATCAGCGGCAGATACATGGCGTTACCCAGGACCAGGGTCTCGATGGGATCGACCGCATCATCCTTGCTCAGGAAGAACACGCCCGCGTAGAAAGCTGCGGAGATCAGCGAGATGCTGTTGCCCAGCCAGCTGCCGCCGCCCATGTTGCCTGCGAAGGCAAGCGTCACGCCCAGGAACAGGCATGCGCAGGTGATCGCCTCCAGGCGGGTAGGGCGCTTGCGCAGCAGTACCGCCCCAAAGAGGATGATCCACAGTGGCGAGGTGTTCTCCAGCACCGTGGCGTTAGCGGCGGTAGTGAGCTTGTTGGCGAGCATGAACAGCGTACCCTGCACGAAGTAGCAGAAAGCCGCCAGCAGCTTCTTGGGGGTGATACGGATCTTACGTCCCCGTGAGATGAGCAGAAATGCAAAAAACGCGATCACGCCCTTGAGTACCGCCAGGGACATGCCGCTCCATTCTACAGACTTGGTGAAGATGCCGCTGGTTGACCAGAGCAGCGCGGAAAAAAACAGCAGCAGGGGCGCCAGCTTCTGATGCTTGAGTTCAAACATAGGTTCAACCCTTTCACGGGGAAGATGGCTACGGGACAGCATCTCCACCTTACCACGGGGCAGAGCGGTTGTCAATCGGGAGTTGCTGCTTACCCCTTCCATTTTGCCGGATTGTGTGGTATCATGACGGCGATTACATCCCGGAGGCACATCCATGTTCGCATCCATCCGTAAGAGCTATAACCATACTATCTTCGCCAGCTACGGCGGGTACATCACTCAGGCGATTGTGAACAACTTTGCGCCGCTGCTGTTCCTGACCTTCATGGCGGATTTTGATTTGACCATTGATAAAATCACCCTCATCACCACGGTGAATTTCGCCGTGCAGCTGGCGGTGGACGCCGTCGCAGTCAAGGTGGTGGACCGCATCGGATACCGGCCCTGCATCGTGGCGGCCCATGTGTTTGCCGTGCTGGGATTGGCTGGTCTGGCTCTCTTCCCGATGGTCATGCCGCCCTTTGCCGGCATCATGACGGCGGTGGTGATGTATGCCATTGGCGGCGGCATCATCGAGGTGCTGATCAGCCCCATTGTTGAGGCCTGCCCCACGGACGCCAAAACCGCCGCGATGAGCCTGCTGCACTCCTTCTACTGCTGGGGCCATGTGTTCCTGGTGGTGGTGAGTACGGCATTCTTTGCGGTGTTTGGCATGGAAAACTGGCGCATCATGGCCTGCATCCGGGCGCTGGTGCCGCTGATGAACACCTTCTACTTCCTGCTGGTGCCGATCTACCCCATCGTGGCGGAGGGCACGAAGCAGATGTCCCTGCGGGAGCTCCTGTGCCAGCGGGTGTTCTGGCTGCTGTTGGTGATGATGGTGTGCGCCGGCGCCTCCGAGCAGGCGATGAGCCAGTGGTCCTCCGCCTTTGCGGAGAAGGCGCTGGGCGTATCGAAGACCATCGGCGACCTGGCCGGCCCCTGCGCATTTGCGATCTTCATGGGCACGGCCCGCGCACTGTACGGCAAGTTTGCGGAGAAGATCCCGCTCAAGGCTTTCATGATCGGCTCGACGCTTTTGTGTGTTGGGTGCTACCTGCTGGCGGCGCTCTCCGGCAATGCGCTGCTGGGCCTGATCGGCTGTGCGGCCTGCGGCTTCTCGGTGGGCATCTTCTGGCCGGGGACGTTCTCCATCGCGCCCGGCGTGCTGCCCGGCGGCGGTACGGCCATGTACGCGCTGATGGCCCTCGCCGGTGATCTGGGCTGCTCCGGCGGCCCGACGCTGGTGGGCTTTGCGGCGGATGCAGCCGGCGGCGAGCTCCGCACGGGACTGCTGCTGGCCATTATCTTCCCGGTGCTGATGCTGATCCTTGTGTCGGCGCTGCGGGACAGGAAAGGGGAGGCGTAACCATGTTTGATTTTACCGGCAAGGTGGCGGTGGTGACCGGCGGCGCGCGGGGCATCGGGCGGTGCATCCGCGAGCAGTTCGAAAAGGCGGGCGCAAAGGTTTGCGTGATTGATGTGCTGGATAATGACTTCTTCGTGGGCGACATTGCGGACAAGGCGACGCTGGACGCCTTTGCGGATCAGGTGATCGCCAGGCACGGTCATGTGGACTTCCTGATCAACAACGCCGCGCCCCGCATGTGCGGCGTGACGGAGGGCACCTGGGAGGACTTCGAGTACGCCATGACGGTGGGCGTGACCGCGCCCTTCTATCTGGCCAAGCGATTCATGCCGCATTTCGGCGAAGGCGCGGCGATCGTCAACATTTCCTCCTCCCGCGACCGCATGAGCCAGCCCGAAACCGAGAGCTATACTGCGGCCAAGGGCGGTATTTCCGCACTGACACATGCGCTGGCGGTCAGCCTGGCGGGGAAGGTGCGGGTCAACAGCATTTCTCCCGGATGGATCGACACTGCAGATGCGCCCTGGTACGGCCCTGACGCTGTCCAGCAGCCCGTGGGACGGGTGGGTGTTCGCACAGATATCGCCAATATGGCGCTCTATCTCTGCTCGGACATGGCGGGGTTCATCACCGGTGAAAACATCTGCATCGACGGCGGCATGACCCGGCAGATGATCTACCACGGCGAACACGGCTGGTCGCTGGACAAGTAATCTTCATCATGGCTCTCCCTGAAAGGGGAGGGCCTTTTTTGCGCCAATCTTTGCAGCGCATTTCGACGCTTCCGGCAGGGACAAACAGCTATCATAGAGGAACCCCAACAGGAAAGGCGGTGCCCTATGCGCGTCAGCATCTGGCTGTACATCCTTTATCAGACGAGCCTGACTGCGTGTCTGCTGATGTGCATCGGGCTTTGTGCAGGACTGCGGCGGAAGTCGCCTGTCCGGCTGACGCTGGTTTCTCTGGGAACAGCGCTGCTCGGCGTGGGGATGGCCTCTGCGCTGCCATGGGTCCGGGCGGCGGCTCTGCTGATCTGCGCGGGTGTAGCGCCTGTTCTGGCCTGGCCCGGCGCGCCCAGACGCATCTGGACGCGCATGATCGCAACCGGCTGCTTTTTGTCCCTGGGAATGGCGGGGCTGCTGCGCTTTGCTGCCCCCCTGGGGCTTCCGGCGGCGGTGATCGTGCTGATTGTGTGCCTGCTGCTGCGCATCACGCCTGTGATTCTTCCGAAACCGGAGGAAACATCGGCCTTCGCCACGGTGGACGTTCGTCACGGCACACACCGCCTGACGCTAACCGCCCTCATTGACAGCGGCAATCTTCTGCGCGACCCGGTGACGGGCCTGCCGGTGATCGTCATCAGCCGCCGGGCGGCCATGCGTCTTATTCAGCTGCCGGGGGAAGGAAAGGTGGTCTATCCCTTCCGGCTGATCACCGTGCGCACGGTGAACGGTACCGGCCTGATGACCGTCTTCCATCCAGACTGCGTTTTTCTGCTGAAAAGCGGGGCCTGGGTACGGGCGGAAACGCTGCTGGGGGTTTCTCCGGAGGGCTACGACGGCTTCCAGGCGCTGGTGCCGTCATGCTTGATGGCAAACGATCTGGCTATGACCATGTAAGGAGGCATGCTATGCTTTTGCCTTTTCGGCTTTCAAACATTACGGATATCTTTGCGGCCTTCAAGCCGGCTGAGATTTTCTACATCGGGGGTCCCATCCCCCTGCCCGCGCCGCTCACCGCCGAGGAGGAGCGCGAGCTGCTGACCCGCCTGCCCGCGGAGGGCGAGCGTGTCCGTCAGACACTCATTGAGCACAACCTGCGGCTGGTGGTCTTCATTGCCCGCAAGTTTGAGAACACCGGCGTGATGCTGGAGGATCTCATTTCGATCGGCACCATCGGGCTGATCAAGGCGGTCAATACCTTCGACCCGGGGAAAAAGATCAAGCTGGCTACCTACGCCAGCCGCTGCATCGAGAACGAGGTGCTGATGTTCCTGCGCCGCCACAGCCGCACGAAGCTGGAGGTCAGCCTGGACGAACCACTGCGCACCGACTGGGACGGCAACGAGCTGCTGTTGTCCGACGTGCTGGGGACCGAGGCGGACATGGTCTCCCGCGGCATGGAGGAGGACGCAGAGAAGCAGATGCTGTTCAATGCCTTGCGGCGGCTCAATCCCCGGGAGCAGCAGATCATGACCATGCGCTACGGCTTGTCTGGCAGGGGAGAAATGACCCAGAAAGAGGTTGCGGACGTGCTGGGCATCAGCCAGAGCTACATCTCCCGGCTGGAGAAGCGGATATTGCAAAGGCTGCACGGGGAGATGGTCAGGCAGTCGTCGTGAGGGGTGAATTGTAAAATCTTCCGTTGTGCCTTCCATTTGCTGCCGTGTCGTGTTATCATGGCAGCAGGAGGCGATTGACGTGAAAAAACTGCTGGTACTGCTCGTTGCCTGCCTGCTGCTGACGGGTTGTGCGAGGGAGGGCGAAGCATCTCGATACTGGTGGGGGATGCAGGATGATATCTCGGTTGGCGTGCACCTGTTCCCGGATAGGGATGGTCTGTGGCCTTTGGATACGCAAACATTTACTTGGGAACGAAATGATTATTCTGACGGCCTTGATGTAACACGGCTGCACGGCGGCGAATACCGCTGTGGCACCTGGTCTGTCAAGGCGGATGTACTCACCTTGCAGTTTGATGACGGCGAGGTGATGAAAGGGACATTCTCCGAGGAGGGCCTTCTGCTGAGCTATGCTGGCGGATTCCTGCTGGAGTACTGCCATCCTGCAATTCCCGATAAGGTTGATTCTTCAGCTGCCCCATGAGGGTGGCTTTTTTGTTTGTTTTGCCTGTTTTGCACTCCTTTTGCCGGGGGGGATTATCATCTGCCATGACGCGCCATACTCTGTATATCAGATGTTGGAGGTAGCGTTTATGGCATACGGCAAGGTGGAGATCTGCGGTGTGGATACGACGAAGCTCCCGGTTTTGTCCCAGGCGCGGATGCTGGAGCTCTTTCCCCTGGTGCATGCGGGGGACAAGGCGGCCAGGGATGAGTTCGTGCAGGGAAATCTTCGTCTGGTGCTGAGCGTCATCCAGCGATTCTCATCCCGCGGGGAGAACGCTGACGATCTTTTCCAGGTCGGCTGCATCGGGCTGATGAAGGCCATTGATAACTTCGATACCAGCCAGAATGTGCGCTTCTCCACCTATGCCGTGCCCATGATCATCGGCGAGATCCGCCGGTATCTGCGGGACAACAACGCCATCCGCGTCAGCCGTTCCATGCGGGATACGGCCTACAAGGCTCTGCAGGCCCGCGACCGGCTGCAATCCAGGCTGAACCGCGAACCAACCATGGCGGAGATCGCCGCGGAAATGGAAATCCCCCAGGAGGATGTGATCTTCGCCCTGGAGGCCATCCAGGATCCGGTCAGCCTCTTTGAACCGGTGTACAACGACGGCGGCGATGCGCTCTACATCATGGATCAGGTGCGGGATGAAAGCGCGAAGGATGACAACTGGGTGGAGGACATCGCCATCCGCGACGCCATGAGAAGGCTCAACGACCGGGAAAAACGCATCATGCAGCTGCGTTTTTTCGAGGGCCGCACGCAGATGGAGGTTGCCGGGGAGATCGGCATCAGCCAGGCGCAGGTCAGCCGGCTGGAGAAGCAGGCGCTTCTCCATATGCGGCGCTCCATGCAGGTGAACTGACTGCGCCTCCGGCTTGACGCAGGCGGATTTCTGGCCTATAATGTGAACAAACGAATCGTTCATACAGGACGCGACGCTCCTGTCAGAAAGGAAATACGATGCGCTATCTGAACGGATGCACCTTTGGCTTCATGTCCCGCCGCGGCTTTACCGAGCGGGAGGAGTGGAAGACCTCCCTGCGGCTGATGCAGCAGGAAACCGGCTGTGATACGGTCGTCCTGCCCGTGGCGGCGCTGCAGGATCATGCCTACTCCACCAAGGTGGATTACGACACTCCTGATGTGATGAGCATGGATGATGTGCGCGCCGTTGCCAAGGAGGCGCGGAGCCTGGGCCTGCGGGTCGTTGTCAAGGCGATGGTCAACTGCCGCGACGGCTACTGGCGGGCTTATATCCGTTTCTTTGATAGCTTCGTACCCACCGAGCCCACCTGGGCAGAGTGGTTTGCAAGCTACGGCGAATTCGTGGTGGCCCTGGCCCGCACCGCGCAGGAGATCCGGGCGGAGATGTTCTGCGTAGGCTGCGAGATGGTCGGCACCGATCACCGCGCGGAGGAATGGCGTGCGCTGATCGCCGATGTCCGCAAGGTCTATACCGGCCCCGTGACCTACAACTGCGACAAGTTCCAGGAGAACAATGTCACCTGGTGGGATGCTGTGGACGCGATCTCCTCCTCCGGGTACTATCCCATCGACCGGCTGGATGAGCATTTCACACGTATCGAACAGGTGGCGGAGAAGTTTGACCGGCCATTTTTCTTCATGGAGAGCGGCTGTCCCAGCCGGCGGGGCAGCGAGTATGTGCCCAACAACTGGCGCTTTGGCGGCGAGCAGTGCCTGGACAGCCAGACGCAATGGTATCAGGCCTATGTGGATGCTTTGCTGCGGCACCCCAAAATCCGCGGCAGCATCTGGTGGGACTGGAGCGCGATGCATCTCTATCCGATTGAGAAGGCAGCAACGGATTCCGGCTACGGCCTGTACGGCAAGCCCGCTGCGAAGGTGCTGCGTGAGTACAGTCAGGCGGTGGCCGGACGTGAAAACAGGGATGAAGGCTGAGTCCGGATCCAGCGGGAAGTGAATATCACAAAGGCATGGCTGCGCAGCGCGGCGATGCCTTTTTTCTCTCCCGGGGACGGGGCGGATCCGGCGTGTCCGGCATAGGCTGAAAGGGGAAACCGGTATCTTCGTCGGGGCGGGACGCGTCTGGGCTGGATACTGTTTTTTCACAAAAATCAGCTTGACATCCCGGATGGAGTGTGACATCATGAAACGTGGAGATATATACAGGGCCGACCTGGATCCGGTGATCGGCTCGGAGCAGGGGGGCGTTCGCCCGGTGCTCATCATCCAGAATGACGCAGGTAACCTGCATTCCCCCACGGTGATCGTGGCGGCCATTACCGCCAGGCAAAAAAAGACCCATATGCCTGTGCATGTGGTGATTACCTCGGCGGAAAGCGGACTGCCTGTGGATTCCGTGGTGCTGACCGAGCAGGTACGCACGCTGGAGAAAACCCGGCTGACCAAATATCTGGGCCACTTGCCGGAGGCGGCCATGGCCCGCATTGATGCGGCGCTGGCCCGATCCCTGGGGACGGCCTGATATGCCTATGATATGGAGGTGCCTATGAACCTGATGGAGAAGCTCAAAAAGGCAGCGCGCCGCGAGCAGGCGCTTGCCTGGCTGCAGATTGTGATCGGCTGCGTAATCGGTGCGGCGGCTTACCCGACCTTCCTGGATCCGGGTAAGATCGCGCCCGGCGGTCTGACCGGCGTGGCAATGATTATGAAGCACCTCTGGGGCTGGGATATCGGTATTACGTCCCTGATCCTGAACGTTCCGCTGTTTATTGTGGGCTACAAGGCCATGGGGAAGGTGTTTGCCTTCCGCAGTCTGGTGGCAACGGTGATCTTCTCCCTCATGATCGACCTCCTTCCGCTGAAGGAGATTCCCGTGGAGCCCATTCTGGGGACGCTGTACGGCGGTATCCTGCTGGGCATCGGCCTGGGCTTCATTCTGCGCGGCGGCGCTATCACCGGCGGTACGGATATGGCCGCCCGGCTGGTGCATAAGTATCTGCCCTTCCTGTCGGTGGGGATGTTCCTGTTTCTGATCGACTGCATGGTGGTGGTGGCCGCCTGGATCTTCATCGGCTCCTCAGAAGCGCTCTACGCGCTGATCTGTATCTTCGTCTCCGGTAAAGCGGTGGATATGGTCATGCTTGGCCTGAGCAGCAACAAGGCTTGCTTTGTCATCACTGACCGGTGGGAAAAGGTGTCCCGCCGCCTGATGGATGAGATGGAGCGCGGTGTTACCCAGCTTTCCGCACGCGGCGCCTATACGGGGACCGAGCGTCCGGTGGTGTTGTGCGTGCTTCCGCCTCAGGAAGTTGCCCGGCTGAAGGAGATCGTCCGCCAGGAGGACGAGAAGGCATTCATGTTCATAACCGAAGCCCATGAGGCCCTGGGAGAGGGCTTCTCCAGCCTGATGAACGATTGATGACAGCCTGCGGAGAATATCCGCAGGTTTTTCGCCTTTTGGGAAAACTGTTGTATTTTTCGCCTTGCACAATGAGTTGATTCATGTTATAATCAATTCGGATTCCCGAACCCGTTTCCCAAAACTACATAACGACAGGAGGAATTCCCCATGAAGAAGCTGCTTTCTCTGGTTCTGGCTCTGGCGATGGTGCTGGGCGTCATGTCCTTCGCGTCTGCCGAGGGCGAGTGGAAGGTTGCCATGATCACCGACTCCGGTGACATTACCGACCAGTCCTTCAACCAGACCACCTACGAGGCCTGCAAGGCCTTCTGTGAAGCCAACGGCATTGATTTCAAGTACTACAAGCCTGCTGGCGACTCCACCCCCGACCGTGTTGCCATGGTTGACAACGCTGTGGAAGAGGGCTACAACGTTATCGTGATGCCTGGCTACCTGTTCGGCGCCACCATCGTTGAAGTGATGGAAGAGTACTCCGACATCACCTTCATCATGCTGGACGTGGGCGAGGGCGACCTGGGCGGCGCTGTGCTGACCGACAACGTCTTCTCCGCTGTGTACCAGGAAGAGCTGTCCGGCTACATGGCTGGCTACGCTGCCGTGAAGATGGGCTACAAGCACCTGGGCTTCCTGGGCGGCATGGCTGTGCCCGCTGTTATCCGCTTCGGCTACGGCTACGTGCAGGGCGCTAATGACGCTGCTGTCGAGATGGGTATCGCCGATCAGGTCACCGTTGAGTACGTCTACGGCAATCAGTTCTACGGCGACGCTGACATCACCGCTTACATGGACAACTGGTACCAGAACCTGGGCGTGGAAGTCGTCTTCGCTTGCGGCGGCGGCATCTACACCTCTGCTGCTGAGGCTGCTGCCAAGGTCGGCGGCAAGGTTATCGGCGTTGATACCGATCAGTCTGCCAACATCAACCGTGACTACGGCGAGGGCATCACTGTGACCTCTGCTATGAAGGGCCTGGCTGCTACCGTCAACACCCTGCTGACTGAGACCGTTGCCGGCAACTTCGCCAACTACGGCGGCAAGATCGTGACCATGGGTCTGGTCGATGCTGATCCCACCAAGAACTACGTGCAGCTGCCTGCCGAGACCACCCAGTGGTCCGATGCTTACACTTACGAGAACTACGTCGAGCTGGTTGGCAAGATGCTGTCCGGCGAGGTCGTCGTCTCCAACGCTATCGATGCCATGCCCGCCACCACCATCACGGTGAATGAGTACGGCAACATCAAGTAAGATCGGCCCTCACTGAGGACAAACCTCATTGCTGACTGCGCCCGGCCACTTGGAAACAATGGCTGCTGCCGCCGGCAAAGCCGATTGTATCAGTACATTCTCCGGGGATGGGTGATCCCATCCCCGGACTTTTGACAAAAGCCCCTGACCGACATGGCCCGGGGTTTTCGTCAGAAGTTCGAACCTGCCGTGAAGCTTTTCTGCACGGCTGTTTTGTGTACAGTAAGACCGGAACGATGAGATGATATAGAGGATGGAGGTTTTCAAATTGAGTCAACCCTATGCCATTGAAATGCTGGGTATCACCAAGAAGTTCCCCGGCATCATCGCCAACGACAACATCACCCTGCAGCTGAAGAAGGGCGAGATTCATGCGCTGCTGGGCGAAAACGGCGCAGGCAAGTCCACGCTGATGAGCGTGCTCTTCGGTCTGTACCAGCCTGAGGCCGGCGAGATCCGCAAGGACGGCAAGAAGGTGCTTGTCCGCAACCCCAATGACGCCAACGCGCTGGGCATCGGCATGGTCCATCAGCATTTCAAGCTGGTGGAGGTCTTCTCTGTCCTGGATAATATCATCCTGGGCGTGGAGCCCTGCAAGGGCGGTTTCCTGCAGAAGAAGGAAGCACGGGAAAAGGTGGTTGCACTGTCTGAAAAGTACGGCCTCCGTGTGGATCCCGACGCCAAGATTGAGGACATCACCGTCGGCATGCAGCAGCGTACCGAGATCCTCAAGATGCTCTACCGCGACAACGAGATCCTCATCTTTGACGAGCCTACCGCTGTGCTGACCCCTCAGGAGATCGATGAGCTGATGCAGATCCTGCGCAACCTGGCTGCAGAGGGCAAGTCCATCCTCTTCATCACCCACAAGCTCAACGAGATCATGGCAGTGGCAGATCGCTGCAGCGTGCTGCGCAAGGGTAAGTACATTGGTACGGTGAACATCGCCGATACCACCCAGGAGGAACTCAGCCGCATGATGGTTGGCCGCGACGTCAACTTCCATGTGGAGAAGCAGCCCTCCAAGCCCGGCGACGTCATCCTGGATGTTCAGGGGATGACGGTGGCCAGCAAGGTGCACAAGAACAACGCTGTCAAGAATGTGTCCCTGCAGGTGCGCGCGGGTGAAATCGTGTGCGTCGCCGGCATTGACGGCAACGGTCAGACGGAGTTCGTTCATGGTCTGACAGGCCTGGAAAAGATGGTCAGCGGCAAGATCACCATGCTGGGCAAGGACATAACCAAGGCCACTATCCGCAAGCGCAGCGTAATGGGCATGTCCCACATCCCGGAGGACCGTCACAAGCATGGTCTGGTGCTGGATTATTCCCTGGAGGACAACATCGTCCTGCAGCGCTACTTTGAAAAGGACTTCACCAAGGCAGGCTTCCTGCGCCGCCGCAATATCCGCAAGTATGCCCAGAAGCTGATCGACCAGTATGATGTGCGCTCCGGACAGGGTCCGGTGACTGTCGCCCGCAGCATGTCTGGCGGCAATCAGCAGAAGGCCATCGTTGCCCGTGAAATCGACAAGAATCCCCAGCTGCTGATCGCCGTTCAGCCCACCCGCGGTCTGGATGTTGGTGCGATCGAGTACATCCACCGCCAGATCGTTGCCGAGCGCGATGCCGGCAAGGCGGTGCTGCTGGTATCCCTGGAGCTGGATGAGGTGATGGATGTGTCCGACCGCATCCTGGTGATGTACGAAGGCGAAATCGTAGGCGAGCTGGATCCCAAGCAGACCACGCCTGCGGAGCTGGGCCTGTACATGGCCGGCGCCAAGAGAGAGGAAGTGTAACACATGAAAGCGAAGCGTACACCGATCCTGAAAAATCCCGGCGTACAGACGCTGCTGGCCTCACTCCTGTGTATCGTGCTGGGCCTGGTAGCCGGTTATCTGGTGCTGCTGGTGATCAACCCCGCGGGCGCTGCGGAAGCCATCACCATGATCATGAAGAACTACCTCAAGTTTACCCGCCAGTCCACCCTGCTCAAGAACATGGGCTATACCCTCACCAAGACTGTGCCGCTGCTGATGTGCAGCCTGTCTGTGCTTTTTGCGTATAAAGTGGGTCTGTTCAACATTGGCGCTGCGGGCCAGTATGTGGCGGGCGCCGGTGCAGCGCTGTACTGCGCGCTGGGTCTGCATATGCCCTGGTACGTCTGCTTCATCGTGGCGATCATTGCCGGCGCGATGCTGGGCATTATCTCCGGCGCGCTGAAGGCATACTTCAATGTCAATGAGGTCATCTCCTGCATCATGCTCAACTGGATCATGCTCTACTCCGTGAACATGCTGCTGACTCCATTTGCGCCTGCCGGCATGCCGGAAACCGAAACTCTCAAGAAGGTCAATCCCGGCGCGATTCTGCCGTCTCTGGGCATGAGCGACGTCTTTGGTAAGACCAACTATGTGACCATCGCCCTGCCCCTGGCCGTTGCTGTGGCCATCGGCGTGTGGGTGCTGCTGACGAAGACCAAGCTGGGCTACGAGCTGCGTGCCACGGGCCTGAACAAGCATGCTGCGAAGTACAGCGGCATGCGCGAAAAGGGCAACCTGATGCTGGCGATGGCCATCTCCGGTGCATTGGCCGGCGCGGGCGCTGCCATGTACTACCTGACCGACTACCAGCAGTGGGGCGTGACCCAGTCTGCTGTGCCGGGTATGGGCTTCAACGGCATCGCTGCGGCCTTCCTGGGCGGTCTGCACCCCATTGGCGCGATCTTCTCCTCCTACTTCATTGAGCACATTTCCGGCGGCGGCACCTTCGTGGACAAGACCATGTACTGTGCAGAGATCTCCGATCTGATTTCCGCCGTGATCATCTACCTGTGCGGCTTCGTGCTGTTCTTCCGCGGCACGATGACCAAGCTGATCGACCGGTTTGCCGAAAACCGGCTGGCGAAGGCTGCTGCAAAAGCTGCTGTGACCGAGAGCAAGGAGGGTGAAAACAAATGACGCTGCTGATTCAGTATACGCTCATGTTTGCCTCCGTGCTGATGCTGGTTGCTCTGGGCGGCTGCTTTGCTGAGCGCTCCGGCGTGATCAACATCGGTCTGGAGGGTATCATGGTCTTCGGCGCCCTGGGCGGCGCGCTGGCCATGAAGTACCTGCCGGAAGGTACTCCTGTGGTGATCATCATCCTGGTGCCCATCATTGCGGCGATGGCCGTGGGCATCCTGTACTCCCTGCTGCTGGCGGTGGCAGCCATCAACTTCAAGGCAGATCAGACCCTGGTCGGTACTGCCATGAACCTGCTGGGTACCGCGGCTGCGACGGTTATCGTCAAGGCGATCAATACTGCCGAGAGCGTGGACAATGTGTCCTCCATCGTCAAGTACATCAGCGCAAAGAAGGCCTTTATCGTAAACATCGGCGGCTTTGAGTACAACTGGTTCATGCTTTTGGCTGTACTTCTGCTGATTGCCTCCTACGTTCTGCTGAACAAGACCCGCTTTGGTCTGCGTCTGCAGGCCTGCGGCGAGCATCCCCAGGCGGCGGACTCCGTGGGCATCAATGTGTATAAGATGCGCTATGCGGGCGTGATGATCTCCGGCCTGCTGGGCGGTATCGGCGGTCTGGTGTATATCACCGCCGGCGCCTCCGAGTGGCAGTTCGAAAATGGCGTGGCGGGCTTCGGCTTCCTGGCGCTGGCTGTCATGATCTTCGGTCAGTGGAAGCCTCTGCGCATTGCTCTGGCAGCGCTGCTCTTCGGCCTGTTCCGCAGCCTGAGCAACGTATACACCGGCTTTGACTTCTTCATGGGGCTGAACCTGCCCTCCAATGTGTACAACATGATGCCCTACATCATCTCTCTGGTTGTGCTGATGCTGACCTCCAAGCATTCGCGCGCACCCAAGGCAGAAGGTATTCCCTACGATAAATCAACTCGATAACCCCATGGCGGACGCGAAAAACGTCCGCCTTTTTTTGTACCTGTAACATTTGGTATACCCCTTGCCGAATATGGCATCAAACCAAAACGATGATGGAAAATAACCGGGAAATGTTCGGAAAATCCCTTGACATTGCTGGTGGATTGAGGTAGAATGAATCCGTAATGTTTGTCCGATGAGCCTGATCAGCTCGTCCAGATACAGTACAGAGGAGGCGCCGCCATGACCTGCCAGCAGATGGTTGTCCGTCAGGGGGAGGCGTGTATCCTTTTCTCCAAATTGAACCCAAACAGCATGAGCACGTTCTGATTGTATACAGATCGTGCTCTTTTTGTGGCCCTGCCGCAGAAGAGGAGGAATAGTATGAAGAAGGTTGCCATCATCATGGGCAGCGACAGCGATCTGCCCGTCCTCAAGCCCGCTTTTGAACAGCTCAAAAAGCTGGAGATTCCCTTTGAGGCGCATGTGTACAGCGCCCACCGCACCCCCGTGGAAGCCGCGAATTTCGCCAAGTCCGCCCGTGAGAACGGCTTCGGCGTGATGATCTGCGCTGCGGGCAAGGCGGCCCACCTGGCCGGCGCCTTTGCTGCCCAGACCACCCTGCCTGTGATCGGCATCCCGGTCAAGTCCTCCACCCTGGACGGCCTGGACGCGCTGCTCTCCACCGTGCAGATGCCCGCCGGCATGCCTGTGGCCACCGTGGCCATCGACGGCAGCGCCAATGCGGCCCTGCTGGCGGCTCAGATCCTCGCGGTCGAGGACGCCGCGCTGGCCGAGAAGCTCAACGCCCAGCGCCGCGCTCAGCACGACGCGGTCATTGCCAAGGACGCCGCGCTGGTGATCGAGTAAGCTGAAAACACGAACATTCTGCGAAAATTGTCGGCAGAATATTCATCCTGTATAGAAGAAGGAAAGAAGAATATGGAAAACAAGCTCTGGCTTGAAACCGAGGACACCCACGAGGACATGGACAAGCCCCATGACGAGTGCGGCGTGTTCGGCATCTACCGCAAGGAGGGCAGGGGCGTGGTGGCGGAGACCTACCATACGCTCTACGCCCTGCAGCACCGCGGTCAGGACAGCTGCGGCATCTGCGTCAACACCGACGGCGTGATGAAAAAGTACCGCGAAAGCGGCCTGGTGACCGACGTCTTCACCCGCGACATGCTGATGAAGATTGAGGAGGGCAATATGGCCCTGGGTCACTGCCGCTACGCTCCGGCTGACATGAAGAGCCGCTCCAACGCGCAGCCCCTGCTGATCAACCATCACAAGGGCTCCATGTCCCTGGCGTGCAACGGTTCGCTGACCAACGCCGCCGAGCTCCGCGATGAGCTGGAAGCCAACGGCGCGATCTTCCACGCCACCGCGGACACCGAGGTCATTGCCTACATCATCACCCAGCAGCGCCTCAAGTGCGGCTCCATCGAGGATGCGGTCTTCAACGCGATGGGCCTCATCAAGGGCGCCTACTCCATGGTGATCATGAGCCCCACGAAGATGATTGCCTGCCGCGATCCCCACGGCTTCCGCCCGCTGTGCATGGGCCATATCGGCGAGGACGTTGTCTTTGCCTCCGAGTCCTGCGCGCTGGATGCTGTGGGCGCGATCTTCGACCGGGATATTGAGGCCGGCGAGATGGTCGTGGTCAGCAAGGACGGCATTGAGTCCCGCAAGTTGGCGAATGCCTGCCACGACGGCCTGTGCGTGTTCGAGTTTGTGTACACTGCCCGCCCCGACTCCATCGTGGACGGCAGCAGCGTGCACGAGGCCCGCAAGCTGGCGGGCGCATTCCTGGCCAAGGCGCATCCTGTGGAGGCGGACGTGGTCATTGGCGTGCCGGACTCCGGCCTGGACGCAGCGCTGGGCTACTCCCAGGAGAGCGGCATTCCCTACGGCATCGGCTTCCTGAAGAACAAGTACATCGGCCGCACCTTCATCCTGCCCGAGCAGAAGCAGCGCCAGGATGCGGTGCGCATCAAGCTGAATGCGATCCGCTCCACGGTGGAGGGCAAGCGCGTGGTCATGGTGGACGACTCCATCGTCCGCGGCACGACCTGCGCTCACATCGTGAATCTGCTGCGCGAGGCCGGCGCGACCGAGGTGCATGTGCGCCTGTCCAGCCCGCCCTTCACCAATGTGTGCTACTTCGGCACGGATGTGTCGAAGCGCGAGACGCTGATTGCCGCGAACCACACGGTGGAGGAGATCCGAGAGATCATCGGTGCGGATACGATCGGATATCTGCCGCTGGAGGCGTGCGATAAGATCGCCGCGGGCAGCAAGTGCAAGTTCTGCAAGGGCTGCTTCACGGGCGAGTATCCCATTGATCCCCCCGTGCGCAAGCACATCAACAAATACGACCAGCCCCTGACGCTGGAAATGAAGAACAAGGTCAAAAAGTAAAGGAGATACAGCTATGAAGAGCGAGAGCGCATCCTACAAGGCAGCCGGCGTTGACATTGTCGCCGGTTACAAGTCCGTGGAACTGATGAAGAAGCACGTCGCCCGCACCAAGACCGAGGGCTGCGTGGACGATATCGGCGGCTTCGGCGGCTGCTTCGGCCTGAACACCGAGGGCATGCAGGAGCCCGTGCTGGTCTCCGGCACCGACGGCGTGGGCACCAAGCTGAAGGTCGCCATGCTGCTTAACAAGCACGACACCATCGGCATCGACGCCGTCGCCATGTGCGTCAACGACGTCATCTGCTGCGGCGCGAAGCCCCTGTTCTTCCTGGATTACATCGCCTGCGGCAAGAACATCCCCGAGAAGATCGCGGACATCGTCGGCGGCGTGGCCGAGGGCTGCGTGCAGTCCGGCGCGGCGCTCATCGGCGGCGAGACTGCCGAGCATCCCGGCATGATGCCCGAGGACGATTACGACCTCGCCGGCTTCACCGTGGGCATTGTGGACAAGGCCAAGATCATCGATCCTTCCACCATGAAGGCCGGCGATGTGATCATTGCGCTGCCCTCCACGGGCGTCCACTCCAACGGCTTCTCCCTGGTGCGCAAGGTGTTCGGCCTGACCGACGGCGCCCAGGACAAGACCTATCCCGAGCTGGACAAGACCCTGTTCGAGACCCTGCTGACTCCCACCCGCATCTACGTCAAGTCCGTGCTGGCGCTGCTGAAGGAGATCCAGCCCAAGGGCATCTGCCACATCACCGGCGGCGGCTTCTACGAGAACATCCCGCGTGCCCTGCCCGAGGGCCTGTGCGCGAAGATCAAGCGCAGCGACGTGCGCGTGCTGCCCATCTTTGACATCATCGCCCGCGAAGGCAATGTGCCCGAGCGTGACATGTTCAACACCTACAACATGGGCGTTGGCATGACCATCACCGTTGACCCCGCCGATGTGGAGAAGGCCCTTGAGATCCTCAAGGCCAACGGCGAGGACGCCTACGTCCTGGGCGAGGTTGTCGAGGGCGAGAAGGGCGTGGAGCTGTGGTAAGAGTCGCGATTCTGGTGTCCGGCGGCGGCACCAATCTGCAGGCCATCATCGACGCCAAGCAGGCAGGGAAGATCCCTTCCGCCGAGCTTGCGCTGGTGCTTGCCTCCAATGAGAAAGCCTACGCGCTGACCCGCGCGGCCAATGCGGGCATCGAAAGCACTGTCCTGCGCAAGGCGAAAGGGGAGGACGTGACCCTTTACGGCGAGCGCCTGCTGGAAGTCCTGCGCGCCCACAAGATCGACCTGGTGGTGCTGGCGGGCTTCCTGACCATCCTGCCGGAGAACGTTATCCGCGCCTACGACCACCGCATCCTGAACGTGCATCCCAGCCTGATTCCCAGCTTCTGCGGCGACGGCTTCTATGGGCTGCGCGTGCACGAGGCGGCCCTCCAGAAGGGCGTGAAGGTCACCGGCGCGACCATCCACTTCGTCAACGAGATCACCGACGGCGGCGACATCATCGCCCAGAAGGCCGTCGAGGTGCTGCCCGACGACACCCCCGAAACCCTGCAAAAGCGCGTCATGGTCGAGGCCGAATGGGTGCTGCTGCCCCAGGCTGTCGAGACCGTTGCCAAGTCCCTCTAACTCCCTCAGTCTCCGCGCAAGCGCGGAGCCAGCTCCTGCCACCCGGGCTCCGGGCTCGGGGAGGGAGCCTTTAAGAGGAAGGAAGCTGACGCTTCCTTGATGAACTGATATTGGGGATGTTCCCCAAAGGAGGATATACAGATGCAGACCTTTGATTTCAACACCCTGCTGAACACCAACACCTACCCCGGCCGCGGCATTTGCCTGGGCATCGATGAGACCGGCGAGAACGCCGTGATCGTGTACTTCATCATGGGCCGCAGCGTCAACAGCCGCAACCGCATCTTCGAGGAGAGCGCGGACGGCATCATCACCAAGGCGCATGACGAGTCCCTGATGACCGATCCCCACCTGATCATCTATGCCCCCGTGCGCGACATGGGCGACGGCCGCATCATCGTCACCAACGGCGATCAGACCGACACCATCCGCGACTTCCTGAAGGAAGGCAAGACCTTCGAAGAAGCCCTGCGTACCCGCACCTTCGAGGACGATCTGCCCAACTGCACCCCCCGTATTTCCGGCATTGTCGAGGTCAAGGACGGCGCGGCGATGTACAAGCTGAGCATCCTGAAGAGCGACGAGCACGACGATTCCTCCGTGCAGCGCTTCTTCTACGAGTACCCCCAGCCCAAGGCGGGCATCGGCCACTTCATCCACACCTACAAGTGCGACGGCAACCCGATCCCTTCCTTCGAGGGCGAGCCGGAGAAGGTCACCCTCAAGGGCGACATCGAGCAGCTGGCGCTGGACACCTGGATGAACCTCAACGAGGACAACAAGGTCAGCCTGTACGTCTCCTTTATCAAACTGAAGAGCGGCGAGGCCGACACCATCATCATCAACAAGCACGACCAGGAGGAGGAATGAGCCATGAATGAACTGGAACTGAAGTACGGCTGTAACCCCAACCAGAAGCCTTCCCGCATCTTTGTGGAGAACGGCGAGCTGCCCATCAAGGTGCTCAACGGCAAGCCCGGCTACATCAACTTCCTGGACGCCTTCAACGGCTGGCAGCTGGTCTGCGAGCTGAAGCGCGCCACCGGTCTGCCCGCGGCGACTTCCTTCAAGCACGTCAGCCCTGCAGGCGCTGCAGTGGGTCTGCCGCTGGATGAAACCATGCGCAAGATCTACTTCGTCGGCGACATGGAGCTGTCCCCCCTGGCCTGCGCCTATGCCCGTGCCCGCGGCGCGGACCGCATGTCCTCCTTCGGCGACTGGATCTCCCTCAGCGACGTGTGCGACAAGGAGACCGCGCTGCTGATTAAGCCCGAGGTGTCCGACGGCGTGATCGCCCCCGGCTACACCGACGAGGCCCTGGCCATCCTCAAGGCCAAGAAGAAGGGCGGCTACAACATCGTTGAGATCGACCCCAGCTTCCGCCCCGATCCCATCGAGCGCAAGCAGGTCTTCGGCATCACCTTCGAGCAGGGCCGCAATGAGTTCGTTATTGACGAAAAGCTGCTGGAGAACATCGTCACCAACAACAAGGATCTGCCCCAGAGCGCCAAGATCGACCTGATCGTGGCCCTGATCGTGCTCAAGTACACCCAGTCCAACTCCGTGTGCTACGCCAAGGGCGGCCAGGCCATCGGCATCGGCGCGGGCCAGCAGAGCCGCATCCACTGCACCCGTCTGGCCGGCCAGAAGGCCGACAACTGGCTGCTGCGCCAGCATCCCCGCGTGATGGAGCTGCCCTTCGTGGAGAAGATCGGCCGCGCTGACCGCGACAACACCATCGACGTGTTCATCTCCGACGAGCCCGACGAGGTGATCGCCGAGGGCCGCTGGCAGAAGTTCTTCACCGAGAAGCCCGTTCCGCTGACCCGCGAGGAAAAGCGTGCCTGGCTGGATCAGCAGACCGGCGTAGCCCTGGGCTCTGACGCCTTCTTCCCCTTCGGCGACAACATCGAGCGCGCCCACCGCTCCGGCGTGAGCTATGTCGCTCAGCCCGGCGGCTCCATCCGTGATGACAATGTCATCGAGACTTGTAATCTCTACAATATGGTCATGGCCTTTACCGGCATGCGCCTGTTCCACCA
>JAFXFR010000107.1 GCA_017513475.1 Clostridia bacterium
ATGCAAACAGGCCCAGCTGCACCACATACACCACGCCGATCACGATGTAGAAGGCTTTACGCCAGGAGTTCGTCACGCTGCCCCAGAGCGCCTTTTTCAGCAGCGCTTCATCCACATCCGTCTCCGCGCGGTACTGAAGGATCAGCTCCTCGTTCATGCTCATGCCTCCTCGTCAGAAACAGACGTTCGGTCGGTTTCCTTCTCATCGTCGTCGGATTCCTCAGGCAGCTTGGTGACCAACGCCTTCTCCACGCGGTGATCCTCCATCTTTTCCACCACGATGTGCAGTCCATGGCAGTCCAGCTCGGGCTGGGCGCCATCCTCGGGAATGATCGTGAACTGGCTGAAGATCAGGCCGCCGAGGGTATCGTAGTCCTCCTCCAGAGGGAGCTCTATATCCAGTGCTTCCGCCACGTCCTCCAGGGCCGCCTGGCCGGAAATGCGCCAGGTTTCCTCGTCTACACGCGTGATCTCCGCTTCGGCCTGGGGGTCGAATTCATCGTAAATGTTGCCGACAATCTCCTCTAGCAGGTCCTCCATGGTGACGATGCCTGCCATGCCGCCATATTCATCAATGACGATGGCCATGTGGATCTTTTTGATCTGCATGTTGCGGAAAAGAGTGTCCGCCTGAACAGTGCTGGGTACGAAGTAGGCCTCGCGCAGCATCTCGCGCACCGACCGCGGCTTTTCCGTCTGCATGTTGAGCAGGAAAACGCGGGTATTCAGCGTACCGATGATGTCGTCCATGTCCTCGTTGTAAACGGGGAAGCGGCTCAGGCCTGTCTCGCGGATGGTTTGCAGGATGACGTCCCACTCCTCGTCCACCCAGATCGCAGTCACGTCGGTGCGGTGCGTCATGACATTTTCCGCGGTGAGGTTGTTGAACTCGAAGATGTTTTCAATCATCTCCTTCTCCGCCTCTTCGATCGCGCCGGCTTCCTCGCCCATATCTACCAGGGCGCGGATGTCCTCCTCAGTGACTTCCTCATCGTCTGCATTAGGATCAATGCCCAGCAGTCGAAGCAGGCCATTGGTGGTCACAGAGAGCAGCCATACCAGAGGTTTGAACAATACAGAAAAGAATCTGAGCACACCCAAGCCCATGCGCGCCATCTTGTCCGGATAATGCATGGCAATACGCTTGGGCGTCAGTTCGCCAAGCACGAGCGTGAAGAAAGACAGAATCAGGGTGATGACCACCACACACAGGTTATCCAGCAGCTTGGGATCGATCTTCGCGCCAAGATTCAGCACAAACTGAGCAAGCGGGTCGGAGAAAGCCTCTGCTGCAAACGCAGAGCCCAGGAAGCCGGCAAAAGTGATGCACACCTGGATGGTGGAGAGGAATTTATTGGGGGCCTCGGACAATTTGAGCAACTTTGCAGCCACCTTGTCGCCCTCCTCCGCATCACTGCGGAGCTTGAGCTCGTTGAGCGACAGGATCGCTACTTCGGTTGCGGCAAACCAGCCGTTGATCAGGATCAGAACAAGCTGAATCAGTAGCGGTCCCCATGGGTCGGAAAGCACAGAGATTCCCTCCTTCAATATCGCATGCGGCCAATCCGCCGCACATTATGTCCGCAGATGCGGTATGCCTTCCGGGAACGGCGGACTCATCCCCTGCTGGATGCAACATACCAATATGCAGTATATCATGCCCTGTCAGGATTTGCAACTGCTTTCCGACCACGAAAAAGGGAGAGCGCCGATGGTTGCGCTCCCCCGGAGAATACAGTAGTTCAGTAGCCCATTGAACTGGAAGACAGGATCAGCGTCAGGACACTCTCAGGCAGGGCCATCAACGTCCTGCCCGTCCAGCTGTACACGGCGTTGTAGGCGCTGACGAACCAGTTGGCAAAGGCGGAATCATCCAGTTCAGCCGGACGGATCACCTGCCCAGCCATGATGGATTCCTCCGGCTCGCCGGTCGCAGTATCGATATACACCACAACCTTGAAGTCGTTGTACGCCACATCCACCACCTCGCGGCCGGAGAAATCAACCCCGTCGCGGGCATAATCGCAGGTGTAGTGGAAGGACAGCGCCTCAGGATTCTCATTGGGATGACGGGCTGCATAGGTATCGTTGGTGTGCATCTCAAAGGCCATTTCGGTCTTGAACTGGCTCTCACTCACCGTGTGGAAGAAGGCGAAGGAGCCCTCGATCCCCGCCTCATGGGTATCGAAGCTTCCCTTGATCATGCCGTTCTCTTTTGCAGCATTGATGGTCAGCACCGTATCCTGGGAGGCCATATCGTTCATGCGGAAGATCCAGGAATTCTCCTGAGCCAGCACGTCAACAGTCACGCCCTCGCCGTCCACATCAATGTTGCAGACATGGCTCACGCCCTGAGCGACCGTCTGGCGGCTGTACACCACGTTGAGGATCTGGGTGATGCCTTGGGGAACAGCGCCCTCATACAGGGGCTCCTGCTCGGTGTACATGGGCAGCACGCAGGTCAGATACACCACCTGACCGGCGTCATCGAAGTAGATGGTCGTAACAAATTCGCCATCGATCATTTGGATCGTGTCCACTTCGGCGATCAGCATATCCAAGGCTTCTTCCAGGGTGGGGTTCGCTGCGTTGTACTCTTCCTCGCTCTCATAAATGCCGAACTGACGATATGCCCAGCCATTTGCGGCCCAATCCGCTGCACGGCTTTCAGCCGTGGGATACTCGCCATTGGCAGCAATGTTCTCCATCAGCTTGGGATTATCCTTGATGAACTGGAACAGAGCGCGGAACAGATTGGTGAATTCCTTGTTGTTCATGCTCAGCCGAACGCCGCTGGTAGCCTGATCGCACATGCGGGGAACAGCAATGGAATCCACCGGCTCCAGATCGGTCAGGATATAGGCATAAACGCCTTCCAGCGCGGAGAAATCCATTGTCAGCAGGTCTTCAGGGGTGATGGTACTGTTCGCACCCTGGGTAAAGGAACTTTCAAGCTGGGCCAGGAACACCGGCACCTGCACACGGATCTCGTCCGCCTCCTCGGCAGTGATAGCGTCCATCTGCACCAGCATATCCAGTACGCGGTTGATGATCGGCTCGATCTCCTGCATGGTGAAGACAATCGTGCCGCCGATCAGGTTGGTGCGGACATACACGTCATCACCGCTGACGGTGCAGCCGAAATTCAGCACGTCCTGCTGGGACAGGGTCAGGCCCAGTTCGATCTCATCGCCCTGCTGTGCGCTCCACACGCCCAAGGCACTGAAGAAATCCACGATCGCGGCATCCGCCATCTCGTCGCCGGTAGAAACGCCGGCAATCTCATGCACATAGGCATTCACCGTCACACGGCGGCCGGCAGCGACAGCATCCGCCATCATGGTTTCCGCCGTAGGCTGATCGCCGTCAATCCAAACGGAAGTCGGGCCGTCTGCACCGCCGACATTCTCTTCTGCCAGGCAGGGCAAAGCAAACATCATCATTGCCAGTACAAAAGCCAGCATCCTCTTCATGTCTTGTTTCCTCCTTGTGATCTTCTGAAGTGCTTCTTTATCATTATACGCTTCCGGACGCTGTTATTCAAGGGGCGCGGCTTTTTCCCCCTGCAGCATGGCAAGTATACCGCAATCCTGCATTGTCCGCAAGGGAAACGTTCCCAAAGATACATTTCCGCGTCTGTATCCCTCACCATGCCGGCTGAAAGCGCATCATGACTCCATCACTATAATAGACGAACAATCCCGCCGGAATATTTCAGTGCAAGCGGAAAAACGTAAAATATTTTTGATTCCGCGGCGACAGGGTGCATTTTCCCCCTTGTGATGGTCGGGAAATTATGCTACAATGTATATTGATGCTGAAAAGCACGCCGCATTTGAAAGGAGACCTGTCAATATGGAACTGATCTACAAGCTGCTGGGCGTGGCCACCGCCGTTGCTGAGGGCGCCCCTGCCGTCACCGACACCGCCCCCGTTGCCGACCCCGGCGCTGCCATGGGCCCCATCGAAACCATTATTTCCCTCGTGGGCAGCATGTTCCCCCTGATCATCATGTTCGTGCTGATGTACTTCCTGATGATCCGCCCCGAGCAGAAGCGCAAGAAGAAGGAAAAGGCTATGCTGGACGCCCTCAAGCGCGGCGACCGCATCTGCACCATCGGCGGCATCTACGGCACCATCATGGATATCAAGGACGACACCGTCACCCTGGCTGTCGGCCGCGACAACCTGAGCATGGTCGTTGCCCGCTGGTCTATCCGCTCCGTGGAAGACGTGACCATCGAGAACGAGTCCGAATCCCTGAACTAAGCTTCTCCATCGATCCGGCCTGTCGCCGGATCTTTTTTTGTGCGCACATTCCCCGCTCCCAATGCATAGGCTGTGAGTGGAAAACCACCCGAACGACCCTGTAACGGAGGCGGATGTAATGAGCAACTGCAATTCTCTTTCCTGCAATCATCGCAGCGGCTGGTGGGGCTGCGGCAACAATTCCGGCGGATGTACCTGCGGACCCAATACCTGCGGCTGCGTAGCCGGTGACACGACGCCTGCCTGCAATCCCTGGGCACCCTGGGGCCGCAGCAACAGCTGCTCCTGCGGACGGTGCGGCAACTGCAATCAGCAGGGCTGCGGCACTTGGAACGGCTGCGGCTCCTGCGGCAGCATCGCATCGGATACAGCCTGCGGCAGCTGGGGTTCCTGCGCCTGCGGTAATTCTCCCTGCACCTGCGGCGGCTGGAACACCTGCGCAAACGGCGCTTCCAGCGGCTATCTGGTGCCCCGGTATCAGTCCATCGGCCGTACATTCCAGCGGCGCATCACCCAGACCCTGTGCGTGGATGACATCCCCGACTGCGCCGAATCTCCCCTCACCCTGGTGAGCGTGAGCGTCTCCGGTCAGGCTGCCTGGGAGCAGATCAGCGAGTGTCGCCAGCAGCTCCTGCGGGTAACGGTGCCGGTCACGCTTCAAATCCGTGACTGCGCGGGACGCTGCCGTACCGGACATTCCACCGTCACGCTGACCATCCCTCTGTGTGGCTGCTCCTGCAATGACCTGTGGCGCGGCCAGCTCTAC
>JAFXFR010000108.1 GCA_017513475.1 Clostridia bacterium
CCCGAAGTGACCGAGGAGCCCTCCCCTGCTGAGGAAGCGCCCGCTGAGGAACCCGCTCCCGAAGTGACCGAAGAGCCCGCACCCGCTGAGGAAGTCCCCGCCGAGGAACCCGCTCCCGAAGTGACCGAAGAGCCCGCACCCGCTGAGGAAGCACCCGCTGAGGAACCCGCTCCCGAAGTGACCGAAGAGCCCGCCCCCGCTGAGGAACCCGCCGGCGAGCCTGTGGTTCTGCCCGAGGTGCAGTATCCCATCGTGAACGTCACCGAAGAAGGCAGCGTGATCGAGACCGAGACCGCCGTGGTCACCCTGCGTTTGGATGAGAATAACGCGATTGCCACCCTGTCTGCGACAGTGAATGGCGAAGCGGTCGCCGAGGACGTTATCGCCCTGTTCATCGGCAAGACCCTCCCCCTCAACGCCGAAGAGTTCACCCTGGACGAGGCCGGTGTGGTGCAGGCCATCATCGATGCGCTGAATGTGCTCGCTGAGCCCCAGTACGTCAACGGCTGATCCCAAACTTGAATCATCAACGCCGAGCCCCTTATGGCCCGGCGTTTTTTGCTGCCTGAAATCGGCGCAAGAAAAGGCTCTCCCGTTCGGGAGAGCCTTTTGGCATTCGTATGCATTTATTCCTCTGCCGGTACATATACCCGCATGTTGACGCCTGCGTCGATCACCCAAATATCCTCGGGCATCCGCAGGAACAGCCAGGTCACATACAGGTCGCCCGCCGCGCCGGAAAGGTTGATCAGCTGGATCAGCTGCACCGTCCAGTAGCACTCTGCCGGGAGCAGCGCGGCCAGCACCGCCAGCACCACGCCCCAAAGCACCACCGGCGCCAGAGCGATCACCAGGTACGGGCCTTTGCGGTAGTAGCAGTCGCTGGCGGCGTAGGCAAAGGCGCTCTTCCAGCCAAAATGCGGCTTTTGCCTGCTGAAATACCAGAAGCACACGCCGTGCACCGCCTCGTGCAGGAGGATGTAGACGAACATCCCCGCCAGCAGCACCAGCAAGCCGGGCACCCCCTGGAACGGCCTTGCACCCTCCGGGGCCAGCAGCCAGATCACCAGCAGCGCCACAGCCGCCACCACCATGGACAGACTGTTCACGATGGCGTACTGCTTCTTGTTCTTCTCCAGATCAATGGTGCACAGCTCCCGGTAATTCTCCGGCAGCGTTTGTGTAGCGTGCATCAGCATGTCCCCCTTACGCCTTGCAGTAGCGGTTCATGAGGGCTTCCAGGGTGTCCAGCACAGCCTCGGCAGCGGCCTGGTCAGAGCCCTTGGCGAACAGGTAAGCCTTCAGCTTGGGCTCGGTGCCGGAGGGACGCACGATGATCTTGCAGCCATCAGTCAGTGCAAAGGACAAAACGTCGGACTTGGGCAGGCCGGTCTCGTCGTTCTGGTAGTCGATGCGAGCCGCGGTCTGGAAGGCCTCGTCCGCGAAGTCACTGAGGGGCTTGCGCAGGTTGGCCATGATGTTCGCCATGGTCTTCGCGCCGGATTCGCCCTCATACTCAAAGGTCAGCAGGCGCTGGGCGAAGAAGCCGTGCTCCTTGCGCAGCAGCTCCAGCTTGTCCAGCAGCGTCAGGCCCTGTGCCTTGTAGTTCGCAGCCATCTCGCACACCAGCACGGCGGCGTTGACGGCGTCCTTGTCGCGCACGTCGGTGCCGCTGAGGTAGCCGTAGCTCTCCTCAAAGCCAAAGATGTAGCGCTCCGGGTGGCCCTCCGCCTCCAGCAGGCCGATCTGCTCGCCGATGAACTTGAAGCCGGTCAGCACGTTGCGCAGTTCGACGCCGTACTTCTCGCAGATCGACACGGCCATTTCGGTGGTCACGATGGTCTTGACCGCCACGGGGGTGAGATCGGTCTTCTCGCGGTGGCTGCAGATGTAGTCCAGCAGCAGCACGCCCATTTCGTTGCCGCTGATGAGGGTGACCTCGTCGCCCACGCGCACGCCCGCGCCGATGCGGTCACAGTCGGGGTCGGTGGCTAGGCACATGTCCGCGCCGGTGGCGATGGTCTTTTCGATGGCGAGCTTCATGGCCTCGCGGATCTCAGGGTTCGGATAGGGGCAGGTGGGGAAGTTGCCGTCCGGCAGCTCCTGCTCGGCGACGATCTCCACGTCGATGTTGCCCATGCGCTTCATCATCTCACGGACGGGCACGTTGCCGGTGCCGTTCAGGGGGCTGTAAACGAGATGCAGACGCTCCGTCGCGGGAGCGATGCGCAGGCCATCCATGACCTGATAGTAGCTCTCGATGGTCTCGTCGTCGATCCAGGAGATCATGCCCTTCGCCATTAGCGCGTCAAAGTCCGGCAGGGACTCCACGAGGGTCTCCTCGGCGCAGATGTAGCCGTAGATGCGGTCCGCCGCCTCAATGGTGATCTGGCAGCCGTCCTCGCCGTAGACCTTGTAGCCGTTGAACTTGGCCGGGTTGTGGGAGGCGGTCACCATCACGCCCGCCGAGGTGTGCAGGTGACGTACCGCATAGGACAGCATGGGAGTGGGCATAAGGGTCTTGTAGATGTACACGCGGATGCCCATGTCCGCCAGAGTCGCGGCGGTCAGGCGGGCAAAATCGGTGGAATGGATGCGGCTGTCGCAGCTCACTGCGCAGCTGGGGTTCTCGAAGGTCTCCTTGAGGTACTTGCCCAGGCCGCGGGTCGCCTTGGACACGGTGTACAGGTTCATGCGGTTGGTGCCTGCGCCCAGCACGCCGCGCAGGCCGCCGGTACCGAATGCCAGCTCACGGTAGAAGCTGTCGGAGATCTGCTCATCGGTCATGGCCTTGAGCTGCCCGAGCAGCTCGTCGTTCATGCCGGGGCAATTAAGCCACTGCTGATACTTGGTGTTCATGTTCATAACCTCCATCATCCTATTCACATTGAAAAGGCAGCTTCGTCATGAACAAAGCTGCCATAAATCACATTATTGGGCGATGCGCTCCTGCTGCTCGTAGTAGCTGGCGCCGTCCTGGGGGAACTGCTGGGCGCTGTAGTACTGAGCGCTCTGGGTGTCCCAGCCGGCCTGAGCGGCCTGCACGGGCGTGGCCTGCATCTCCTCCAGGGGACGGATGTACTGCCAATCCCAGCCGAACTTATCCACGCCCAGCTCAATGCCATAGTCGTAGAGCATCTCGGACATGCACTCCAGCATGCCGCGGAGGCGGCGGGCGTACATGCCGCGCTGGCTGTTGAAGGGGGCCAGCACCAGGGTGTTGATGTCCTCGCAGGAGAACAGGGGATGCTGACGGGTGAAACCGAACAGGCACGCATAGGAGGCGCGGCCGTCGGTGCGGATTTCCCGGGGAAGCTTGCCCATCCACCAGGACTGGCTGTCAAGGATCATCATATATCTGCCCGTGACCTCTGCCGGCAGCTGGAAGGTGCAGCGCTCGGTCAGGCGGTTGAGCCCATCGAACTTGCAGAACACCAGCGTGTGATCCGGATACAGCGCCACGTTGAATCCGCCGGCTGCGTGGTTGTCATCCCTGCGGGAAGCCACCTGCGGGCGGTAGAGATACCAGAACAGCGGGGCCACAGTTTCATTGCGGTCGATTACCACAGGCAGCCCCTCCTCTCAAGGTTAGTTTACATGTACAAATTGTAAATGCAAATACCCATTCCGTCAATACCTTTTAGCATCTTTCACGAATTTTCGGCACTTACCACAAGCAGAATGTAGAATTTTGTACATTTTTCATTCTTTGGCGAGCCTCCCCAAAGCTCGCGCTTTTGGGAAGCCTCAAAACTGCTTTGCAAGCACCGAAAGGGCTTCTGCAAGGCGGTCGATATTGCCCTGATCCGCCTGGGTATCCGCAGCCGTATGGAGCTTGCCCAGGTACAAACCCACGCCGGCAATCTGCCGATAAGCGGTGATTCCCACGCCGCATTTGAAGGAGCGGAAATCGCTGTTGCCTCGTGTCGTCAGGGAAGAACAGAACCGGACGTTTCGGTCGGGGCAGGCAGACAGCGCCTTCTCCAGCATCGCATACTGGGGCAGCTGCTTTGCCAGCGCCGGCACCGAGGCCAGAAACACCTCCCCTACGCCCACGCTGTCCAGACTCACCACGAAGCCGGTGTGCTGCATCTCCACATGATCGCGGGCATAGGCCTTGGAGCCGCCGCGGCCCTTTTCCATGTTGTCAAAAAGGATGAAGGCCACTTTTCCCCGGTTTTCCTCCGGGATCCGCTTCATCGTTTCCAGCAGCGCCGCCACACCGGAAGTGTTGTCGTTGACGTTATTTTTATTGGCAAAGCCGTTCAGTTGCAGCAGCATCAGCACCAAAAAGGCTCCAAAGAACGCGAGGATCATCACATTTCCGTTCTTCGTCACAAGGCCGAGACCAGCGCCGACAGCCATGGAGATCAGCAGCATCAGGCCAATGATGATCATCTGCCAGAGCAGGTACACAGGAAAATTGCGGGGGATCTGCAGATCCGGAAGCAGAATGGTGGACGGCGTATCATAATGGGCGGTGATGGTCACCTCCGCATGGGGCGGGTCTCCGATGACGATATTCTGATGGTGTCCCCGGTCATGCTCCGTTACCCGTGCGGAATAGCCCATCCCGGCGATCTCCGCCCGCACCCACTGGCGGAAGGCCTGCTTCTGTTCCTCGGTTTTGCGGACAGGAAAACGCTGCGTGATTTTTTCGCAAATGGTCATGATACCTCCAAAGGTTTACAGCCTGCCGACGAAGGAGCTCAGTCCCTCCGCAATGAAGTCCAGATTCGCCTGGTCGCAGACGGTATCCTTGCTGGTGTGGATCTTGTCGCAGTAGAAACCAATGCCTTTCTTCTCGTTGCAGGCGTAGATGACAGAGCTGGTCTTGAAGCTCTTGTGATCAGAGCTTCCCGCGCTCGTCTCAAGGGGGAAGGTGTGCAGTTCTCGCCCGGAGGCGGACTCCATACCCTGGGTGAGGGCGCTATAGGCCGCCGCTTCACGGGCCGTTTCGCTGCTGATGAGCAGGATGTGGCCGCCGTCACCCACGCAGTCCAGATTGACGACAAAGCCGTTGTCCTTCACCGCCGGATGGGCTTTGGCATATGCCTTGGAGCCCAGCAAGCCCTTTTCCTCATTATCAAAGAGGATGAACGCAGCCTTCGACCGGTCGCTTTCCGGGATACGGGCCATCGTTTCCAGCACCGCCGCTACGCCGGAGGTGTTGTCGTTGACATTGTTCTTGTTGGCCGGGCCGATCAGCATACCCACAGCGAGGAGCATGTACACTGCGTAGCCCGCCAGGAAGCCCAATCGCCCATTGCCCGTCAGCAGCCAGACAGGTACGCCCACGATCGCGCCAAATAGCGCAAACAGCAGGATCATCCCCACCTGTCTGACCACTTTGAACACGCGATTCCGCGGCGTCATGAAGTTGGGCAGGAAGAACCCTGCAGGCGTGTCATAATGGGCGGTGAAGATCGCCTGGGCTGTCTCCGGATCGCCGATGACGACGTTTTGATGCTTGTCAGCCTCCTCCACCTGAGCGGAATAGCCCATTTGGGCGGTCTCTTCCTGAATCCACCGGCGGAAAGCCTCCTTCTGTTCCGGCGTTCTGCGCACAGGGAAGCGCTGGGTGATCTGCTCGCGAATGGTCATATTGCCTCCAAAATCACAGTTTGTTGACGAAGTCGCTCAGGCCTTCCGCCAGGAAGTCCAGGTTGGCCTGCTCACAGACAGTGTCCTTCTTTGTGTGGATCTTGTCGCAGTAGTAGCCGATCACGGGCATCTTGTTGCAGGCGCACACGGCAATGCCCAGCTTGAACTGGCTCTGATCGGAGGGGTAGACGCAGCTTTCCATCTTGTTCATGATGTAATTGCGGTCGGACGCGCCCTGCATGGCTTCCTCCAGCTTGGGGAAGCATGCCAGCGCGCGGGTCTTCTTGTTGGCGAAGAACAGCACATTTTCGCCGTCGCCCACGCAGTCCATGTTGATGATGAGCTTGTTTTTCTTGACTTCCTTGTGGCTGGAGGCATAGGCAGCACTGCCCAGCATGCCCTTCTCCTCATTGTCAAAGAGGATGAAAGCGGTCTTCGCGCGCTGCTCCTCAGGCAGGCGGGACATGAGCTCCATCACCGCCGCCACGCCGGAGGTATTGTCGTTGATATTGTTCTTGTTGGCCGGGCCAAACATCATGATGCCCAGGGTCATGTACACGCTGACAAAGCCCACTGCTGCACCGATCTCGCTGGCCATGAACGCATTATCCGTCAGTACG
>JAFXFR010000109.1 GCA_017513475.1 Clostridia bacterium
CCACCGAAAAGGAGGCATTCTTCCGATGAAGAACCTGTTTGAACACACCAACGCATTCTGGGCGAAGTATGCCGCCTATGAATGGCGGGTGGCTGCTGACGGCAAGGAATATCTCTTGCCCACGAAAGACGCAGAAGCAGCCGTCTACAACATCATGAAGGTGGCTGACCAGCTGGTGCTGGATGCAGTCAACGTCGGTCGGTTGGTGATGAAGAAATTGCCTGAAAAGAAAATCAAGGACGCCATCCACCGCTTCGCCTGTAACTATGGCTTACTGGGCATGATGACCGCCATGCCCACCACGCCGAATTTCGTGGAGTACGAGAAGGTCTATCTGCTCAAAAACCAGTTTATTCGGCAGGAGACTATGGACACGCTGGCGTACATGAAGCTCTTTTTCCCGTTCAGGATGCCGGATTTCCACAAGCGCGGCATAGAATCCATATGGAATGTGTCCAGCGAAGATCGGGCAGAGGCTGCGCTGTCGATGACCTTCCGCAACGATCCGCGAGCCATGGCAATGTCCTTCATGCGCAACTATGGTGAACCCTATGAATGGCTGAAGGAAGCGTTCCTCGATTGGGCGTTCACCTTTACATCAACATACCTGTATTACGAGGATCGGGACAAAACAGATGAACACACGCTGGAACTGTATCGAAAGGGACTGGCTTGCTTTGAGGGTAATGCTCCTACATACCATCTGTCACTGCAGGAACATCCGGTTATCGTGTGGGATTACCATTCTCTGATGCTGGCGATAAAGTTCCTGTTCTCTGTTAAGCTGACGGCTGAAAAGAATCCTATAAGCTTATGCGAGCATTGCCGCATGGCGTTCTATGCTCCACGGGCAGACTCGCGGTTCTGTTCTGCTGAGTGTAGGAACAAAGCGAGCAAGAAGCCCTGATGCATCAGGGCAGCATGAAGTCCAGAAGGTTGAGCGTGAGATCTGTTAACTTTTCCAGCAGCCATCCAGCGATGTGTGGAGCAAAAGCGAAGAAGATGCCAAGCCCAACCGTCTGGAAGATCAGGCCGCTGGGAGCGTTGGCAATCCACCCTGCAACAGAGCCGATGAGGAATACCGTTGCAAGCAGATTGGTCACGATGGATGTCAATCCAACAATTATAGATGAAATTAGCTGGAACACCAGTAGTATCGCAATGAGAGGCAGAGTGGCTATCCGCAGGGGCAGCTTGAGCAGTTTCTTCATAAGTACCTCCATCTGATTTGGGGAGACAGGCACGGGCATGTGGCTCGAGCCTGTTTGCTTGCGGCGCGGTTCTTCAGTCATAGATCAGCTCGTTGAGCAGCATTTCTTCAATCCGGTTGTGAATACTGTTCATGCGGCGTACCCATTCCATCTGATCGGCAGCTTTCAAGTCCTCGGTAACGCCTTCGGCTGCTTTCATCTGCGGGATCAGCAGATCCATGCGTTCCTGGCAGGCATCATCAATGCTGTACAAGTGCTTCATGAGTTTGCCGGACAGCAGGAGCTGATTGAACAAGAGGGACCGATGCTCCCGGAGGTATCGCATGCGCATTCTGCCGTACTTGCCAAGCGGGCGCATGTCCTCGGCAGGGATACCGATGTTGGGCAGGTAGTAGTCTCCACAGCGGCGATAGGTCAGTTTCATGGGGTGTCCTCGCTTTCTGCTGCAATAGAAAAAGCAGCTATGTACTTGAAGGTTTCCCTTCAAGCCATAACTGCTTGAATTTACTGTATTTCCCGCGACTCATGACGAGGAGGGGTAAACCTTCCTCTACATAATAACGCGATACCGGACGACTCCTGTTTATTTTCATCAGCGCTCGAAGAACCAGCGGATGGACGTACACTTGCCATTCTTGTCCAGCTGGTATTCCAGCTGCCAGACATGGCCGTCCGCCGTGCCGGTACGATAGTAGATCGTCTTCTCGCCCGTGGGCAGGATGGAGATCACGCCCTGCTCGTCCTCATTGTCATAATAGAGGCCTCGCTTGATGCCCGTGGCGCCCACCACCTGTCCGAAATCCTTGTACAATCCGGTGATCTTGGTTTCCTCCATACCGATCTTTGTCTTGCGAGGACCCTCGAACTGGTTGTTGGTGAAGTAAACATCCGCCAGCACCCAGCCGCTCTTGATCTTCATGAAGGTGGCATAGCCCCAATCGTAGGTATACTTCTCGCACGTACCTTCGATGGTATTCATCGTGATCATCTCCGGACCCTGACCCTCGCCGTACTTGCTGCGGAAGGCCTCGCGGGTGGTTGTACCCAGCTTGAGATCAGCGATGGTATCCTCCACCGTCAGCTTTTTGCGGTAGCCCGGCGAGGTCTCGAACTTGTAGCGAACCTCCAGCATATTGCCCTGCTTGCCATAACCGTTCACCGATACGGCCTTGAGCACCTGGTATCCGCCGTACGTGCCCATGGTAAAGGGCGTGCCGTCCCACACAGGGCTGTCCCGGTCGGGCTGGGAGCCATCGATCGTGTAGTAAATAGTGATGGTCTGGGCCACCGGGTCATCCAGCGTGGCGGCATAACCGGGGTTTTTCTCCAGGTCCTCGTCGCTCAGCTTGCCCGGGCGCAGGCTCACCGTGCGCTTCTTCGGGTAGGTTTTGGGGGCCAGATTGCTGTCCGGCTGAAGGGGAGTGGGCAGATAGATCTGGTAGGTCGCGACCATCGGGTCACTGACCAGGTCGCCGTTGACGGCCACTGCCCTCAGCTGATGCTCACCCTCGCTGAGAACCAGCGGCCCCTCATAGAGGATACCGTCCTGGGGCAGCACGGCGAACTTGTCCAGCGTGTACCAAATCTCGCAATCCTGGCCCTGCAGCAGCTCAATGGTCTGCGCGGCGTTGTAGTAGCCGGCCATCACGCTGGCCGCAGGAACCTCCGGCAGGATCTCCAGGCGCTGGGAGCGGAAGGCAGCGTTGCCGGTCTTCCTGTAGGCCTCTGCCAGAAGCTCTGCGGCATCCGCCTCGCGGCCCTGGGCCAGCAGCACGCGCACCTGGGCACGGTATGCCTCCGGCGCGGCAGGAGCCACCTCCGTATAGATGAAGGCATACACCTCTTCCGCCTCAGGATACATGGCGTTGGCTTCATAGGCGCTGCCCAGCTGCAGCAGGCCGGTCACATTGTGTTCGCCGGCCTCCGCGTCCTTTTCACGGGCAATGAGGAAATACTCGATCGCCCGGTCGATATCACCGGTATGCAGGTATTCCTGACCCACCTGCCACATGGCGGCGGAGGTCGCATCCCGGCCCATGCGGGCCATAATCACCTGACCGGAGGGCGTCTTCGTCAGGAAGACATAGGCGCCGATCACCAATGCGATCACCAGCACGATGCAGCCGATGAGCACCCATGCCCAGTTGATCAGACGCTTCATGCGGATGGTTCTTTTGGCGCGGCTGGAGCGGTGGCCCTGCGCCATGATGGTGGGAGCCGCGTTCAGGCCGTAATCGATGGGCGCATTGTCCAGCACGCCGTCCTCCAGGCCGTAATAGCGGCCCGTGCTGGCCAGCGTTTCCCGCCGGGAATAGAACGCGCCGGTATCCTCCGCGGTTTCCCGGGGACGCACATCCTCAAAGGAGCGGCTTGCGCCGGTGCTGCCCGGCATGACAGGCTGCGGAGGCAGTTCATCCTGCACTCTGCGCAGATGGCGGCCCTGGCGGAAGCTCATCAGTGCCTCTTCCTCCGTGGTCTGGCGATCCAGCAGCTTTCCGCACCGCGGGCAGACAATCTCATCCTGCGCGGCGTAGGTATTGCAATCAGGGCAAAGCATCGGCTTCACCTCCTCGTTGTTACTCTTTGTCGGGACGGTTGTTGATGGACTGCCCGTTGATCACCAGATCAAAGGAGCACTTCAGGAACGCCGCCGCCTTCTCGCACATGACGATGCGGTTCATGTAAATCTGCAGGTACTCCATCACCGACGAGGATGCATCCATCGTCAGCTCGTGCCGGATGACGCGGTTTTCCCGATCCACCGTCACCTGGTTCTCCTGGATGGAGAAATTGACACGGTCATGGATGTCGGTTTCATCCGGTCTGCCGTTGCGCACACGGCTCTTGTGGGCGTCGGACTTGTCGCCCAGCGCCAGCGCTGCGCTCACATTGCTGGAGATAAAGCCGCTTTGCTCCTCATGATTGCCCACGGCAGTGATGATCTCCATGATGTCCGCCATCTCCATGCCGGTTTCCCTGAGAATAGGCAGCAGCAGCACAGCGCCCAGGGGGCCGTGGTCGTGCCGGTTGACGGAGTTGCCCACGTCATGCACCCAGCCTGCGATCGCTGCCAGCTCCACCTCCCTGGGGGAATACCCCAGCGCCTTGAGGATGCTGCTGGCTGTTTTGCTCACATAGCCCACATGGCGCGGACCGTGCTCGGTGTATCCCATGTGATCCAGGTAGCGGTTGCCCGCCTTGATCAGCACGCGGATTGCTTCATTCTGCTTGATTTCCTGTAATGTGACCATAGGGACTCCTTCCTTGGAGATTGGCAACTAACGCACCGCTCGCGCTGCATGCACATTCCTGCGTCAAGGGACGCAGCCAGCGGCTCCCTCCGGGAGGGAGCTGTCGACTGCTCGTCCGTTCCTTAGTCATCGCCTTCCATGGCACGCAGAGCGGCGTACTCATCGTCCTCATAGAATTCCTTCTTGGGGGCCTCGCCGCCCAGCATCTCGATGGCATTGCGCAACTCGATGAAGTCCATGTACTTGCACTTCTCGTCCATTGCAGCTTCCATCAGCACCGGGAGCGCGCGGTCGTCTCCCAGCTTGGCCAGGTAGCTGGCAAACAGCGCCCGACGCATGGGGTTCTCCTTAAACAAACGAATGGCCAGCTCAAAAGTCTGCTCATTGCCCGGATAATTTACAAGAATGTCAAGGAAGGCCTCCTGTCCGGCGCGATTGGCATGGGGCAGCTCCTGCAGGATGGGCTGCACAACCACTTTGCCCATGTCGCGCAGGCTGTCCAGAGCGTTGTCCGCCAGTTCGTCGTGATCCTCGCGGTTCAGCTGCCACTGGATGTAAAGCATCTTGGGCAGGGGGGATTCCATCTCCCGCAGCAGGCCGATGGCGGTCATGCGTGCTTCCTCGTTGATGGCGGGGCTGTCGTCCTTGAGCAGAGCCACCAGGCGCTTCTCGCAGGGCTTGCCTACCGCAGTGATCTGCTCCAGCAGCAGATCCGGCACAGGGATCTCCCGGCTGGTGTATTCCACCATCCAGTCCACCAGATCCTTCGCGTCCTCAAACTGGCTGAAGTACGCACCGGGGGTCACGCCGTCCAGCCACTTGGCCGGGGTATTGAGGAACATCATGTAGACGCGGGGCATATCGGCTTCCATCGCGTCAAAATTGCGGTATTCCTTGCTGTGGTTTTTCATCCACTGGGAGGTAAAATCCGCAAACTTATCATCAAAGTTGATGCACTTCATGCTGTATCTCCATTCTCCGGCATGGGCCGGGATGATTTCGTCATATAGCGGTGGATGCGCCGCAGGATCCGCCGGATGCGCCGCTGACTGCAGGACGCGTCCTGCATCGTGCGCAGGGCGGCTTCGTCCTCCCCTTTTGTGCACAGGAAGTAGGTCTCCACCGCCTTGCACCACAGGTGACGGTTCAGGCCGCCGGCACGGGCGCGGTCGTCCTCGGACATGCGCTGCCACAGTTCCGCAGCCAGCCTCACGATGGCGCTGCTTTGCCGGTGACGGCGGGTCTCCTTCAGCAGTTCCGTCATGAAGCTGCCCCAGCGGAGGGACTTTTCTCCCTCCCCGGTCTTCCTGCAAAGGATCTGCGTGTAGTGATCCCCCGCCAGGATGAGCAGCTCCTCCTGGCAGCCCATTTCCGCCAGGCGGACGAGGGCCCATTGCCGCACATCATAGCGCAGGAAGGGTTGGCACAGCAGCTCCTTCAGATAAGGGATAATCTCCGGATCATTGCGTTCCAGCAGGGCCTGAACGGCCTGCCTCTCCGCTGCCTCAGCGGATGCGACGAACCAGTCCGTCAGCCGTCTTTCCCGGCCGCCGGGCCGCAGCAGTTCCTTCATGGTCAGGCTTTCCGCAGCCATGCGCAGCTCTGTCAGCTGGCGCTGCCGCTCCGTGCGGGGCAGCATTCCCGGAAAGGCGTAGAAGCTGTCCAGGTTCTGCTGGGAGGCTGCAAGCAGCGTCGCTGCACTGCGGTCGTCCGGGTCAATGGCGATGATCTCCCGCCACAGCCGGCGGGCGTTTTCCACGTCGTCCATCTCGCTGTACATGGTGGCCTTCGCCGCCAGCAGGGGGATGCGGCAGGGCTGCCGTTTCAGACGGGCCGCGAGGTATTCCTTCATTTCGGGCCAGGCATCCTGGGCCCAGGCAGCGGTGAGGAAGCCGTCCTCCGCCATCACGGAGTCCGCATACTTCCCTGCCCGGCCGAGCAGCCCGCGCGCCGCGCGCCGCTTCCCCAGCTGATGCAGCAATGTCGCCAGCGCCGTCAGCGTACGGGGATCATCGGGATCACTGCGCAGCGCCCGGCACAGATAGGACAGCGCACCGTCGAAGTCCATTTCCAGCATGCACAGCATGGCCGTGGTGACCAGCAGCCGCTGGGGCTCCGCCGCAATGCGCAGCGCCCGCCGGATACAGCGTTCGCCCGCGGTGCGGTCGCCGGACTGCCATGCGTTCAGCCCTCGGTGGATCATCCGCTGGGTGCGGCGCGGTTCCCTGGCGTCTGGCGTCACGTCCAGCTGAGCGAGCACAGCCCGGGCCGCATCGCCCTCCCGGCCCCACGGGTCCTCCTGGAGCTGGTGGTACGCGCAGTCCACCGCCAGTGCATTCTGCCCCATCGCCTGCATGCAGCGGGCCATATCCACCCACGCGCCGGGATGGTGATGATCACGGCTGAGTACCCGCGCCAGCAGCCGGGAGGCGGCCTCCCAGTTACTGGTCTGGCGCAGTTCTCCGGCCAGAGCCAACCACGCAGCGGGCGTATCCTCCTGCTCTGCCGCGCGGCGTACAAGGACCATCGCATCCACTGTCTGCCCTTGCCGGCGCAGGTTCACCGCACTCTGGCGCATCCTGCTGCCGGACAGGCGAAAGGGATAAAGCACGCCCTGTTCGTTCTGACTCATTCAAACTCCTTGAGTTCCGGATATTAGTCGCGGGTGGCCCGCTCCAACAGCTCCTTCAGGTCATCGGTGGAGAACGCGTACTGGCTGTGGCAGAAGTGACAGCCCAGCTCCGCGCCGGTGTCCTCGTCGATGATGGTCTGCAGCTCGCGGCGGCCCAGAGAAATGAGGGCCTTCTCCATGCGGTAGCGGGAGCAGGCACAGTGATAGCGCAGCGGGGCGCGCTCCAGGATCTGCAGATCCATGCCGCGGAACCAGTCCTCCAGCAGCTCTTCCTTGGGGGCGAAGGTCATCTCGCGGCTGATGTCGGAGAACATGGGGCTGCGCAGCTCGATCTGGTCGATGACCTCGTCCGGGCAGCCGGGCAGGGGCTGGATCAGCAGACCGCCGGCCTTGAGCACGGTATCGCCCGCCACCAGCACACCCAGCGCCACCAGAGACGGCTGCTGCTCGGAGACGGTGTAGTAATTCGCAAAGTCAATGCCCAGTTCGCCGCTCACCAGCTCGATCTGGCCGATGTAGGGCTCGCGCAGGCCCAGATCCTTGATGACGGTCATGTAGCCGTCCTTGCCGATGGCCGCGCCAACATTCAGCTTGCCGTCCTCGCGCAGGGGCAGCTCGACCAGGGGATCGTCCGCGCAGACCTTGATGTCGCCATGGTTGGCCACCGCCACGACGGTGCCCATCGGGCCGCCGCCCTTGATGTTGACAGTCACAGACTCATTGTCGCCCTTCATCATCACGCCCAGCATGCTGGTCGCGGTCATCAGGCGGCCCATGGCGGCGGTGCAGACGGGGGTCGCGTGGTGGATATCCGCCGCGCGCTGCGCCATAGCCGTGGTCTCGCACATCATGATGCGCACCTGACCGTCCATCAGCGTACCGCGCAGGATCTCGTCGCCCTCACGGCGTTCGATTTGAATGTTCTTTTCAGCATCCATGTTTATGTTCTCCTTGCCTGTATCATGCGTCTTCCGGACGGCGGGCGGTGAAATGCCAGCGCTGCTCTTTGTCCCGGGGGGATTCCATGCGGCTGTTGCCGTAAACGTGCACATCTGCGAAGCCGCAGCTCTGCAGCAGAGCAGTCAGCCCCTCACGGGTATGCGCGCGCTGCTTCTGCTCCTCATCGATGCGGCGGTAACGGCCGTCCTTCTCCCGGAGGAAGAAGCACAGCGCCATGTCGCACACGCCCGTCTTTTTGTTGAAGCTGTTCTGCCACATGTAGGTCACGTCCTCGCGATCCTCCACGATCAGCTCGTTGCCCAGCACGTTTTCCAGCTTCCAAGGGGTCGATACGTCGAAGATCAGCGCGCCGCCGGGACGCATCGCCGCGTATGCTGCGCGGAAGAAGGCGCACACGTCCTCGTCCGTCAGCAGATAATTCACGCCGTCGCAGGTGGCGATGACCGCATCCATCTGCCGGTGCAGGTGGAGCTTGCGCATATCCTGCTGGATGAAAGGCAGGCCCAGGCCCTGCTTGCGGGCCTTCTGCGCCGCGATCCACAGCATCTCCTGCGAAAGGTCGACGCCGGTCATCTGGTATCCGCGCCTGACAAGGGGAATGGTCAGCCCGCCGGTACCACACGCGCACTCGCAGACCTTGCCGCCCGGCCCTACGCCGTTGAGATACAGCATCTGCGCGTAGAGATCCGCCCAACGCTCATAGTTCACATTATCCATGAGCTGATCGTATACTTCAGCAAAACTCGTGTACAATTCCTGTTACTCCTGTTTTTGCGACGGACGCCGCATCGCTGCGCCCACGCGCCCGGTCTCCTTGGCGGTCAGCCCCGCCCAGCCGCATTCCTGCAGCCGCTGCAGCAGGCCAAGCGCCTCCGCCGCCTTATATTTCCGTTTCTGTTTCGGACCAAGCCGCCATGTCATCGTTCCACCTCCGCGTCATCATTGCGGATAGGATGCGCACCGGCAGCCTGTTTCATGCCCGCTTACTTGTCCTGGCTCGCGTAGCCGTTTTCCCAGGGCTTGAGCTCCCGTTCTTCTTCCTCGTCCTCGTCCTCGTCTTCCTCTTCATCTTCCTCAGCCAGGCCGCGGTTGACCTGCGCGCCCTCGATGCGGGAGTTGATGTACTTGTCAAACTGAGCGTTGGTGTAGGAAGCAGTGGTGAAGCGGGACAGGGTAAAGCCGATCAGCATGTAGTAGCCAAACAGCACCAGCGGAATCCAGACGCTGTTAAACACCAGGGTCAGCAGGACCGTGATCGCAGCCGGCAGCAGATGCAGCAGGCGCACGCCCACGCTGAAGGGCAAACGGCCGATGGCCAGCAGCAGGCTGTTCTTGATGACCGTACCGAAGCTCATCTTGTAGCTCACCAGCAGCGGGTAAGCATAGGTGACGGCCAGGAACCAGAAGCCCGCCGCCATCATGGTGAACATCTGAGGAACGATCATGAATGCGTTGGTTGCCGCAAGGTTACCGTAAAACTCCCAGCACAGATAGGCCAGCAGCGGGATCACGGAGGTGATGGCAGACAGGCCCAGCGCCGGCTTCCAGTTGGCCTTCATCGCATCCTTCATATCCGACCAGATGAAGGCATGCTCATCTCTTGCCCAGTTTCTGGTGACGTACGCGACGCCCGCCGTCCAGGGGCCGGTAATGGCAATGCAGGGGATCAGCAGGATCAGCATCCAGTAGATCAGCGTGGGCACCATGGCCACCTGTGCTTCCATCATTTTCTGCAGCTCCTCGTCGGAGATCTGCGGGGCGACGTACTCGGTCGTGACGGTGCCGTCCTCATTGGTGACGGTCACCTGCTCCGTGGGCACGGTGCCGATGGACAGCACAAACATCACCAACATGCCGATGACCAGCATCGTGGGGATCCAGGGCAGCATGTAGATCAGGTTCATGCGGCACAGGCCGTTGAAGCGTACCCGGAGCATCTCGAAATAGAGCTGCAGACGGGTCTTGGGCAGGTCTTCGGGGGTATAATCGCCCTTGCCGGACTTGCCGTAGTAATAGTTGTTCATAAACTTGCCGAACATGTGGATTCCTCCTGTCAGAGCCGCAGCTCTGTGATCTTTGCGGCCATCAGCCTGCCATAGGCATACTGAATCAATATATTATATCACAGGTTGTCGAATTTGCAAAGGAAACTTCGTCTCATTTTTTGATCTTCGTCTCTTTTTCAAATAAAAGCCCCGCAGAACGAGGAAAACGTCCTGCGGGGCTGATTTACTTACCGTGGGAAGAACGCTTACTTCAGCAGCGCCTCGGAAGCGACGCGCAGATCAGCGTTCAGCTGCTCAGCAGTGGCCTTGTCGGCGGCGTTGGTGTTGACGTAGAGCTTGATCTTGGGCTCGGTGCCGGAGGGGCGCACGCAGACCCAGTTGCCCCTCTCCAGCTCGAAGTACAGCACGTCGGAGGTGGGCAGGCCGGTGGGCTCGGACACGCCATTGGCGGTACGCAGACCGGTCTTGTAGTCGCGCACAGCGGTGACCTTCATGCCGCAGATCTCCGCCGGAGGATTCGCGCGCAGGCCAGCCATGATTTCCTTCATGCGGCCCAGGCCTTCCTTGCCGGGCAGGGTGACGGACACGACCTTCTCCACGAAGTAGCCGTACTCCGCGAAGATGGACTGCACATAGTCATACAGGGTAATGCCCTGGGCGGCGCAGGCGCAGGCAACCTCAGCGATCAGCATGGAGGCGTTGACGCCGTCCTTGTCGCGCACGAAGGTGGAGGACAGGAAGCCGTAGCTCTCCTCGAAGCCGAAGAGGAAGGTGTGGCTGCCGGTATCCTGGAACTGCTGGATCTTCTCGCCGATGAACTTGAAGCCGGTCAGGGTCTCGAACATCTCCACGCCGAAGGACGCAGCGATCTTGTTGGACAGGCTGGTGGACACGATGGACTTCACCGC
>JAFXFR010000008.1 GCA_017513475.1 Clostridia bacterium
CCTGCTTTCGGAATTGATTTTCCCATGATAACACAAAACCCGCCAGCGCGCAATGGCTGACGGGGAGTCTTCGACTCGTTTTTTACAGATCAGAAATAATATCGCTTTATTCCAGAACGATGCGGGGGTTCTCCTTGCTGGGACGGTACATGACGAACCGGCGACCGATGCACTGGATGGGTTCTGCACCCAGTTCCGCGCACAGCTCGTTGAGGGCTTCCTTGGCGGACAGAGGGCAGTTCTGCTGGATGGCGCACTTGATGATCTCGCGGGCCTCCAGTGCGTCGCTGGCCTGCTTGATGGTGCCGGGGACGATGCCATCCTTACCGACGTAGAGGATGGTTTCCATGGTGTTGGCCATGGAGCGCAGATACGCGCGCTGCTTGCTGGTCATTGTAATTCTCCTAATGTAAGGTTGTTGATTATTGATTTACTCGACGAAGTCAAACTCCATGTCCACGATGCGCACGGTGTCGCCTTCTTTCGCGCCCTTCTTGCGCAGTGCGTCGATGACGCCCCAGCGGCGCAGGGTGCGGTGGAACCAGGAAATGGACTCGTCGTCGTCGAAGTTGACGGATTCGATCAGGTTGTCCATGCTCTTGCCAATGACCTCATATACCGCGCCGTCAAAGACGATGGTGAAGGGCTCTTCCTTCAGCTTCTCGTCGAAGGTGACCTCCTCCACAAAGTGGACGATGGGCGGCAGGGTCTCCAGCATCTCGGCGGCCTTGTCCAGCAGCGCGTCGAAGCCCTGGTGGGTCGCGGCCGAGACCACGAAGATGGGATAGTCAAGGCCCTTCTCCGCCATGTGCTCGCGCAGCATGTTCACGCCTTCCTCGGCGTCAGGCAGATCGGCCTTGTTGCACACCACAATCTGCGGACGATCCGCCAGCTCGCCGTAATTGGCCAGCTCGTGATTGATCTGGTCGAAGTCCTCGGTGGGGATGCGGCCTTCGCTGCCGGCGATGTCGATGACGTGCATCAAAAGACGGGTACGCTCCACATGGCGAAGGAAGTCGTGTCCCAGACCTGCGCCGTCAGCAGCGCCTTCGATCAGGCCGGGAATATCCGCCAGCACGATGTCCTTGCCGTGACGACGTACGATGCCCAGATTTGGGGTCAGGGTGGTGAAGTGGTAGTTGCCGATCTTGGGGCGCGCAGCCGTCACCACGCTGAGGATGGTGGACTTGCCCACGTTGGGGTAGCCGACCAGACCCACATCCGCGATGGTCTTCAGCTCCAGGTGGAAGGTGTGGATCTCGGTCTTGGTGCCGGGCTTGGCGAAGTTGGGGGCCTGACGGGTTGGGGTGGCGAAATGGCTGTTGCCCCAGCCGCCGCGGCCGCCCTTGAGGACGGTTCGGGTCTCGCCGGGGGTGTCCATATCAGCCACGACAGCGCCGGTGTCCTCGTCACGGATGACGGTACCCACGGGCACCTTGATGATCAGGTTTTCGCCGCGCTTGCCGGTGCAGCGGTTGGCAGAGCCGTCCACGCCGTTTTCCGCCTGGAACTTGCGGTGGAAGCGGAAATCCAGCAGGGTATGCATATTCGGATCGGCATAGAAGCAGATATCGCCGCCGTTGCCGCCGTCGCCGCCGTCGGGGCCGCCGGCCTGCACGAACTTCTCACGGTGGAAGCTCAGGCTGCCGTTGCCGCCGTTGCCGGCCTTGCAGGTGATTTTGACATGGTCTACGAAGTTGGACATTGAGAATGATTACCTCCAAAATTCAGGGGAGAGGGGTTAGTTCTTCAGGCTCTGCAGGGGAGCGGGAATACGGCCGCCGCGGGCGATGAATTCCGCGTTGGAGCAGGTATTGACCGGCATGACGGGGGCAAAGCCCAGCAGGCCGCCGAATTCAACGGTGTCACCGGCCTTCTTGCCGACGGCGGGGATGACGCGCACTGCGGTGGTCTTGCTGTTGACCATGCCGATGGCGGCTTCGTCCGCGATGATGCCGGAAATGGTCTCGGCGCTGGTGTCGCCGGGGATGGCGATCATATCAAGGCCCACGGAGCAAACACAGGTCATGGCCTCAAGCTTTTCCAGGGTCAGCTGACCGGCAGCGGCGGCTTCGATCATGCCGATGTCCTCGGACACGGGGATGAAAGCGCCACTCAGGCCGCCAACGTGGTTGGAAGCCATCACGCCGCCCTTCTTGACAGCGTCGTTCAGCAGGGCCAGGGCAGCAGTGGTGCCGGGAGCGCCAGCCATTTCCAGGCCCATCTCGGTCAGAACGTGGGCCACGGAGTCGCCGCGGGCAGGAGTGGGCGCAAGGCTGAGGTCGACGATGCCGAAGGGGATGTTCAGCCGCTGGGAAGCCTCGCGGGCGACCAGCTGGCCAACGCGGGTGATCTTGAAGGCTGTGCGCTTGATGGTCTCGGCCACCACGTCGAAGGGCTGGCCCTTGACCTTTTCCAGCGCAGTCTTGACCACGCCGGGGCCGGAAACGCCCACGTTGATGGCACACTCAGGCTCGCCAACGCCGCAGAAGGCGCTGGCCATGAAGGGGTTGTCCTCCACGGCGTTGCAGAACACCACCAGCTTCGCGCAGCCGAGGCTGTCGTTGTCCGCGGTGAGCTCGGCGGTCTTCTTGATAATCTGGCCCATCTGGCGCACAGCATTCATGTTGATGCCTGCGCGGGTGCTGCCCACGTTGACGGAGGAGC
>JAFXFR010000009.1 GCA_017513475.1 Clostridia bacterium
TGCCCGCTGGGAATGGGCGGTGACCCATTCCCAGCAACAGGGAGGAAACCTCCCTGCGCCGCCGGTGGCGTCTACCAACTGTTACAGCGCACGGCGCTGAAGGAGGCGCCCTATGCCATGTCCCCATTATTCCATCTCCGTCGTCAGCCGGGGCAGCGGTCAGTCCGTCATGGCTGCCGCGTTCTACTGCCTTGGACAGAAGCTCTATTCAGATCACGACGGCGAATGGAAATATCCCCACAGCAGCCCGCAGCGCGTTCGCTACACGGAGGTCATGCTGCCGCCGAATGCTCCGGCGGAGTACGCCGACCGACAGACTCTGTGGAACGCCGTTGATGAGGTGGAGAAACGTGCTGACGCGCAGACCGCCCGACGGTTTGTCATCACGCTGCCGAAGGAGCTGACCTATGAGCAAAACCTTTCGCTGATCCGTGCCTATTGTCAGGCGCAATTTGTCTCCAAGGGCATGATCTGCGATCTGTATTATCACGATGAACACGACGGGAATCCCCACGTTCATCTGCTGCTGACCATGCGTGCAATGGACGCGCAAGGTCGCTGGCTGCCAAAGACGAAAACCACCTATGTGCTGGATGAAAACGGAGAGCGCATCCGTGGCAAAAACGGACGCTGGCTGCGTGACCGCCAGAACACCGTAGACTGGAGTAATCCGCTGAATGGTGAGATATGGCGGCACGAATGGGAGGTCGCGCAGAATAAAGCGCTTGAAGCTGCCGGACGACCTGAAAGGATTGATATGCGATCCTATGAGCGTCAGGGCATCACTGACCTTGAACCGCAGATACATCTCGGCCCGGAGGCGGCTGCGTTAGAGCGAAAGGGTATCTCTACCACGCGCGGCGAACGCAACCGGGAGATCAAGCGTGTCAATGCCATCATTCGCGCTTTGCAGAAGTCCGTTGTGGCTCTGGCTGAATGGCTTCAAAGCATCAAAGAGACACTGACCCATCATGAAACCATCTCAAATGCGGACGATTATAACCTCGGCGATGTACTGCTCAGTTACCTTGATCTGCGCAAAGCTGACCGTGAGTTTTGGGCACACCGGGCGCAGACAAAGGCATCTTTGAAGGACTTGCAGGCAGTCAGCAATGCTGTCACCTTTCTGCGGGAGAAGAAGATTGACACGGTGCAGTCCCTTGGCTTTTACTTGTCCCGCACTGGCACTCGTATGAATGAGCTACGCAGAACGGTTCACAGCAAGGAGCAGCGTATTCGTGACATTGACGCTCTGCTGGCAGCTGACAAGACGATCCACGATTTCCAGCCTGTGTACGATGAGTACAGCGCCATCCGCTGGAAGGGCGCAAAGGAACGCTTTGCAACCGCCCACGCTGACGAGCTGGAACAGTATAAGAAAGCTCAACGGCTGCTGCACAAGTTTAGTCTGACTCCTCCCATTGACCGCAAAGTATTACAGGCAGAAAAAGCACAGCTTGAACAGGAAGTAGAGTCCCTGCGGCCTGATGTGGATGCAGTACAGGAAGAACTGGACGAGCTGAAAACCGTCCGCTATTGGGTACGCAAGGTCATTCCTGATGCGCTGCCTCACAGGACGGAAAGCGGTAAGCCGTCCCTGCGCAATACGATGGAGGTATCTCAAAATGAAAAGGAACTTGACCAGCTGCTTGCCCAATCTGCTGAACGTTTGCTTCATCCGCAGCAGCAAGAGCAACGCCAGCCATCCCGACAAACTCCACTTCTCGAATAACCCTGTGATCCATGACGGAGGTAACCACTTATCTTATGGCCATCAGAACTTCATACAGCTTTACGCTGGTTTTTGACGGAGAACACGCTTTTGAAGATGTGTTCTCCTCTTTTATTGCAGACAAAATCCTCACTCATTTTGACAAAAAGGGGCTTCCAAACACGGGCGAAATCAGGTATAATGCAAGCAGGATTCCGCATCAGCATGTGTCTGGATCGTGCGAAGAAGCATCATGATGAACGGAATAAATCTTGGCTCTCTGTTTACAAGAGGAGCTGCGCTGACTACCTGGCAGGTCGGTATCTACTGCCGACTGTCAAAGGACGATGACCAACAGGGCGAGAGCGCCAGCATCGGCAATCAGCGCGAATTGCTCACGAACTACTGCAAGGCTCAGGGCTGGACGATTGCCCAGGTGTATCAGGACGATGGATACACCGGCCTGAACATGGAGCGCCCCGGCCTCAAGCACCTGCTTGCGGATGTTGAACAGGGGCGTATTAACCTTGTCATCACAAAAGACCTGAGCCGACTTGGGCGAAACTATCTGGAAACAGGTCGCCTCATGGAATACTTCTTCCCCCGGCATGGAACGCGGTACATCGCTTTCAACGACGGGATCGACACCATGAGCGACAGCAACGACATTGCCCCCTTCAAGAATATCCTCAATGAGATGTACAGCAAAGACATCTCCAAGAAGGTGCATTCGTCCTATATGGTTGCGGCGGAAAAGGGCAAGTTCACCGGCACGGTTGCCCCCTTCGGCTACCGAAAAGACCCGGACATCAAGGGACATCTGCTGGTTGATGAAGAAACCGCTCCCTATGTGCGTGAGATATTCGCTATGGCCGCTGCGGGGCATGGGCCGAACTACATCCGCCACCGTCTGGAAGAACGGAAGGTGCCCTGTCCGGCATGGTGGAACCGGCAGCGTGGCTATCGCAGAACGCAGACTCGCTGGGAAACCGCCAACCCGGACGAAGGCATGTATATGTGGGATTTCAGCGTCCTCAAAACGATGCTGATGAACCCGGTATACATCGGCGCGATTGCGTCCCAGAAGACCAACTATCGCTTCAAGCTGGGTACGATCAGCGACAAAAAGCCTGATGAATGGATCGTCGTGGAGAACTGCCACGAAGCCATCGTTGACCGGGCGACCTTTGAAATTGTGCAGCGCTCCATGTCCTCCCGGCGACGGCCGCGCAACAACGGCACCTTCAGCCTGTTCTCCGGGCTGCTGAAATGCGGGGAGTGCGGCAAGTCGCTGACCTACCGCGTCAGCCGCCCTGGCAGGGAGCCAGTTCCCTGCTACTGCTGCAAGACCTACAACGCATATGGCAAAAATCACTGCACCCAGCATCGCGTACAGGAGGATATTCTGACGGAGGTTGTGCTGCGCAACATCCGCGCTTATGCAGAGGCGGCTGCTGTGGGCACGGATGCCATTCTTGCATCTTTGGAACGTGCCGCAAATGGTCAGCAGGACGAACAGCGGGCGTCGCTTGTCGCCAGCATCGCCAAGGACGAAGCACGCCTGTCCGTGCTGGACAAGATGGTGTCGAA
>JAFXFR010000110.1 GCA_017513475.1 Clostridia bacterium
ACAAGAACATCCGAAAAGGATGGTTCCGCCGATGGCTGACCTGGTTTCATGGTAGCAGCGCAAAATCTGCCGGCGTGATTATTCTGGGAACATTGCTGTTGTTCGGTCTTTTCTCGCTGGCCTGCGTATCCGCGCGATATAGCTTGCAGGTGGGTGACATTGCGCAAAAGACCATCACCGCCACCAAGGATGTGGAGGATACCGTCACGACGGAGCAGCACCGCAAAGCAGCGGCAGCAGCGGTAGAGCCCTCCTATCATCTGAAGGAGGGAGCGACGGAAGAGGTGCTCATGTCCCTGGACGATTTGCTGGCAGAGCTTTCACGTGTGCAGCAGTACGGACAGGATCTGCGCAATGCTTCTGATGCGGCCGGGATGAACAGGGTGCGTACCTACTCTCCCGAGGAGATCAGTTATGCACAGTCCCTGGTCAAGGGCATCAGTCTGACCCCGTATCAGACCCGTGTGCTCCTCAACACGTCCACTGAATCCTTCAACACGATGGTGACCGAGGTGCGCAGCGCTGTCGCTAATGCGCTGAACACCACCATCCGTGAGGGCCAGGTGACCACCTCCATCAGCAATATCAACGCCATCTGCAAATACCGTGTGGACAGCGATCTGACCAATTCCATCGTTCCGGTGGTGCTCAATGCGGTCATCAAGCCGAACATGGTGGTTGATGAAGAGGCCACGGACGCAGCGCGTCAGGCTGCACGGGACAGCGTGGAGCCTGTGATTTACAAGCAGGGCCAGAACATCGTCCGTGAGGGTGAACGCGTCAGCGCCAATCAGATCGCGATGCTGTCGGCGCTGGGGCTGCTGGATTCCGCCAACATCGACCTGAATGTGTATGGCGGCGCTGCGCTGGTCGTGATTGCAGCCGTGCTGCTCATGATCCTGATGCTGCACATGCTTGAACCCGATACTCTCAGGGAACCCCGATATGTGATCGTCATCATGCTGGTCATGATTATCAGCGTTGGTATCGGCGTGCTGTGCGTCAAGCTGATCCATGTATACTTGATTCCCGTTGCGCTGGGCGCGATCCTGCTGACGGGTCTGCTGGGCGCGCGTACAGGCCTGACGGTCGGTCTGGCCCTGTCGGTGATCCTGGCCAGCCTTGCTGCAGGCAGCAACGGCGCTTATTCGGATGAAATGGTGCATCTGCTGCTGACCGGTGTGGTGAGCAGTGTTGCAGCGGTTAAATTCCTGGCCGGAAAGCCTCAGCGTGTACGCACGGTGATCTGCGGCGTCCTGGTGGCGGGCGTGAATATGATCATGCTGCTCGCTCTGGGACTGATGACCTCCTTTGATCTCCATGCTGTAACGAACAACATGGTCTGGTCCATGGCCGGAGGCGTGATCAGCGGCCTGATTGCGGTTGGCTTCCAGCCTGTGTTCGAGGCTGTCTTTAACCTCGCTACGCCCTCAAAGCTTCTTGAACTGGCAAATCCCAACCAGCCCCTGCTGCGCCGGCTGCTGCTGGAAGCGCCGGGTACCTATCATCATGCCATCATCGTGGCCAACCTGGCGGAAGCTGCTGCTGAGAAGATTGGTGCAAATCCGCTGCTGGCCCGTACCGGTGCGTATTTCCATGATATCGGCAAGCTCAAGCGGCCCCTGTACTTCAAGGAAAACCAGCGCGGCGACAATCCCCACGACCGCACGGACGCCTATGTGTCCGCTGCCATCGTGACGGCCCATACCTCCGACGGCCTGACCCTGGCGCAGAAGCATCATCTGCCGCCGGAGATCCAGCGGATCATCGTGGAGCACCACGGTGACACGCCGGTGATGTACTTCTACCACAAGGCGCTGCAGCAGGCGGACGGCAAGCCGGTCGACATCAAGGACTTCCGCTATGGCGGCAGCCGCCCCTCCACGAAGGAAAGCGCCATCGTTATGCTGGCGGATACCATCGAGGCGGCGGTGCGCTCCATGCCCGATCCTACGCCCCAGGCCATCCAGCGCTTCATTGAGCGCCTTGTCCGCGGCAAGATCGAGGACGGCCAGCTGAGCAACTCGCCCCTGTCCCTGCTGGACATCGACGGTATCTGCGAGGCTTTCTCTGCGGTGCTGTCCGGTGTGTTTCACGAACGCATTGAGTATCCCACCGTCCAGGTGACGGCGGACGGCAAGGCGGTCGCGGCGCCCAAGGCGGCTCCTGCGCCTGCCGCCAAGCCGGTGGCACAAACGACCGCTCCCACGCCTGTGGTAAAGCTGGTCAGCCAGAATACGGCGCCCAACAAGCCCGTCGCCCAGACGACTGCTCCCACGCCTGTGGTGAAGCCTGTACCCCAGACCACTGCGCCGGTGCCGGTCACGGAAAACACCGCTCCTGCGGCGGAGGCGGCTCCGGCGGATGCGATGCCTGAGCCCTTTGCGTCCCCCATGCCCGACGGCGAGGCACCCGCGGAAAAGGAGGAGAAGGAATGATCCTCCTGTGGCAGATCGATACCGAGGTGGCTCCCTCCTGGCTGAGCCTGATGCAGACGGCGGCGGACTGCGCGCTGCTGACCGAGGGCGTCAAGCGGGAATGTGCGGTCAGCATTCGACTGTGCGATGACGACGCCATTCATGAAATCAACCGGGAATATCGGGATGTGGACCGCGCGACGGATGTACTGTCCTTCCCGACGGTGAATTACCCGGCTGGCGTGACGGCAGGTCAGGCGGACAAATACCTGCGCCGCGAGCTGGATGATGAACTGAACGCCTGTATGCTGGGCGACCTGATCCTCTCCGTGCCTCATGTGCTGGCGCAGGCGGAGGAGTACGGGCATTCCCCGGAGCGGGAGTGTGCGTACCTGCTGGTGCACGGCCTGTGCCATCTGATGGGCTACGACCACATTGAAGAAGACGATAAAAGGAGGATGCGTGCGATGGAAGAGAAGATCCTCGCTGCCATCGGCCAGACCCGCGATGGGGAAGGGGCCGTCACCGACGAGACCCTCCTTGCCCTTGCCCGCGAGGCCATGAAGCGCTCCTATTCTCCCTATTCCAATTACCCGGTGGGCGCGGCGCTGCTGTGCGCGGACGGCCGCATCTTCCAGGGCTGCAACATCGAAAATGCCTCTTTCGGTCTGACCAACTGCGCCGAGCGCACGGCGATGTTCAAGGCCATCAGCGAGGGCGCGACTGAGTTTACCGCGATTGCGATCGCATCCCGGCAGAGTGCACCCTGGCCCTGCGGCGCATGCCGGCAGGTGCTCAATGAGTTTGCCCCCGGCATCCGCGTGCTGGTCACCTGGGACGGCGGCCAGGACGAAATGTCTCTGAATGAGCTGCTGCCCCATGGCTTTGGCCCCAAAGACGTACAGTAATACGATTTGATTGAATAAGTCCTTGAAGAAAAGGAGATCACCTGTAATGACTGAAATGAAGAAGTTCCGTTCCGGTTTTGTGACCATCGTGGGCCGTCCCAATGTGGGCAAGTCCACGCTGATGAACGCGCTGGTGGGCGAGAAGGTCGCCATTGTTTCCAACCGTCCCCAGACTACACGAAACCGCATCATGGGCGTGATGACCCGCGAAGACTGGCAGATGGTGTTCCTGGATACGCCCGGCATCCATACGCCCCGTACCAAGCTGGGCAATTTCATGATGCAGTCCGTCCGCGAAGCGATGGACGGCATGGACGGCATGATGGTGCTGGTTGACGCGACCCAGGTGGGCGAGCATGACCGTGCCATCGTGAAGGAAATGGCCTCCAAGAAGGTGCCGAAGGTGCTGCTGCTGAACAAGATCGACCTGCTGCAGCCGGAGAAGCTGCTGACCCTGATCGCATCCTTTGCTGACTGCGGCTACGACGCCATCATTCCCATCAGCGCCAAGACCGGCGATGGTCTGGAGCAGCTGACCAAAACCATGGCCGGGAAGCTGCCCGAGGGCCCCAAGTACTTCCCGGATGATATGATGACCGACCAGCCGGAGCGCCTCATTGTGGCGGAAATGATCCGCGAAAAGGCGCTGCTGCACCTGCGGGACGAGGTTCCCCACGGCATCGGCGTGGAGATCATGGGCATGAACAAGGAGTCCGACGACTTCATGGAGATCCATGCCACCATCTACTGCGAACGCGACGCTCACAAGGGCATCATCATCGGCAAGCGCGGCGCGATGCTGCAGCAGATCGGCACCGAAGCCCGCCACGATATTGAGAACCTGCTGGATCTGCATGTCAACCTCAAGCTGTGGGTCAAGGTGCGCCCCGACTGGCGCAACCGCATGGATGACCTGCGAACCCTGGGCTACGATAACAAATAAGCGGAAGGAAGGATCATTATGGGCAAGTATTTCGGCACTGACGGCTTCCGCGGAGAAGCAAACATCAATCTGACGGCTGATCATGTCTACAAGTTGGGCCGTTTTCTGGGCTGGTACTTCGGCGAGAAGAAGCGCCGCGAGGGCAGCAAGGATGAAGCACGCATCGTGATCGGCAAGGATACCCGCCGTTCCAGCTACATGTTCGAGTATTCGCTGATTGCGGGCCTGGTGGCCTCCGGTGCGGATGCGTACATGCTGCATGTCACCACTACGCCTTCTGTGGCCTATGTCGCCCGGGTGGACGAGTTCGACTGCGGCATCATGATCTCTGCCAGCCATAATCCCTACTTTGACAACGGCATCAAGCTGATCAACGGTCAGGGCGAAAAGATGGACGAGGAGACCATTGACCTGGTAGAGCAGTATCTGGACGGCTGCGTGTACGTCTTTGGCGAAACGCTGACGGAGGTACCTTTCGCGACACGCGAGCGCATCGGTCGTACGGTCGATTATGTATCCGGCCGTAACCGCTATATCGGCTACCTGATCTCCCTGGGCCTGTATTCCTTCAAGGGCAAGCGCGTGGCGCTGGACTGCGCCAACGGTGCAGCGTGGAACATCGCCAAGTCCGTGTTCGATGCGCTGGGCGCCCAGACCTATGTCATCAATGCTGAACCAAACGGTTACAACATCAACACTGATTGCGGCTCCACCCACATTGAGGGTCTGCAGAAGTTTGTGCTGGATCATCACTGCGACGTGGGCTTTGCCTACGACGGCGACACTGACCGCTGCCTTTGCGTAGATGAGACGGGTGAGGTTGTCAACGGCGATCACATCATGTACATCTACGGCAAGCACATGCACGATAAGGGCCAGCTGATGGGCAATACCGTGGTGACGACTGTCATGTCCAACTTCGGCCTGTTCCGTGCGCTGGAGGCAGCGGACATCAACTATGCCAAGACTGCTGTGGGTGACAAATACGTCTATGAGTACATGGTAGATAACAACTGCGCATTTGGCGGCGAGCAGTCCGGCCATATTATCTTCCGCAATTATGCGTCCACGGGCGACGGCATCCTGACCAGCCTGAAGATGATGGAGGTCATGTGCGCGAAGAAGAAGACCCTGCATCAGCTGGCCAGCGAGCTGACCATCTTCCCTCAGGAGCTGGTGAATGTGCGAGTGCATGACAAGGCTGCTGCCCGCGGCGATGCTGACGTCCAGGCTGCGGTGCAGGCTGTTGCCGATAAGCTGGGCGAGACGGGCCGTGTCCTGGTCCGTGAGAGCGGCACGGAACCCGTCATCCGCGTGATGGTGGAGGCTGAGAGCCAGGCGGAGTGCACCGAACTGTGCCAGAGCATCGTCAAGGTCATTCGCGAGAAGGGCCATGCGGTGTAAGCTGCTGCTGACGAGGAGATACGCATGAATACCGTGCTGCTGACCATTGACGACGTCGCCTCCCGAAACACGCCGGCCATTGTAGATGAGTTGTGCTCGCGGGGGATCACGGCGATTATGTTTGCTACGGGCATGAATGTGGAGCGGTTCTATGATGAAGCGCTTTACGCTGTCCGCAAAGGGATGATCGTTGGCAACCACAGCTATTCGCACCCGGCGTTTTCCTCCCTCACGGCGGAGAAAGGCATCGAGGAGATCAGAAAATGCGAAGCAGTTCTTGACCGGCTCTATCAGGATGCTGGAGTGGTGCGAAGCTACCGTCCGTTTCGCTTCCCGTATGGAGACAAGGGCGGGGAGAACAAAGCTGTTCTGCAGCGCTATCTGTCACAGCAGCATTTTGACAAGGTGAATGACCGGCATATCCCGTATTCCTGGTGGCGTGATAACGGTTTGGATCATGATATCGATACCCTGTGGAGCTTCGATTTCGAGGAGTATCGTCTGCAGTACGACCCGTCATTTACCCAGGAGGATATCTGGGCCAAAACACGGCAGACCAATCCCAAATCCGGGGCAGCATTGTTTGGCGAAGGACAGCGGCACATTGTACTGATGCATGCCCACGACGAGACGGACGCCATCATGCCGGGGTACTACCGGCAGTTCCTGGACTGTATGCAGGAGCGGGGCATCACGTTTGACAAACCTGAGTTTATCGGCAATTAACGACAAAATAAAAGACAGGATGCTTTACGGCATCCTGTCTTTATTTGCTTACTCGACAGTTACGGACTTGGCCAGGTTGCGGGGCTTATCTACATCGCAGCCACGGCTGACAGCCATGTAGTAGGCCAGCAGCTGTACGGGGATGATCGCCAGCAGGGCGGTCAGCTCGCTGCGGCAGTCAGGGAAGACCCACAGCTCATCAGCCTCGCGGGCTGCTTTTTCGCGCAGGGACTCAGGACAGACGATCATCGTCCGCGCACCGCGGGAACGCACCTCGCGAACGTTGGAGAGCGTTTTGTCAGCCAAATGTTCCTGTGTCAGCAGTGCGCAGACCAGGGTACCCTCTTCGATCAGAGCGATGGTGCCGTGCTTGAGCTCGCCCGCCGCGTATGCTTCGGACATGATGTAGCTGACTTCCTTCAGCTTGAGGGAGGCCTCCATTGCCAGGGCATTGTCGATGCCGCGGCCGATGTAGAACACATGCTTGCGATCATAATAGTGGCTGGAGAAGCGCTGCACGTCGCTTTCGCATGCCATGAGCTTTTCGGCGCTGTCGGGGATGTTTGCCATTTCGGTGAGGAAGGCTTTTGCCTCTTCGGCAGTCATCTTTCCGCGCTTGACGGCCAGGTCAACGGCGATCATGATCATCACCTCGACCTGGGTGATGTAGGCCTTGGTGCTGGCTACGGCGATTTCCGGGCCGGCATAGGTGTACATAACGTTTTTGCCTGCCTCGCGAGCGATGGAGGAGCCCACTACGTTGGTCAGCGCCATGACCTTCGCGCCCAGACGGCCAGCCTCGCGCATGGCTGCCAGTGTATCTGCCGTTTCGCCGGACTGGCTGATGGCCATAAACAGATCGCCTGCACCCATGATGGGATCACGGTAGCGGAATTCACTGGCCACGTCCACGGTGACGGGAATCCGGGCCAGCTTTTCAATGACGTATTTACCAACAACGCCTGCATGATATGCGGTACCGCAGGCTACGATGGTAAGGCCAGTGAGGGACTGTGCCTCTTCTGCCGTGATAGGGAAGGCGTCCGGGCGCAGTTCCATCTTCTCTACGTCCACATGGGCGGAAAAGGTCTTCTTCAAGGCGCCGGGTTCTTCGTGGATCTCCTTGAGCATGAAGTGGGCATAACCACCTTTTTCGGCAGCTTCCACGTCCCAGTCCACATGGATGGGGTTAAGGGGGCGAACATTGCCGAACAGATCATAAATGCAGATGCTGTCGCCCTTGAGAACGGCAATTTCCTTGTCCTCCAGCAGCTCCACCTCGCGGGTGTGAGCGATCAGTGCGGGAATGTCGCTGGCGATGAACTGCTCCCCTTCGCCCAGACCGACTACGAGAGGGGAGTCCTTACGCATGCAGTAAAGGGTATCTGGTTCGTCGCTATTCAGCACACCAAGCGCATAGGAACCTTCCAGCATGGCCTGCACCTTGTACAGCGTGCGAACCATATCGCCCTTGTAGTACATCGTGCTGATCAGGTGGGCGATGACCTCGGTGTCGGTCTGGCTGACAAATACGCAGCCCTTAGCCTGCAACATGGCGCGGAGTTCATCGTGGTTTTCGATGATGCCGTTGTGCACGATGGCGATGCCGCTCTTCATGTCGGTATGGGGATGCGCATTGATGTCGCTGGGTTCGCCGTGGGTGGCCCAGCGGGTGTGACCGATGCCGATGCAGCCGGAGAGGGGAGCATCTGCCACACGATCCATCAGGTTCTTCAGCCGGCCCTTGGCCTTGCTCAGGCTGATCTGGCCGTTTTCCATAATTGCGATGCCGGCGCTGTCATAGCCGCGGTATTCAAGGCGGGAAAGACCGTCCAAAAGGATGGATTGAGCCTGTTGTTTGCCGATATAGCCAACGATTCCGCACATAATTGTTGCCTCCTGTTGATTTGAATGGATAAAACGTATTATAACGTCTTTATTATACAATATGTTGACGGCTATTGCAAGTGGCAATCCTCATTTTGTCTGAAAAAGTAGCAATGACAGAAAAATCACTGCAGGAGTGACATAGGATCAATTGCTGTGCCCTCTTTGCAGACCCTGAGACGAAGATGAGGACCGTATTCTTTCGTGTCGAATACACCGCTGCCGACAAAGCCGATAACTGCCCCTGCGCGTACCTGATCACCGGGCTGATAATCGTTGAGGAGCGCCAAACCGGCATACAACGCTGTGAAGCCGTTTTTGTGGTCAATCAGGATCCATGTGCTGAGCAGTTCATCATCGCCGCATTCGAGGACAACACCGTCTGCAATGGCCTTCACGTGATCGCCGCGATTTGCTTTCAAATCAACGGAATCGTGAATGCGCCATAACATGGTTGTATTGCTTCGTGAAAACTCATCTGCCTGGAAGGGAAGGAGGATTTCAATGCGATCCAGCGGCAGATGCCAGGCTGCAGGCGTGGAAGTAACCATGGGTGCGGGCGTGGAGCTGGCTGCATCCTTCAGGCTTTGCTGGAGCAGCTGCGCTGCAGATACATCCTGGTACACAGGCGGCGTAGGGGAGATGTAGGCGTCTGGCTGCTTTTTGGTCCAAACTGCAGAAGCTGTGATGAGTCCGACACAGACGACGATAAGCACCGGGAGAAGATGCTTCTCTTCGAGGCGGGTCCAGAGGCGACGTAATGATTTGAAGGGTTTCAGCATGTGGCGCCCTCTTTCCGTTTTTTCAACAGTGTGTGTGTTGAATGGAAAGAATATACACCGTTTCCCTTTGAATTCTATGATGACCTGATTGGGATGATACGCAAACAAGTGGTTTTCTCTTGAATTTTGTCGCTGTTGGTGGATAATCTGCCAGATTTCATATACAGACGACGTGAAACGGCGAAAAAATATCGTCAAATGTTCCTTTTTTGCCTTGACGAGGATGGTGAAATGTGGTTCAATAGTATATGAGAAAACACATGGGATGAAACTATCTGTTCCGACCCCGGAGCGGAACTCTTTCGATGCAAAAAACTTGATGAAGGAGGTATGCCCATGCGCTACATTGGCCCGACTGAAGAAGTCCGGCAATCGTTTCATCAGGGCACGAACCGTCGCGCCTACGAAATGCTCGGCGCTCATCCTGTGGAGCAGGGCGGCAAGGAATACTGGCACTTCGCAGTATGGGCACCAAATGCCCGCGCGGTTTCTCTGATCGGTGAATTCAATTACTGGAACCGGGAAGCCACCCCCATGATCAAGCAGCATGACGGTACCTGGGAGGTGCGCATTCCTGCGGAAACCTTTGATATCAGCAGCGATCCGCAGCGCTTCAATTATCCCGAGGCGGCGGAACGGCTGAAAACCTACAAGTATTGCGTGTGCGACTGTGACGGCGTTTGGCACGACAAGTCCGACCCCTATGGATTTGCGATGCAGCTGCGCCCCAACACCGGCTCCAAGCTCTGCGACCTGACCAAGTATGAATGGCAGGATGCGGCATGGATGGAAGCCCGCAAGACCCGCGACATGTTCCGCACCCCCATGAACATCTACGAGCTCCACCTGGGCTCCTGGAAACGCCGCCCGGACGGCACGTTCATGTCCTACGGGGAGATCGCGGATGAGCTGATTCCCTACATCCTGGACATGAATTATACCCATGTGGAGTTCCTCCCCGTGATGGAGCATCCGCTGGACATGTCCTGGGGCTATCAGGTCAGCGGCTATTACGCGGCGACCTCCCGCTACGGCAAGCCCCATGAGCTGATGAACCTGATCGACCGTCTGCATCAGGCGGGCATCGGCGTGATCATTGACTGGGTGCCGGCCCATTTCCCCAAGGACGATCCCGGTCTGCGCCGCTTTGACGGCACGGCCTGCTACGAGCATCCCGATCCCCGCCGCGGTGATATGCCCCAGTGGGGGACGCACGTGTTTGACTTTGCACGCGGCGAGGTCAAGTCCTTCCTGATGTCCAATGCCTGCTTCTGGCTGGAGTGGTACCACGCGGACGGCCTGCGTGTTGACGCGGTGTCCTCTATGCTGTACTACGACTTCTGCCGCGAGCCGGGGCAGTGGATCCCCAATCAGTATGGCGGACATGAGAACCTGGACGCCATCGACTTTCTTCGAAACCTGAATATCGTCGTTGGACGGGATTTCCCCGGGACGATGATGATCGCCGAGGAGAGCCACGCATTTCCCATGGTGACCAAGCCGGTCTATCTGGGCGGCCTGGGCTTCCACTTCAAGTGGAACATGGGCTGGATGAACGATATGCTGGCTTACATCAAGAAGGATCCCATCTACCGCAAGTACCACCATAACAAGCTGACGTTCTCGCTGATGTACGCCTTCAACGACAACTTCGTGTTGCCATTCAGTCATGATGAGGTCGTGCATGGCAAGCATTCCATGCTGGACAAGCAGCCCGGCGATCTTTGGAAGAAGTTTGCAGGTTTGCGGATGCTCTATGGCTACACCATGGCCCATCCCGGCAAGAAGCTGCTGTTCATGGGCGGCGAATTCGGCCACTTCATTGAGTGGAAGTACGACGATCAGCTGGATTGGTTTCTGCTGCAGTATGAACGTCATCCGGAGATGCTCAAGTGTGTGCGGCGGCTGAACGAGATTTACCGCGACACACCTGCTTTCTACGAGATTGACGACAGCTGGGACGGCTTCCAGTGGATTCAGGCCAACGACAGCGACCATTCTGTTGTTGCCTTTACCCGCACAGACAAGGCTGGCAAGTCGATTCTGTGTGTGACGAACTTTACTCCTACCTTCTACCCGGAGTACCGCATCGGCCTGCCCTATGACGGCAAGCTGACGGAGTTCTTCAACACGGATAGCATCGAGTACAACGGCTCTAATCAGTTCAACCGCTGGGAGATCAAGGCTGAGCATGTGCAGATGCAGGAATTCCCCTTCAGCTGCAACATCTGTGTGCCTCCGATGGCCACCGTGTACTTTGAGTATGACAAGGTCATCCCGCCGCCTGTAAAGCCCGCAAGTCTCCGCAAGATTGCTACGGGACATGGCGCACAGGCCGCTGAAACGACCGAGTCGCCTGCGGCCGAGAAGCCCAAGCGTACCCGCAAGAAAGCGGAAGCTGCCCCGGCCGAGAAGCCCAAGCGCACCCGCAAGAAGGTGGAAGCCCCTGCGGAGGCTGCTCCGGCTGAGAAGCCGAAGCGCACCCGCAAGAAAGCAGAAGTCCCTGCGGAAGCTGCCCCGGCTGAGAAGCCCAAGCGCACCCGCAAGAAGAAGGAAGAGCCTTCTGAATAACCCCGGTACATCCGCCCCAAAGGGCGATGCACATACATCAACCCAGGTTACCCAATCCCTCAAGATAAAGGATTAAGGAGCGTGTTCCCATGAAGAAGAAGACTTGTGTCGCCATGCTGTTGGCTGGCGGCCAGGGCAGCCGTCTGGGCGTCCTGACCAAGAAGGTTGCCAAGCCTGCCGTTCCCTATGGCGGCAAGTACCGCATCATCGACTTCCCGCTGTCCAACTGCACCAACAGCGGTATTGACACCGTGGGCGTGCTGACCCAGTATATGCCCCTGGAGCTGAACAGCTACATCGGCTCCGGCGCTCCGTGGGATCTGGACCTGTCCAACGGCGGTGTGTTTGTTCTGCCTCCCTACCAGACCGGTAAGACCGGTGACTGGTATCGCGGCACTGCCAACGCCATCTACCAGAACATGGCCTTCATCGAGCAGTATGATCCCGATTACGTGCTGATCCTGTCCGGTGACCACATCTACAAGATGGATTACAATGCCATGCTGAACTACCACATCGAGAAGGGCGCCGATGCCACCATCGCTGTCCGTCCCGTGCCGTGGGAGGAGGCCAGCCGCTTCGGCATCATGAACACCGATGCTGAGGACAACATTGTCGAGTTTGAGGAGAAGCCCAAGAATCCCAAGTCCAACAAGGCTTCCATGGGCATCTACATCTTCACCTGGTCCAAGCTCCGCGCTTACCTGACCGCTGATGAGGCTGATAAGACCTCCTCCAACGACTTTGGTAAGAACATCATTCCTTCCATGCTGAACGACAACCAGAAGATGGTCGCCTACAACTTCGAGGGCTACTGGAAGGACGTCGGCACCATCGAGTCCCTGTGGGAAGCGAACATGGACCTGCTCAGCCAGCCCATGCCCATCGACCTGCATGACAAGAAGTGGCGCATCTACGCCAAGAACCCCGGTCTGCCCCCGCACTGCATCGCAAAGGGCGCTGTGGTGAAGGACTCCCTGATCACCGAGGGCGGCGAGATCTTCGGCAAGGTCGAGCACTCTGTCGTGTTCGCCGGCGTTACCGTTGAGGAAGGCGCTTCTGTGATCGACGCGGTCGTCATGCCCGGCGCGGTCATCAAGCGCGGTGCGGTCGTCCGCCGCTGCATCATCGCTGAGAACGCCGTTGTCGGCGCTGGCGCTCTGGTGGGCGAGGAAACCGGTGATATCGCTGTTGTTGGCAATGGTGTGCAGCTGCCTGCTGGCGTGACCGTCAAGGCCGGCGTCCAGGTGGATGAGACCACCACCTTCTGAGGCGATATAGATCCTGATAACTTCTGAATCTGCTTCCATACAGCAGCGAAAGGATTGAATACAATGAAGAACGTTATGGGTGTTATTTACACCGGCGAAAACGACGCCCGCCTGCGCGAGCTTACGCTGATCCGCGCCATCGCCGCCCTGCCCGTGGCTGGCCGCTACCGCGTCATCGACTTCCTGGTGTCCTCCATGGTGAACTCCGGCATGAAGAATGTCGGCGTCATCAC
>JAFXFR010000111.1 GCA_017513475.1 Clostridia bacterium
GAAGCTGCCGGCGACGATGGCGAAATGTCCGAGGAAGAGCAGCTGCTGGCTTTCCTGGCGCTCCTGGCCCAGATGGAAGAGCAGGACGGCGGCGAAGCGGATCAGCCCCAGGACGGCTCCTCTTATACGGACACGACCTTTGTGCTGACCAAAGCAGAGACGATCTTCGACGGGATGAGCTTCCCTGTGGATGCAGCAGCTTTCGGCGAGTACAATGTGCGTTTCAATTCCGATGGTTCCGCTGCGCTGGTACAGTCCGGCCTGGAGCTGCCCTCCGAGTACCTGACCTGGTCGAACAATGACGCAGGCCAGTATGTCATCGACTACTCCGTCAACGGTGTGCCGGTCATGGAGTACGTCTTTATTCCCGCCGATGGTGCGCTGAATTTTGATTACTACGGCACCCTGATGACCTTCACCCCGGCTGAATAAGCATAATTGAATCCCATGCTGCCTGCCGGTATACTCTGGCAGGCAGTATGCCTTTCAGAAGAAAATGGAGGATATCAACATGCAGAAACGCATCCTGTTTTTGAGTGTGCTGATGGTTCTGCTGATGGCAGCAGCCACGGCGTTTGCAGCTTGTGAACATGATTTCTATATGGCCAATACCAGCAAACCAACCTGCGAAAGCGATGGCTACTACATTCTCAAATGCCATCTGTGCGGATACACAAAGAAGGAAATCACTGATACCGCCTGGGGGCACACCTGGGAATTCAAGGCCCAAGAAGCAGCCACCTGCGATACAAAGGGCTACAAGCAGTACATCTGTACCACCTGCGATAAAATCCGCACTGAAAGCATACCCGCCACGGGCCATGACTGGAAGGACAGCAAGGTGCTGGAGGAAGCGACCTGCACCAAGGCAGGATCCATGCGGACGGTCTGCAAGGTATGTGGCCTGTCCAGCACCCGCAAGATTGAAAAAAGCCACAAGTACGGTTCCTGGGCCGTGACCGAAGATGCCACCGACCACTCTACGGGCACCCGCACCCGCACCTGCAAGGTCTGCAAAAAGAAGCAGACGGAGTCCTTCTATCCCGAAGGAACACTCTACAAAAACATCAAGAACAAGAAGACTGAGGTCAAGGATCTGCAGCAAAAGCTGACGGATCTGGGTTACCTTAACGACAAGGTGGACGGCATATTCGGCGCCAAGACTGAAAAGGCTGTGAAAGCCTTCCAGAAGGAGCACGGCCTGACTGTGGACGGCATTGCCTGGCCTCAGACGCTGGCTGCGCTGGATGCTGCATGGAATGCAGAATTCGGCGTGCCGGAGGACACCTATGCTCCCTGCTGCGGCTTTCTGGATATTGACGAGAACGGTCGGCAATACTGGGAAACCTGTGAGGTACACACGAATATCTACCTGCATGCGGCGGACGAGCTACCCGCAAATGCCAGTGAAGTGGAATTTGCCGGTGCCTACGCCATCGCCTGGCAGGCAGAACTGGATCGCCTGTATCAGCTGTGGCTGGACAACTGCGCCCCGGAGGAGCAGCCGATGGTCATCAATCACAAGGTCATGTTCATGGGGTACCTGAACAGCCAGCAGATGCTGTGGAACATGCAATATGGTGAGGGCTCCCTGGATGCGCTGGAAAGAGGCAATGAAATGCTGATGTATCAATGCTACACGCTGTGCGGCGCGGTCTATCCACTGATGTCGGAACAGTAATATCGTCATACCGGGCAAGAAAAAACCTCGGAAAGCTCCTCCTCATTGTATCAGGCGTCGCACAGACCGTCCTGGGCGTCAAGAAATTGATGTCATACCCAGATAACAGGCGGCTTGGCACTGGATGAAACGACGTTGATCGGTCTCCCTGCTGACAGCAAAATTTAGGTTTTGATACTTCAGCGCTCAATGCCATCACCACAAAACATGCCTTTGAAATAGGCGGATTGCGCCTGGACTGACCGCCTGCGGATGATTTGGAGCGTAAATCCATGGCGATACATTTGATTGCAGCGGAAAACCGGATATCCCGCATATCACCCGCGAGATGTATAATGAAATCGCCAACGAGTGAAAAATCGCGATGGCTTACACTTGCACCTTCTGCCCCCCAAGCCGATGATGGGCTGCTGTTTTTCCATGGCATCCATAAGCAAAAGACAAAGGAGAAATAATCCATGACGAAGAAGATCATTTCCCTGTTGATGCTCCTGACGCTAGTGATGTCCTGTTTCCCCGTCGCGCAGGCTGCCAGCGTACCGGAAGTCATCACCCATCCGGAGCCGCAGATCGTCATCGAGGGCGGCAAGTGCACCTTCACTGCTGCCGGCAAGGGGCACACCGGCATTACCTGGCGTCTCCGGAGCCCCGACGGCAGCGAGGATTTCCCTTTCACGGATGCGCCCAAGCACTTCAGCGGCCTGAAGGTGTCCGGCAAGAACAGCAACAAGCTCACCCTGAGCAAAATTCCCGGCGAGATGGACGGATGGCTGGTGTACTGCTGCTATTCCAACAAGGCCGGCAAGACAAACACGGACATGGTTCCACTTTTCGTTACTGACCGCAGCGGCAACCGCATCAACGGCAATGACGCCATGCCTGCTGCGACACCTGCTCCTGCTGCTGACGACGTGAAGACCACCTTCACGCAGGCTGAGGGCGAGAAGGTCCTCCGCGCAATCGGCTGCGTCATCCATTTTGTGGATAAGGACGGCAACATCAAGGGCGATTCCTTCACCGAGCTCAACTTTGGCGAGGCGTACTACAATCCCCTGACCCGCAAGACCGTCACCGACGGCTCCGTGGATGTAAAGATATCCGCTGAGATCCCCAAAGGAAAGAGGGTCGCCTACTGGGTCATCAACGGTGCAAAATATACCTTCAACAACGAAGTGAAAAGCTTCACCCTGCGTGAGGTTCCCTACGGCATGGTGATCGAGGCCGTCCTCAGCGGCAATACAGCCCAGACACTACCCACCGCGGAAGAAATCCAGCAGCGACGCACCGGCACTCCCCTGCTGGTGGAAACCAAGAGCGCCCGCATGTCCCACGTGAACGACAAAAACAAGGCTTCCGGCGGCTCCTTCACCGAGTTTGACTTCACTGACGATTTCACCAACAACGCCACCGGCGAAACCGAGCAGGGCGGCCGGGTGACGGTTCGAGTGGCCGCCAGCATCCCCGAAGGCAAGCTGGTCACCTACTGGCGTTTCAACGGCGCACGGCTGAACTTCAACTCCGACGTGACTTCCTTCGTGGTGGAAAACCTGGCCGAGAGCATGCTCTATCAGCCGGTGTTCTACACCAAGACCACGCCCGTGCCGGAATATACCATCAACTGCACCAGCTGTACCTTCTCCGGCGGCGGCTATAGCAATGCCAAATCCGGCACAGTTCCCTATGGCACGAAGATTACCATCACGCCCATCGGCGGCTCCTACACAGGTTACTGGACCGGTAGCTACAATGCCGGCAACTACAGCGATGGTGTGTCCGCTAAACCCATCACCTGGACAGTGAAGAATAACTGCTCCTTCTATTGGCATGCAGAAATCAACTGACGTAAGGAGGATATGCATGAAGCGTTACATTGCGCTGTTCTTGCTGCTGTGCATGGTGCTCGCCGCCATGCCAGTCATGGCAGAAAGTGAGTACATCGGCAACATGGAGGTCGTCAACTGCAACGAGTGGGTTTCCCTGCGGGAAGAGCCCAGCACCAAATCCCAGCGTCTGGTGAAGGTGTCTCTGGGCGCCATCGTCAGCAACTGCATGCGCGTCAACGATGCGTGGATCTACGCGGAGTACGATGGCTACAGCGGCTACATCCTGGCTGAATACCTGGAGCCCAGCGACGGACGCATCACCTTCAGCGCCATGATGGTCACCATCCTCGATGGTGCGCCCTTCTACGCCACGATTGACAGCACAAAGCCGATCGACTGCATTCCGGCAAACACCATCGTCCGCAACTGTCATGTGATGGATCATGACAGGGTCTACGTTGAATGGGGCAGCCGTTGCGGCTTCATCAGCCTGCTGCATGCGGAGGTGTACAACGAGATGCTGCACTTCCCGCAGCAGATCACGCTGCACTGCAACCCTTTTGACGCTGCTTACGAGGGCTCCGAGCCCATCCTTCGGATCGACTACACGGCGGATTTCCCCCTCGAACAATACGATTACAGCAAGTACGACTATGCGGAATTCGGGCTGCCCGAAGGCATGGATCCGGACACGCCTGCGGTGGAATTCGTCTTGCATTCGGACACGACGTTGAATCACGTGCACCTGTTCAACCTGTCCCTTGTGTCCTGGGACGATGAAACCGGCGATACGGTGTATGACGCGACGCTGGAGCACATCCAGTACCAGGTGGATCCCGAGCATCCCCTTTCCGTCACGACCGTGATCTGGGGAGATACGCCCAATCTGGCCGTTGGCTATACAGACGAAGACGGCACTTACCATTTCGTATTCGTGGAAATCAGCGGCGAGGACGGCAGCCTGCTCCTGCGGGAATTCTGACGTTCCGTAATGAAGAAGTTCATTTTGACACGTAAAGAATCGGGAGGATATACGTTAGAACAGGCGTCTCATACGGTTCATTGCCCTGTATGCAACAGTGAAACACAGGGAACGCGTTTGATGATACCGTGCTGCTGAGTTTTCCGCTCACCTACCCTTGCTGCATACAGGGAACAATCATCAGTGCAAAAAATGCCACCTCTCCAGCCGACCACCCAACATACGTCCCCATACATGCAAACAGCCTGCTTCCTCGAACAAAGGAAGCAGGCCAATTTATGTTGGTCAACAATCATTCTCCCCAGTACCGAGCAGAAGGCGCCCAGCATTGATATGGAACAGCACTTTGCGAAGCCGGTCTGACCAGCAAGCAAGCAGGAGACCTGATGGGGCATGCTGATACCCGTATGGTTGAAACCGTCTACGCGCGCAGCCGTGAAGAAGGCATTCTCGGACAGCTTGACTTCCTCAATCAGCTCAACGAGAGCTGCGCAATTGACATTACTCCGGACACAAAAGCAGCCTTCAAACCCAGTCAAATCAAGGCTTTCAAGATTCTTCGTTTGACAAGGTTCTTGACATTTGCCTGATTCTACACGTCTGAGGGCAGAACACGGTTATGCCTTTATACGCAAAGAAAAACCGCAAACCCAGCATTTGCAAGGCTTGCGGCTTCAAGTGGGATTAGTAGGGCTCGAACCTATGACCTCCACGATGTCAACGTGGCGCTCTAACCAACTGAGCTATAATCCCATATGCGGTTTGTTTCGGGCAGTTACGCCGTCAACGTTGTATATATTATCACAGGTTCAGACGAGTGTCAAGGGGGAAAATGAAAAATTTTCAGATTTCTTTTATGCCGCGGAGCCACCGGATCCTGAACCCGGTGGCTGCGCGTTGGCTTATTTGGTGCCCAGAATATTGCCGATCACGTTGCCGATCACATCTTCCACCGTATCGCTGACGCCATCGCCGCCCAGCAGGCCGCCGAGAACGCCTTCTTCCTTGCCCTTGAGCAGATTCATCGCACGCTTTATCGTGTCGGAATCCGCCAGACGGTAGGCTTCCACCAGTTTGCGCTCCGTGGAGGTCACCTTCATGGTGCTGTTTGCATTGGCAGGCGTCTTGGGCGTGGTGGTTTTCTTGGTCGTCGTCGTTTTCTTTGTTGTGGTTGTTTTCTTGGTCGTTGTCGTTTTCTTGGCCGTGGTCGTCTTCTTGGTCGTTGTGCCCTTCTCTTCCTTGGCGGCGTTGATCAGGCTTGCCTGGGTGACGCCCGTAACAGTAGCGATTTTTTTCAGCTGCGCCTGGGTGAGATCCTTCTCGCCGCGTTCCGCCAGGCTGATGTCATTGGCGGACAGACCGGACACACGCCGTGCCAGCTGCTCCTGAGTCATGTCCGCATCCGTGCGGGCGGCTTTGATGAGCTTGCCAACTTTCTTACCCATGGGGATTCCTCCTTCGTTGTCTGAACGCTTTTATTTCAGGCTCTGCGGACACAGAACCGCAATTTCAGGCTGACACATCATATCTCCCGCTGCAACCCGGAGCAGATCAATTTCCTCTGCCGCAGCTGCATACAGTCGGGTAAACTCCTCCACCGGAGCAATGGGCCAATCCGCGTTGACACGGGTCTTGTAATGCATGGGCAGGACAACGTGCGCCTGCAGCAGCGCGGCGGTTTCCTTCGCCTGGGCCGCATTGATGGTATAGAAGCCGCCCACGGGAATCATCAGCACGTCGGCAGCGCCCAGTGCATTGATCTGTGCAGCATCGGGGATATGTCCCAGGTCGCCCAGATGGATCGCATTCAGTCCTTCCGCACGGATGGAAAACAGCAGGTTCCTTCCGCGTTTCTGCCCTTGCACATCGTCGTGGAAGGATTCCACAGCGATGACCGTCACGCCATCGCCAAGATCGTATTTTCCTGCCGCATCAATAATGCGTCGCACTCCGGGCACCGTATCCACCGCGCAATGGTCATGGTGCCCGTGGGAGACCAGCACCACATCCGCCCTGACCGGCGTAACCGGATATCCGCAGGTATCGTCATAGGGATCGGTGACGATGCGCAGGCCGTTTTCCAGCTCGATGAGGAATTTGGCATGCCCGATACAGGTGAAGATCATCGCATTTTCCTCCTCACGGTTTGAATGTCATATAAGCATGGCACAGATAGGGCAGCAGCGCGCCCGGCAAAGGCTGATGAAGCCTCAGCCTGACGGCAAATTCTCCGTGGAGCTGCTCGCACAGCCGCTCAAATGGAAGCCTGCCGGCATCCGCAGCCTTCGTGACAGCGCGGATCGCGTCCTGCGCAGGCCCATCCTCCCGGTGGCGCAGCAGCAGCAAAATGCAGCAGCCGCACGCTCCCATCATGGCTGCAGGGAGCGCATATTCCGGCACAGGAACTGCCGCATCCAGCGTAAGCCAGCCGTTCAGCGCACGAACTGTCCAGCCCTGCGCTACCATCTCTTTTACAAAGCCGCTGACGGCCTCTTCCTCCGCTACCAGCGGCAGATCCGTAGCGAAGAGAGCGTCCGGAGCATCGGAGCGCCGCAGCGCAGGCTTTCTCTTTGCAGGTACAGCGTAAAGGACCGCCTGTACCTGCTGCCGGAGCGCTGTCAGCATGGCTGGCTGCTTTCCGCACAGAAGCTCACGTCGATGCACTGCACCGCAGAGTAGCTGCCCTGCATATCCAGCTGGTACTCCAGGTGGATGCTGCCGCAGTCCTCAGCAAGCTTGCACTGCACCTGCATGGCGTACAGCGCCAGGCCCAGATCGCCGAAGGGGGTATGATAAGCACCTTCAAAGCGGCGATCCTTGACAAAGACCATGGTGGTGCCGTAGTCGCCCATGCGGGTCATGGTGACGCGAGGGCCATCCTTGGGCTGGATGTTCAAAATCACGTCGGTCGAGACGGTGTCGCCGGCATCATCCTGCTGCACCTCCTGGTAGCGGAGCATGCAGCCGTCGCTGGTGGGGCGAAGCTTACCGTGGCACATCAGGCGGACAGGCTGCTCCTTCTCGCCGTGTTCCCCCCGGGAATAGCTCTGCAACGTCACGATCACAGGGATCATTTTGGTTTCCATAGGCTTCCTCCTTCGTGTTCATATCATTATAGCACAGAATTTCTGCTTGCACAATCACCGATGTTGGCGTATGATACAGATAACACATGTTTCGGAGGATATCTTATGCGTTTGAAGGCCCGGGCGAAGATCAACTGGACGCTGGACATCGTCGGTCAGCGTGCAGACGGCTATCACCTGATGGACATGCTCATGCAGCCGGTAACCCTGGCGGATGACATCACCCTTGCTCCTGCTGAGAAGATCACCCTGACCACGGGCGGGTTCCCACTGCTGCCCGCGGATGAAAAGCACCTGGCCCGACGGGCTGCCGTCGCGCTGAAGGAGCATACCGGGTATCCCGGCGGCGCGTCCATTCACGTGGAGAAGCACATCCCTGTGGGCGCAGGCATGGGCGGCGGCAGCGCCGATGCGGCCGGCGTGCTGGTCGGACTGAACAGGCTGTGGGGGCTGAATCTCCCCCAGGAGGAGCTGGAAGTCATCGGCCTTCGTCTGGGAGCGGACGTTCCCTTCTGTATCCGGGGTGGACTGACCCGCACCACCGGCATCGGCGAAACGATGGAGGATCTCCCCTGCGGACGCTGCTGGCCTCTGGTGGTCATCCAGCCCTGCGAGGGTCTCTCCACCAAGGAGATCTTCACCGCCTATCACGAAGGCGTGGTGGCCGTCCGCCCGGACAATGACACTGCCGCCCTTGCTCTGGCAAAGAGCGATGCGCAGGCCCTCTCCGCCACCATGGCGAATGTGATGCAGCCCGTCAGCGAAGCGCGCCGCCCCAGCATCCGCGAGGCGATTGCAGCCCTGACGGAGCAGGGCGCCTGCGCAGCCCAAATGACCGGCAGCGGCTCTGCCGTATTCGGCGCCTTCATAGACGAGTCCTCTGCCTGCAGGGCATATGACGTCCTCTGCAACCGCTGGGAGCGGGTTTATCTGTGTTCAACCTGTATGGATAGCGTGGTGTTTGTCGATGATGATCAAAACTGACCGACTGCTGCTCACCAACTTCACCCCGGACATGGCCCGGGCCGTTCATCTGGGCTCGCTGGATGAGGACACCCGACGGTTTCTGCCGGACGAGGTATTCGAGACAGAGGAGATCGCCGCTGCCGTGATCTCCGACCTGATGGACTGCTATGCCGGTACGGAGGGGCCCTTCGTCCATCCGATGCTGACGGACGGCGTATATGCAGGCTATGTTCAGCTCGTCCCCCAGGATGATGGCTGGGAGATCGGCTATCATACCGTGCATTCCATGGCAGGCCGGGGCTATGCCACCGAAGCGGTTCAGGCTTTCCTGCCGGCTATGATGGACAGGTTCAGCCTCACACAGGTCGCGGGCGTCTGCGATGCGGAGAACAAGGCCTCCATCCGCGTACTGGAAAAGTGCGGTTTCGTCCGGGTGTATGAGGGAGATGGTCTGTATCAGGGTAAAGCGAGGCCCATCGTGAAAATGATCTATACAAAGTGAAGCAAGGCTCTGCGCAGGACGCAGAGCCTTTTGTCATGCCGGGCCGCTTACACCGACACTCACTTGCCAGCGGATGTCACGGTATTTTTCCGGCCAGTTCAGCGTCTGCCACTGCGTCACGTCATGCGTATGCATCGCAGCCTGCCTTCCCAGCCCCAGCACATCGCAGCCCGCAGTGGACAGACGCGTGAGGAGACCCAGGATCGAATCCGCCAATCCCTGCTCCAGAGCTTCCTGCGTGAGGCTGGAAGCAGTTGCTGTGAGCGTGAGTTCCACCCGGGCAAGGTCTTCATCCAGGCAGACCTTTACAGCAGCGTCGCGCACCTCGGCGGAGCCCTCCGTGACCTCGATCCGCAGGGTTTTTGCGTGTCCCAGGAGGAGCGACAGCAGGGCCGTTTCATCAACAGACAGGTATACGCCATCCGCCGTGTAGCCGCCGGAAAGGCTGACGTCCCCCTCCGCCATCGCCAGTGCGATCAGAATGGGCGACTGCCTCTCCCCCAGGCGCAGCACGTCGGACAGCGTTGCCGGAAGAATCGATCCCTGCTCCATGCGTGCATTCAGCATAAGATCCAGCGCCTTGGACAAACGCGTTCCGGCAGCCGGCTTGAGGGCTTCTGCGACGGACTGCAGCGGTTCATCCGTAAGCGCCACAGCGCACTGCATGCGCATATCCCGGCGATTGGATAGAGTCGTCAGCAGATTCAGCAGCCCACCCGATTCAGCCAGGCTTACGTCCACTGCCAGCAGCCGCAGCTGGGACAGATTGATCCGCATCGGCGAGGCCGCATCCATGTCTGCCAGAGCGGCGGAGAAACTGCCGCCTTCGCCTGCGACCGTCATATACCCGCCGCCGGGCTGATAGGTCGGAATTCGCCCGTGGACGTGCCATTCCTCCGCAGTTTTCTCCACACATAGGGCCACCGCGAAGGCACGTTCCTCCGCCGGCAAGGCTGTACAAGCTGAGCACAGCCAGACCGGCAGCAGCAGCAAAACCAAGATTCTCACACAATTTTCCTCCGGATGATCGAAGCAGGCAGACAGAGCAGTGCAACTCCTGCCAATGGTACCAGAAGCCACGGCTGAACAGCCGACAGCAGTTCCCAAAGCGTTCCCGCGTCCGCTGTCTGGATGAGAACCAGCCCAATCAGCACGGCATGCGGCAGCCAGCCCGGGCAGCGTTTCTGCGGTATGCAGAGCTGCTCAGTAGCCAGCTGAACGGCTGCGCCAACGGCAAGAAACATCGTCAGCATCAGCAGGCACAGGTACAGGATTTGCAGCGCATTGGGCGCATACTTTGCAGGCAGGAGCAGCAGATCTGCCAAAGCGGCAGGTCGGGTGAGCAGCTCACCGGGCATGATCAGCGTCAGCAGCAGCAACGCGGCCGGCGCCGCAAAGACGGGCAGCACGGCGCGACTCAGTCCGTCGCCCTTTGCACACGGTCCCGTCAACAACAGCGTCAATGGCCAGGCCAGGCTGATCCCTGCTTTCAGGGCCTCTGGAACGGAAGCATCTGCCACTCCGTACAGCGGGAACAATTGATCCAGACGCGCATCGGGCAGAAGGCAGGCAGCGATCAGCACAGTTGCTGCAATCATCCCCCAGCGCAGAAAATGTACCGCCCTGGACAGCCCCTCCCGGTGCAGGGAAAGCAGCAGTGCGCCGCCCGTAAGCAGCGACAGCGTGAAGGGCGTTCCTCTTGTGCCCACGCCCTGGGTGAACAGGGTGATCAGCACCGTCAGGCCCGAAAGGCCTTCCACCAGAAGCAGCGCCCCCAGCACGGCGGACAACAACCACATGCCCGCTTTGCCCAGTCCAGCACGAAACGCCTCCGGGAGTGTATCGGTATGGGTCAGGTACATGATCCAGCGCAGCAAAGCCGCCGTTCCGATACCCGGCAGCAGACAGGCAAGCGTCACCCACCAGGCAGATGCGCCGCAAAGGGGCAACACCTGCGTTACGGCCGTCCGCCAAAGAGACACGGCGCACAGCAGCTGCAGCAGGGACAGTCGGGTCCGCTTTTCCCCGGCTGCACGGGAGGTCAGTTGACTCATCGTTTCCTCCTGTCCCAGCGTCGCATGGGGCCGCACACACGGAGCCGGTCATCAGCAGCGCTCAACCAGGTGCGCCAGCGCTGCATCCACAGCGGCGCGCAGATCACGCCATCGGGATTATGGGCCCGCGGCGGGCTGCAGGGTGCTGCAAAGGGCGATCCCAGGCTGGTCAGGCTGCACAAGCGCACGGCTCCCACGGCAATCATCAACACCATCCCGTATACCCCGAAAACGCTGCCCGCCAGCACCATCAGCAGCTGCCCGATGCGCAGCGCAATGCCCAGGGAATAATCCGGCACGGCATAGCTGCCCAGGCTTGCCACCGCCACGACGATCAGCAGCAGCGGATGCACCAGATGAGCGTCCACGGCCGCAGAGCCGAGTATCAGCCCGCTGACCGTCCCCAGAGTAGAGCCGACGACAGACGGTACCCGGGTGGCTGCCTCGCCGATGAGATTGAACATCACCAGCATCACCAGCGTTTCTATCGGGATGGAAAACGGCACGGAAGCCTGACTTTCCAGGATAGAGGTCAGCAGCGTCACCGGCAGCGCCTCCGGATGGAAGGTCACGAAGGCCACGAACAGCCCCGGCAGCAGCAATGCACACAGCAGCCCCAGCAGGCGGATCACCCGCATAAATGTCCCGTACTGAAACCGGGCTGAGGTGTCGTCCGGCGTATGCAGCAGATGCCAGATGCTCGCCGGAAGCACCAGCGCCTGGGAGGAGCCGTCCAGCAGCAGGACGATCTGTCCCTCCAGCAGCATCGATGCCGCGCGATCAGGCCGTTCGGTCAGGATGCACTGGGGCAGCAGCGCGTATGGCCTGTCCTCCATAAGCTGCTGCAGCGCTCCGACGGACAGCACATGGTCTGCACGGATGCCATCCAGCCGCGCCTTTATGCGGGATAGCGTCGTCTCATCTGCCACCCCGTGCAGGTACATCACGCACATACCCACGGGATAGCGGCTGCCGATGGTACGCATTTCGCTGATGAGGTCGGGCGTGGGCAGGATGCGGCGGATCAAGGTGATGCAATCCCGCAGGGATTCGTTGAAGCCCTCGTGCGGACCGAGAACGACCTGTTCTGTCAACGGCGGGGAGATGCCGCGCCTCACAAAAACCCGCACATCAAAGCCCAGTGCACCGGACATGCCGTCCACAAAGACCACCGCACGTCCCGTCATGACCTGCGTGACGGCTTCAGAAACGGTCGCTGCAGGCTGTACGTCCGCATTGTACACCGCTTCCCGCAGCGCAGCATCCGGATCCGCCGGAACAGCTGCATCCCGCAGTTCCGTCAGCGGTGTAAGCACATAATGCTGCAAAAAATCAACGGAGCACAGACCCTCGGCATAATAGAGGCTTGCATCCTTTCCAAACACGCAAAAGTGCCGGACCTTCATGTCCGGGTTGATATCACGATGGAGCGCCGCGTCCATGCGGCGGCGGTTGTCGGCAATGGAGGACGTGATGGGCATGGCTACCTCCGAAGGATTGGGAGAGCAGGCAATCACGAAGACGCCCGCTCCCCCATCGTCATCTTACCAGCGGCACTTGTAGGAGTTGCACTGGCTCTCATCGGCCTTGCCGTTGCAGCAGTTCTGCTTGGGCGCGACCTGAATGTCGGTCAGCTGGCACATGCCGTCCTTGGCATGGTGCTGGCAGCTTTCCACGGAGCAATGGATGGCCTGGTTGTTCTTCGCGTTCATGCTGGTTCCCTCCAACAGTTTTGTCGCCTTGCGGCGCAATACTCATTCTACCCGGATGAGGACTTGTGATTCGGCGAAAAATGTGGTATGCTGTGAACAACCGCAGGCGTTGGACTTCCTTTCTGATGGCCACGGGATGTTTGAAGGTTGGAGCTTCAGCTCCGACTAACGCAGGTCATTGCTTGCAATGACCAAGTGTAGCCAGCGCCGCCTCGGGCGGTGATGGCCGAAAGACAGGAGGCGCTTTTATGTTCAAAAAGCTGCTGACCACCCGTTCCCTGTGCGTAAGTGCCGTGATCGCTGCGCTTTACGCCGCTTTGACCCTGCTGCTTGCGCCGATCTCTTACGGCGGCGTGCAGTGCCGACTCTCCGAGGCGATGACGCTGCTGCCGATGATCCTGCCCCAGGCGATCCCCGGGCTTTTCGTAGGCTGCCTGATCGCCAACCTTTACACCGGCATGATCACCGACATCATCTTCGGCTCCCTGGCGACACTCCTTGCCGCTGTCGGCACCTATCTTCTGCGGAAGAAGCCCATTCTTGCCGCCGCATGTCCGGTCCTGGTCAACGCCGTCATCGTAGGCCTGGTGCTGGCACTCACTTCCAATTGGCCTATCCCGTTGACTATGCTGCAGGTCGGACTCGGTGAGACCGGTGCAGTGCTGGTGGGTTTTGTCATCCTCAGCGCCCTGA
>JAFXFR010000112.1 GCA_017513475.1 Clostridia bacterium
GGCAACCAGGCGGACGCGGGCAACGGCCTTCTTGCGACGGCCAACAGCATTGTAAGAAACCTTAGCCATTGTTTGTTACTCCTTTCCGCTCAATTACAGTTCCAGCTTTTCGGGCTGCTGAGCGGCATGCTCATGCTCGGCGCCGGCGTAGATCTTCAGCTTCTTCGCCATCTGGCGGCCCAGGGGGCCCTTGGGCAGCATGCCCACGACAGCGTGACGCAGAGCCTCTTCGGGCTTCTCAGCCAGCAGCTTGCGGTACTTGGTTTCCTTCAGGCCACCCACGTAACCGGAGTGCTTGTAGTAGATCTTCTGATCCAGCTTCTTGCCGGTCAGGACGACCTTCTGGGCATTGATGACGATGACATAGTCACCGGTGTCAACATTGGGGGTGTAGATCGGCTTGTTCTTGCCGCGCAGGATATTGGCAACCTGGCTGGCAACGCGGCCCAGCGCCAGGCCTTCGGCATCGACAACATACCACTTACGGGTAATGTCCGCCGCTTTCGGCATGAAAGTCTTCAAAGGTGTTTCCTCCTAAAAAGTCGAATCAATGAGTGATTTGCGTCCCGCGTGATGGTCGCACGCGATCTGCGATTGTTTCATTCAATAGTTACCGGGGCTAGCGGAGCTATTGATGCCATCGTCTATTGTACTACATGGCAGAAGGAATGTCAAGCAATATTTTGCAGAAATCCAAGCTTTTTCGGTACTTTTTTCATCGCCGGAGGCCCTTGGGATAGTGGTTCTTCATCATCCCGTCAGACACCTTGCCCCAGCCGAGCGCAACGTCTGCATAACAGGCCAGCACCCAGCCTTTTCCCTCTGCAGGGATCACCTGACCGTTCTGATACAGCCGTGCATTCTCCTCCGTCAGATGGATGCGGGGTACATCAGGAGACGCGTTGCACACAGCCCAGGCGTGGTCGGGTACAAACACCTTCCCCTTGACGGTGCCCAAATGGAGCCCGCTGCGCAGCACGGACACGCCCCGTGCCTTTGTCAAATAGGGGAAATCCGGACAGTACCGCAGCTCGCCGCCAAAGAGCAAGTTCGCCTGTGTTCCGGGGAAGAAATCCCGCAGCGCCTGCAGTGCCGCCTTGTCGGGGGCATTTTCCTTTGGAGAAGCTGTCCGCCAGGCTGCCTTTCCCTCGCCTTTCCGCCGCAGCAGCGCCACAAAGTGCCCCTCCCCCTTCACCCGATGGGGATAGATGGTCAGCATGCCCGTGGGCGCGGAAAGCGTTGGCAGTTCAAAAGCTTCCAATATAAAGTCGTCATGGCGGCGGAGGAAATCCTCCACCACACCCTCGTTTTCAATGGTATTCAGTGTGCAGGTGGAATACACAAGCCGTCCGCCGGGACGGAGCATGATGGCCGCGCTGTCCAGGATATCTCCCTGGCGCTTGGCGCAGCCCGCGGGCGATTCCGCGTTCCACTCGTCGCGGCTCTCGGGGTGACGGCGGAACATACCTTCACCGGAGCAAGGCGCATCGCACTGGATAGCATCGAAGGCTTCCGGCCAGACCTTCGCCAGATCCTCCGGCCAGGCGCTGACCACGATGGCATTGGGGATGCCCATGCGCTCCACATTGCGGGAAAGGATCTTCGCCCGGTCACGGATGGGCTCGTTGCATACGATCGTCCCCTGCCCCGCCATGCGCAGCGCATTCTGCGTGGTTTTGCCGCCGGGGGCGGCGCACAGGTCAAGGATGCGCTCACCCGGCTGGGCATTCAGCACCGCGGCAGGGATCATGGCGCTGGGCTCCTGCAGATACCACGCACCGGCCTCGTGCAGGATATCCGCGCCGGCCGTTGATTCCATGGACAGGTAGTAGCCCGTCGTTTCCCACGGGACAGCCTCCAGCAGGCCATCAGGCAGGTATTCTTCGTCCACCGGCTTCATGGAATTCAGGCGGATCCCCCGCTGATAGGGTTCCTCATAGGTGCGCAAAAAGGCGGGCAGTTCGTCGCCGAGCTGCGCCGCCATGCGGTCAATAAAAGCTTTGGGCAGGTTACTCATTCGTTATCTCCCTGTTGGTTATGCTGCCACTGGGGCGGGTAAACAGGCTGGTTGTAGGCATTTTCCTCCGGCATGTGGCGTGCAACCCGCCGTCTGGGGCGGATGGGTGCATCCAACTGATCATTGACCGGTACCATCGGTTCCCGGGGCTCCTCATGGATATCCTCCACGGTGGTGGAACCATCCGCATACAGCCATTTGCGCTGGAACGCCAGCGGAGGCCGTTCAGGCTCCTCTTCGGGTTCATCCTTGCGCTTCAGCCGCTGGAGAATGCGCCGCCATACCCGGTAGGGCTGCCATCTGAAGATATATACCACCAGGTCAATCAGCACGCCGGCTGCGCACAGAAGGATCACCAGCGTCAGCCAGTTGTCCGTCAGCCATTGCAGAGGGGATTCTCCGCCGGGATTTGTGATCGCATTCCACAGCCAGGACGCGGCAGTTTGTACCCAACCCAGCAGCATTTTAAACAGCGAGCCTGCAAACTGCCCCATCTTCCTGACCTCCTTGTCCTTTGTTCTTTACCGCTGGATCACCGTCACGACCACGTTGGCCGGATTGATCTCCAGCGTATAGGTCTCACCCTGTGCATTTTCCACCACGCAGCTCAGCGGCAGTGTATAGGTGCCGGGCACTTCGATGCTGCTCAGATCACAGGTGAGGGTAATATCGTTGACGCTCAGACTGTTGAGCCAGGGCTTGGCGCCGGTGATGTCCACCGCTGCAATGCGCATTCCGCCGACCTCCCGCAGCTCCGGAGCAAGTCCCTGCAGATCGACCCGCACATCAAAGGCATGCGTGGTGATGACCGGGCCGATTTCCACCGCCACAGTCACCGAATCGGTGGATGCATACTTGATCGTTGAGGGCTGACGCACCTTGAGCGACTTGCTCACCGAGTTCTTCAGGCCGTTGACATTCACGGTGTTGTCCGCATACAGGATGTTCATATCCCGGATGGCAGCTTCGCGGCCCGCAATGGTCACAGTCGCCGGGGTGATGTAGATCCCCTTGATTTCGTAACCGTCCGCGGGGACGCCCACGACCAGACCAAGCTCGGACATCTCCACCGTGCGGGTGGTGTACATTTGCTGCTCCACAATAATGGAGTCCAGCAGCACGCCCTCGCTGGTGACCTGGAGCATATCGCTTTGGATGGCAGCACCATTTTCATCCACCAGGACAAAGGCAAGCGCCTGGCGCACCACGCCTTCCCTTGCCGGAAGGGCGGATTGATCCACTGCAACCTGGGCACAGACGATGCCCTCTACCAGCGTACGGGGGCCGCTGACAGCGATCATCGGCGGATCCGTGGAAGGCTGGGAAGCGTAGAAGCCCTCGGGGGGCTCGCCCTGGGGAACCACCGTCACAGGAATGCGGTAACGGGTCACATATTCATCCACCGTCAGGGTGACTGCAGCAGGGCTGATCTCCGTCACCGTACCGTAGGTGGCAGAGTTGGTGGACAGGATTTTGACCTCCTGCACGCCCGCACTGCGGATACGGCTCAGATCAATGCGGATGGAATAATTGCTGGCCTGCACCGTGGTGTACTGTGCCTGGGGGACTTCAGTCCGCACAGACACGTCCCCCATCACAACATCCATGTCCTCCAGGACGATGAAGCCGTTGCGGCGCAGGGTATCCGCACCAATGACATTGACGTCCACATTGTCAAACTGCTTCTCACGGGTCAGTGTGGGATCCTGAGTGATCAGGCCCGCCCACAGCGCCACTGCAATAAACAGTGACAGCAGCTTGATACCAAGATTGTCAAAAAGCAGGGATTTGATTTTCGCCCATACCGCATTGCGGCGGGCAGACTCCTTCTTTTCCCGGGGCTGATTCTGATTGGATGGATTCTGCATCACTTTGCGTCCTCCTTCCTGCCGCGCTTGAGCAGCTTGCCAATGCCCTTGGGCTGACGCTTGTACATCCCTTCCAGGATGGTGCGCAGCGTCTTCTGATCCAGATGGCGCATGAGCTTGCCGCCCCGCGCCATGGAAATGATGCCGGTTTCCTCGGAAACGATGAGGACCGTCGCATCCGTGGTCTCGCTCACGCCCAGAGCCGCACGGTGACGGGTGCCCAGATCATGGCTGATGGAGGCGTCCGTCAGGGACAGGAAGGATGCGGCGGACATGATCCGATTATCGCGGATGACTACCGCGCCGTCATGCAGGGGGGTGTTGGGCTCGAAGATGTTTTCCAGCAGGCCCGCAGAAATCTGAGAATCCAGCGGAATGCCGTTTTCGATGATGTCCTTCAGGCCGGTCTTGCCTTCAAAAACAATCAGCGCACCAACGCGGCGGCGGCTGAGGTTCATCAGGCAGCGGATGATCTCATCGATCAGCTTGTCCGCATCCGCCTGGTTATCATCCCTGCGTACATCGATGCGTGCACCGCGGCCGATCTGCTCCAGCGCCTTGCGGATCTCCGGCTGGAAAAGGATCACCAGCACGATGGGACCGTTGTTGATGACGGCTGTCAGCAGCCAGTTCAGGGCGGTCAATCCAACCAGGTTGGAAATGCCCACCAGCACCAGCAGGAGCATCAGGCCCTTGAGCACGGCGCTGCCGCGGGTTTCGCGGGTAAGCATGATCAGCTTATAGATGATGGCTGCCACCACCAGGATATCCGCGATATCCGCAATGCCGGGACGGTGCAGCACGTTCCACAGGTACAGTTCAAGGGTACTCCACATTTCTGCCACTTCCGTCACCTCCTCGATTCCGCTTTCAAACGGGCAGACTTTCCCCTACCCGGTTTCTTCCCGTCCATTATACTACATTTCCCCGTCAAGATGAATACCAATTTATGAATTTTACGAAAAACTTTTTATAAATAAAAATACCTTCCTTCAAGGAAGGTATTTTGTCATTGGGAATCAGAGGCATGCTATGCGCGGCAGGCGCACGAAACGCATCAAAGATTCCCGCCGTTCCAGCCCCAGGTGTTGATCTCCTCGTAGGCGACGTAAATCCGGTCGGGATCAATGTCCAGCTCTTCGCGGATGATATCGGTCAGGGCCTCAGTGAGGTTGGCGTACGCTTCTTCATCAGCGGTACCGAAGAGCTTCACCTGCATGATGGCGCAGGGATCATCCTCGCCCTTGAAGTACATGTGGACATTGTCGCGGAAGGACAGCATCAGCCAGCTCTCGGTCTTACCGGGGATCAGCTCGATGGCCTTGCCCATGCGCTCCTTGATGGCTTCCTTGCGGCGGCCGGAAACGGGAATGTTGGTTGTGGTAGCAATGTAAGGCATGTGGACTCCTTATGTCAAACAGTCGTATGCATGAGTGATATATACTGCCATGAGGACAGCATTTTTATTATACCTGATATTGACTGGAATTGCAAGGGGCGACTTCATCTCTTTTTCAATTTGTGATCATCGGTTTCAGTTCGCGAGCACTCTTGCTTTCCAAGAGCTCTCACGCAAACCATGCGCTGGACTTTCCCGCTCCTGCGCGCTATACTGACGATGATGCATCACACCAATGCAAAGGAGCGATATGATGAACCACCTTGCCTCCAATTTGCGCAAATTGCGCCTCGACAAACCGTACACCCAGGAACAGGCCGCTGCAAAGCTTGGCGTGAGCGCTCAATCGGTCAGCCGTTGGGAAACCAGCGCCACCCTTCCCGATGTCATGCTGCTGCCGGAAATCGCCAAGCTCTACGGTGTTCTGGTGGACGACCTGTTCAAGCCGGCCCCCAAGGGATATGCCAACAACGCTCAGCGGCTGATGGCTATCTACGAGCGCAGCCACAAGCCGGAGGATTTCCTCGCCGCCGCGGAGGAATTCGAGCGGCTCTTCCGCGCAGGCACCGCCACGGCGGATGATTGGCGCGGCTACGGCGTCATTCACGAATACATGGTGTACCACTGCATCAAAAAGGCCACCGGCAGCTACGACAAGGCCATGGAAATGACCCGCTGCACCGATGCGGAAATGTACCACCGCACCCGTCGGCAGAGCATCCTCCTGCGCAGCCGCATCGGTCAGGGAGCAGAGTGCATCGCCGAGCAGGAAGCCGTCGTCCGCGATCATCCCGACAGCGCAGATGCCTGGGTTGACCTTGCCCACGCGCTGTTCTCCGGCGGACAGCCGGAAAGGACGCTGCAGGTCTGCGAAGAAGCATTGGGGCAGTTCCCTGAGGAAGGGCTGCTGCACGTCTATGCCGGCGACGCCTGCCGGGAGCTGAAGCGCTACGACGAGGCATTCCCTCACTGGGAGGCCGCCGTCCAGCTGGATGACAAATTCCTGGACGCGATGTACTCGATGGCCTTCTGCCGGGGCGACATGGGGCAGTTCGGCAAGGCCGCCGACATTTGGGAGGACATCGCCAGCCGCCTGGACCAGCGCGGCCTGGAGATCGAGGCCCAGTGGCCGCGGGAAATGGCGGAAAAGTGCCGCGACCAGACCATGAAACAGAAATAAACAGGAGCCTGTTCCCTATTTCAGGGAGCAGGCTCCTTTGCATTCACAGGTACTGCCGGATGTCGATCGCCAGCTTTTCCTCCAGGTTGATCAGCCGCTTGGCGATGTCCTTGGAGACTTCATCCGCCGCCTTGTACTGGTTGAGGTAGCGGTTCAGGGACTTCACGCCCATGTTGCAGCCGTCGGTCATCAGGTCGGCGATGATCGCGTCGGTGTGCTCCATGGCCAGCTTCATGCCGGTCTTCATATGGGACATGCCCTTGGCCATGGGGTTGGGCTCCTTGCCACCGTCCTGATAACGATCCAGCAGCTTCTGAATCTCGTCCTGCAGCTGGTTGTGTTCCTGCTTGCAGACTGTCAGCCGCTTCTTGAATACATCGTTCGTCACATGCTCCAGTACATCATCGATGGACGCGGTGCCCATCTTCACGCCTGCGTCGCATTCCCGCAGGAGCTTAATCGTGTCCTGTTCTACCATGCTGTCATCCCCTTTCGGAATCAGCATGCCCACACGCTGCCTGTTTTACCACGGAAAAAGCAGGCGACACTCCATTGAGCTTCGCCCGCCTTTGAATCTATATCCTTGGGAGGTGTCGGAGGGCCCGCAGGCCCTCTGACTGTCATCGTATCGCGGGGCTTTGCCGCGCGGGCGGGCGTTTCGCTTGCGAAACATACCTTACGCGAGCGCACAGCCGACCAGTAAGCGAGTGCAAATCCTCGCAAAAATCCCAATATGATTTTTGCGATTCCGCGATTAGCGGAAGTAATCCACGCCGCCTTCGAACA
>JAFXFR010000010.1 GCA_017513475.1 Clostridia bacterium
CAGCATGGGATCGGGCTCATACCCGGCCTGACGGCAGGATTCGACGGCCATCTTGATGCCGCCGTAAGGCATGAAGGCGCGCTTGAGGGGCTTGTCGGTCTGCAAACCGACGACCTTCTCAAGGTCCTTGAGCTCCTCGCTGATATATCCGGGGCCATGGCTGGTGATGGAAGACACAACATGTGTATCCATGTCCAGCACGCCGCCCTTTTGACGTTCTTCTTTTTGCAGCTGCTGCAGGGCGTTCCAAAGCTTGTTGGTCGCCTCGGTGGGGCCGGCGAGGAAACATTCATCGCCGTTGTAGGGGGTGTAGTTTGTCTGGATGAAGTCGCGGACGTTCACTTCTTCCTTCCACAGGGAGCCGGAGAAGCCATTCCACTGGTCGAAATTGTACATTGTTACCTCCTAATCAACATAATCGGGAAGCTGACTGAGCCCAAATTGGCCAGCCAGGGAGTATTGTATCACAACATGTTGTATTATGCAATAGAGAATATGGCAATATGCCGGATGAGCGAAAACGATGGTAAATCCTGTAGAAAAGTGGGAACTGGTAATAATAAGGCTTGATGTAAACCGGAATATACATTTTCGCCAGAGAGATCGTCAACTGTTTGACAAACACAAGATGTTGTGGTGCGCAGAAAACCGAAAAATACATGAAAAAGTGCAGCCTACGGGCGTTACATGAGCCGCCTTTCCTTGGGACATACTCAACGTGAAATGGCTTGAAGGGAGGCAGAACATGCTGTCAATGGTGCTCATGGGGATCCAGCTGGCGGTGACGGTGGTCATCGGCGTGTACTTTTTCCGGCAGCTGCGTAAGGAGAAACAGACGGAACCGACGGTGCGGCGGGAGTCGCCCCGGGAGATGGAGCGGCTGAGGCATATGCGGGAGATCTCGCTGTCCGCGCCGCTGGCGGAACGCGTTAGGCCTGCATCTTTTGCGGATGTCGTGGGGCAGGAGGACGGAATCCGCAGCCTGAAGGCCATTCTGTGCGGCGCCAGTCCCCAACATGTGCTGATCTACGGCCCGCCCGGGGTGGGCAAGACCTGCGCCGCGCGCCTGGTACTGGAGGCGGCCAAGCATTCCGCCGGAACGCCTTTTCGTCGGGACGCTCCCTTCATTGAGGTGGACGCCACCTGTATGCGATTTGATGAACGGGCCATTGCGGACCCCCTGATCGGCTCGGTGCATGATCCGATCTATCAGGGGGCGGGACAGCTGGGAAATCAGGGAGTTCCGCAGCCCAAGCCTGGAGCCGTCACCAGAGCTCACGGGGGCGTGCTTTTCCTGGATGAGATCGGCGAGCTTCATCCCACGCAGATGAACAAGCTCCTGAAGGTGCTGGAGGATCGCCGCGTGATGCTGGAAAGCGCCTACTACGACCCGGAGGATCCAGCCGTGCCGAAGCACATCCGGGATGTTTTTGAACATGGCCTGCCTGCTGATTTCCGCCTGGTCGGCGCTACCACCCGCAGCCCGAACGAGATCAGTCCTGCGCTGCGGTCCCGGTGCATGGAGGTCTTCTTCAGGGCGCTGACACAGGAGGAGGTGGCGTCTGTTGCAGCCGGCGCAGCACAGCGGGCGGGATTTAATCTGACGGAGGGCGATGCAGCTACCATTGGCCGCTATGCGGGCTGCGGGCGCGAGGCGGTCAACGTCGTGCAGATGTGCGCCGGCCTGGCTCAGATGGAAGATCGAACCGACATTATCCCGGCGGATGTGAGCTGGGTTGTCACCAGCGGGCATTATGCAGCCAGGCCTTCCCAAAGGGCGGATACCGCCAGCAGGCCCGGCTTCATTCATGGGCTGGCGGTGACCGGAGCGACCGGTGCGCTGATGGATATCGAAGCCATCGTCATTGCGGGCACAGGCCAGGTGCATGTGACCGGCATCGTTGATGAAGAAGAGCTGGGTCAGGATGGACATCGCATGCGGCGTAAGTCCACTGCGAGGGGATCGGCGGAGAATGTCCGCACAGTGCTGACGGCCATGGGGTTCTCCCTGACGGAGAAGGATGTGCATATCAACTTCCCCGGCGGGATCCCGGTGGATGGCCCGTCGGCAGGAGCGGCGATGGCGCTGGTGGCCATCAGCGCGCTGACGGGACGTCCCGTTGACGGATGCAGCGCTGTGACGGGGGAAATCACCGTGCATGGAGCTATCAAGGCCGTAGGCGGCGTGCCGGACAAGGTCGCAGCTGCCAGGGCAGCAGGACTTGCACGGGTGTACATACCAAAGGAAAATGATGCTGAAACGTTGCATGCTTCCGGCATTGAGGTGATCTGTGTGTCCACCCTGACGGAGCTCCTCGGCGCGATGCTGCTGACGGATTCCGCCGATGAAGCGGCTTCTGTCCCGATGACGCCGTCTGCTCCGGCCGCTGCACAGGGAGAAACGGGCCGGGCTCTGACTGCTGTGCAGGTTGAAGCATAATAATTGTAGAAAACCCTTGCAAAATATGCGGAAATATGTATAATAGCCATGCCGGATTTTGCATAAACCGGTGTATTTGTGTTACAATCATCGCGCGGCATGCGTGTTCCTTATAGGAGGTTCCATGGCAAAGAAGAAATCGACCGTGTCCATGCCGGTCCTTGCCCTGCGGGGGCTGATGGTATTCCCGCATATGGTGCTCCACTTCGATGTGGGGCGCGTCAAGTCCGTCGCGGCGCTTGAAGAGGCCATGATGGGCAGCCAGAAGGTGTTTCTCGTGGCCCAGAAGGATGCGGACATCGATGATCCTGCGGTGGACGAGCTGTGCCGGGTCGGCACGGTGGCGACTGTCAAGCAGGTGATGAACCTGCCGGGCGACAATCTGCGCGTCCTGGTGGAGGGCGAGTATCGCGCTGAATTGGTGACCGTTACGCAGGAGGAGCCCTGGCTCTGCGGCGACATCCGCCGGATGGAAGAAAAGTGTGCAGCCTCCGAGGTGGAGACAGCCGCCCTCGTCCGCGCGACGAAGGAATATTTTGAGGAATACGGCCGTGTCAGCCAGAGGGTCAGCCCTGAGATCGTGAACTCCATCCGCGAGGTGGAAGGCGCTGACCAGATCGCCGACATTATCGCTGCCAACGTTCTGCAGAAGATCGAGGACCGTCAGCACATCCTGGAGGAGAATGACGTGAGCCGCCGCCTGGATGCCCTTTGCGGCATCCTGGCTCGGGAGATCGAGCTGGTGGGCGTGGAGAAGCAGGTGCAGGCCCGCATCAAGAAGCAGATCGAGAAGAACCAGAAGGACTACTACCTGCGCGAGCAGATCAAGGCCATCCAGACTGAGCTGGGCGATTCCGACGCCACCGACGTGGAGGAGCTCCGCGAGCGTATGGAGAAAACGCCTCTGAATGACGAGGCCCGCCAGCGCGTCGAAAAGGAAATTGAGCGCCTGAGCCGCATGGCCCCCGGCACCCCGGAGGTCGGCATGGCCCGCACCTACATCGAGTGGATCCTCGACCTGCCCTGGGGCAAGTCCACCACCGACACTCTTGACCTCAAGCGCGCCCGCAAGGTGCTGGCCCAGGATCACTACGGCCTGGAGAAGGTCAAGGAGCGCATTGTCGAGTACCTGGCCGTCCTGCGGATGAAGCAGGACATGAAGGGCCCAATCCTGTGCTCTGTGGGCCCTCCCGGCGTGGGCAAGACGTCCATCGTCCGCGCGATCGCCAAGGCTGTGGGCCGCAAGTTCGTGCAGATGTCTTTGGGCGGCGTTCGCGACGAAGCGGAAATTCGAGGTCATCGCCGGACGTACCTGGGCGCGATCCCGGGCCGCATCATCTCCGGCCTCAAGCAGGCGGGCACGATGAACCCCGTCTTCCTCTTTGACGAGATCGACAAGATGAGCCACGACTATCGCGGCGATCCCGCCTCCTGCCTCCTGGAGGTGCTGGATGCGGAGCAGAACAACGCCTTCCGCGACCACTACCTTGAACTGCCCTTTGACCTGAGCCGCGTGATGTTCATCACCACCGCCAACAGCGTCGATACCATTCCCGGCCCGCTGCTGGACCGCATGGAGATCATCGAGGTGCCCTCCTACACCGAGGAGGAGAAGCTGCAAATTGCCAAGCGTCACCTGCTGCCCAAGCAGATCGAGGCCCACGGCCTGCTGGCGAAGTCCGTGAAGATGGCCGACAAGGTGCTGCGCCAGCTGATCGAGGGCTACACCCGCGAGGCCGGCGTGCGTACGCTGGAGCGCACCGTGGCAAAGGTGGTGCGCAAGTCCGCCGTCACCATGCTGGACGACGGCGTGGAGGCGGTCACCGTCACCCCCGATGTGCTGCGCAAGTACCTGGGCGCGGCCCGTTACACCCGCGAAATGCCCGAAAAGGAAGCGCGCGTGGGCGTGGTCAACGGCCTGGCGTACACCACCGTCGGCGGTGAAATGCTGGAGGTCGAGTGCCTGACCATGCCGGGCAAGGGGAGTCTCCACCTGACCGGCAAGCTGGGCGAGGTCATGAAGGAATCCGCCGAGGCTGCCTTTACCTGGGTGCGTGCCCACAGCGCGATGCTGGGCCTGCAGGATGACTTCTACAAGGATCGCGACATCCACATCCACGTCCCCGAAGGCGCGGTGCCCAAGGACGGCCCCTCCGCAGGCGTGACGATGACCACCGCGCTGGTATCCGTGATGACGGGCATCGCCGTGCGTCAGGACGTCGCCATGACGGGTGAGATCACCCTGCGCGGCCGCGTGCTGCCCATCGGCGGCCTGAAGGAGAAGTCCCTGGCGGCCTACCGCGCGGGCATCAAGGTGCTGATCATCCCCAAGGAGAACGAGAAGGACCTCGAGGAGGTCCCGCCGCACGTGCTGAGCCAGTTCCGCGTGGTGACCGCCGAAGTCATCGAGGACGTGCTGAAGGAAGCGCTGGTGAGCGCACCGCTCTCCCGATAAAAAAGGAGCTACACAAGTGGAAATCAAGCAAGCTGAATTCGTAACCTCTATGGCCCAGTATGGCAATTTCGCCGGCAAGGGCCTGCCTCAGATCGCCGTGGCGGGCAAGTCCAACGTGGGCAAGAGCAGCCTGATCAACAAGCTGTGCAACCGCAACAAGCTGGCCAAAACCTCCGCTACCCCCGGCAAGACGAAGCTCATCAACGTCTTCCTGCTCAACCGTTCTTTCCACCTGATCGACCTGCCCGGCTATGGCTTCGCGCGCGTCGACAAGGCGGAGAAGGCCCGCTGGGGCAAGATGATGCAGGACTACTTTGAGCAGTCCGACGAGCTGCGCCATGTCTTCTGCCTGGTGGACATCCGCCACGAGCCCACCGAGGACGACAAGCAGATGAACACCTTCCTGCGCCAGATGGGCATCCCCTTTACCGTGATCGCTACCAAGGCGGATAAGATCAGCCGCGGCGCCCGCCAGAAGCAGCTGGCGCCCATCTGCCGCGCGCTGTTCGTGCAGCCCTGGGAGGTCATCTGCTGGTCCTCCGAGGACGGTACGGGCCGCGATCAGGTGCAGAAGCTGCTGGATGAGATCCTCGCCGAGCCGGTGGAGGAGGCGGAAGGCCCCTCCATGGCCGAGCTGGAAGAGGGCGCGCCCATCCGCTGGGAAGAGAAGTAAGCACCCCACTGCCTGCTGCGGCATATCCTCCCTGTGAGGAGGGATGTTCATGCTGACGACATCCGCAGTTCATGCGCCCGCGCTATCCTTGCCTGAGGCGGCGATGCTGCCTGCGCTGCCCAAAGAAAAAAGGGACGCGCCGGATGACGCATCCCTTTGGGAATCACCGCGCAAAGATCTGCGTGGCGTAAATGTAGCCGTTGGCGTCCTGAACGATGCCGACACCGAACTTCGTCCAGCCTTTGTTCAGAATATTCGCGCGATGCCCAGGTGAGGACATGAAGGCCGCCTGCGCCTTGTCCACATTGGCGTGGTGAGCGATGTTCTCGCCTGCAGCGGAATAGCGATAGCCGAAGTGCTTCAGCATCTGCCCGACCCTGCCGTAGGAGGGGGACTCATGAGCGAAGTAACGGTTGTCCCGCATGTCGGCGGACTTGATGCGCGCGATGCGGCAAAGTTCCTCATCCAGTGTCAGCGCGGCAAGACCATTGCTGTTTCGGTCGGAATTGAGCAAATTTACCATCTTTAGCTCTTGCGCTGACACGGACTGTGTAGTATAATCATCCCCCGTAGAGGGTGCCTGCGTGGCAGACGGCCTCTGGATGGGCTGCACGGTCGGCGTCTGCTGTGGGATTGCAGTGGGGTCAGCGGACGGATTTTCCCCGCAGAAAACGCTGCAGGTGGTAACACAGTCCCAACAGGTGGAGAAATCACGGCATGAGGTGGAAATGCAGCATGCATTAGTGGTGCATTCATCCCTGCAGGTGGAATTGCAGGACTGATTTGCGGCACATTCCGCCAAAGAAGCGGGCACGCTGGACGCCAACAGCATCGCTGCAGCCAGCGCAGTGTACTTTTTGAACATTGATGTTCACCTCCGATGTATTACGAATCTATTACGAATCGCGAATTAATCGTAATATATCGGGGCGTATCGGGTCAAGCAAAATGCCAGACCTATACCAAGGCAAATCATACCAACGTGATGAACCGGCCAAACCGGATAACATAGGAGGAATCCCCCATGATTTTTGAAAAATGCCCCCGCTGCGACCTGAATTACATTACCCCCAGCGAGAAGTACTGCAAGGTCTGCATGCGGGAGATGAAGGGCGATAACGCGCACGACGAGATCGAAATGTGCTCTGTGTGCAGTGAGAATCCGGTGCTGCCCGGCCGCGATATCTGCCTGTTCTGTCTCAAGGAGATGGGCAGCCAGAGCGCCGCAGCTGCCAGCCACGATGAGTCTGCCGATGGTGAGGAGCAGGTCAACACCCGCGCCCTGACCGATCTGGATGACGTTTCCTCCATGGATGAGATCCCCGAGGTGGACACCGACATCCCTGCCGGCGAGTTTGAAAAGATGGCGGGCGAGATTTCTTCTTTGGAAAGCATGCGTGAGGAAGAAGCCGAGGACGGCGACGACGAGGACGAGGACGACATGTAAGTCCCGATCCGCAAGGGAGGGAAGAACATGCGCCTTTTCGCCATTGGCGATCTGCATCTGCCCGGCGGGCAGGAAAAGCCCATGGACGTCTTTGGCGGACATTGGGAGGGCCATTTCGAGCGCATCAGCCAGGACTGGCGGAACCGCGTGGGGGAGGATGACGTGGTGCTCATCCCCGGCGATACCTCCTGGGCTATGCAGCTGAAGGACGCAGTGCCGGATCTGGCGGCCATCGGTGAATTGCCGGGCCGGAAGCTGCTCATCAGGGGCAACCATGACTATTGGTGGGGCGGCATCGGTCAGGTGCGCAAGGCTTTGCCGGAGGGCATGATGGCTATCCAGCATGATGCGGTGGATCTGGGCGACGTGGTCGTTACCGGCACCCGCGGCTGGGCCTGGCCGACGGAAGAGGATCCTCTTACCCCGGAGGACGAGCGGGTATTCAACCGGGAGCTGATCCGGCTGGATCTGGCGCTGCAAGCCGCGGCGAAGATTGCGGGGGAGCGCCCCATTCTGCTCATGCTCCACTATCCGCCCCTGTACCAACAGGACCGGGATACGCCCTTCACCCGGCTGATTGAAAAGTATCCGGTGCACACGGTGGTGTATGGGCATCTGCATGGCGCTGGCATCCGCGCGGGCTTCACGGGAATGTGGAACGGCGTGCGGTATCAGCTGGTTTCCTGTGACAGCCTGGATTTTGCCTTGGCAGAGCTCTCTGTAGAGGCTGTAAATGTTACGGAAATTTTACAAAATACTTAAATTTTCGAAATATAAATACACAATTCGACGAAAAACGCATCCGACAAATGGTCGGGTGCGTTTTTTTGCTACCATGGATGGCGGCGAACATCTGTTCAACCACCAAATGATGTTTGAAAATGTGACAAAATGATGAAATATCAACGTTTGCACATGCTTTGAAGAAGCAAAAAAACATTTTCTTCAGCCCTTGCATTCCTTGCAAAAGTGGGATAAAATGAGAGCGAGTGGTTTTTCAAACCTATTTTGTGCAGATAAGTGGGGGTGATGTGGTGTCTGATCTGGAACTGACCAATGGCATGCAGGACGCAGCAGCGCCCGTCATGCCCGAAATGGAGGGCGTATCCGAAGCGGATCGCGCTCTGCTGGAAAAATACAGCCGCACCTTCACCGGTACCTTCGCCCACACGCTGGACAGCAAGGGCCGTATGGTCATCCCGCTGGCTTTCCGCGATATGCTGGGAAAGACCTTCACCGTGGCCCCAGAGTTCGACTTCAAGTCCATCGCTGTATATCCCGAGCTGGCATATGTCCGCATGCGCGAAAGCCACGACCGCGTGCTGCAGGAGACCGGGAACCCCGAGCGCAAGAAGTACCTGCAGTGGCTGGACGCCTACACCTTCCGGGCCCAGGAGTGCGACGGCCAGGGCCGCGTGCTGCTGCCCGCCCGTCTCCGCCAGATCATCCTGGGGGAGGACAAGGACGTTGATATCATGGGCGCCGGCGACCATCTGCGCATCGCGGTGCGCGTCAAGTGCGAGGATCAGCTGATGGACTTCATTGCCAACATCGATTCCGTGCTGGCCAATATGTAATAAATCTATGCTGCTTGCCCGGAATGATGGCATGCACAGCCTGTAGGAGGAATAGACTATGACGACCCCCATGCGTAATCGGATGCGCAGCCACACCCGTCCGGCGGACTTTGTGTCGAAGTCCCGTCAGGCGGAGTCACGGTCTTCCTGCCGTCCCGGCGGCCGTTCCTTCTCCTTCACGGGCGAATTCCCGGATATCGCCGATCAGCAGCCGGTTGAGGTTTCCTCCCGCCGCCGCAACTACATGGGCGGCAATCATACCGGCTCCTACCAGGCTGTCCGGCAGGATCATACTGCCAGGATGCCAGCGGTGAACAAGTATGGCGTTTCCTTTGTGGCTGCGATGGGCATGCTGGCCGTGGTACTGGTGCTGATGGGCGCTGTGCTCTGGTCTCAGGTGCAGGAAATGACCCGGATCCAGACTTCCATTACCGCCAAGCAGGCTCGCATCGGCGAGCTGAATGTGGATTGCGCCCAGACGCAGGCTGCCATTGATGCCCAGTCTGAGGATGTGAACATCCTTCAGGAAGCTGTCCGCATGGGACTGATCAACTCCCAGGGCGTGAAAGTGATCTATCTGGATCCTCCCCAGGACGCTGTCATTACAACCGCGGATCAGGGGGCTGTACAGACCATGGCATCCATCTGGGGAAAATAATCAATAGATAAAGCCCATGCCGGGGGACTGAGGGGTCATGCCTTCGGTTCCCCGTTTGGAATATTCGCGCATCAGGGGGAAGGAAATGCATCCTGAACTGCTGGTACGCAAGAGAATCTGGCTGATGCTGCTGGTGCTGGCAGGGCTGTTCCTGCTGGTGATCGGCCGCCTGGCCATGCTGACAATACGCGATGCGGAGGCGCTGACCCAGCGGGGCGTTGCCCAGTGGACGAAGGCCGGTACGGTCACTGCGCGGCGCGGCGCCATCCTGGACAGGCATGGATGTACGCTGACTGTGTCTGCAACGGCATATACCGTCACGGCAGATCCACGTTTGGTGACCGATATCCCAGCCTTTCTGGATGCGGTGACAACCGTTTTGCCCCTGGATCGGGACGCTGCGGCGAAGAAGCTCTCCGACAACACCAAAGGATCCGTGATTCTCAAACGCCAGGTAGATCGCGCCACGGTAGATCGCCTGCGTACACTCAGAACCGAATCGCCGAAGGAAGCCTGCCTCCATGCCCTCGCCTTTGATGAAGACGTATGCCGCTGGTATCCGCGGGGTGCGCTGCTGTGCCAGGTGCTGGGGCTGACCACGGTGGATTCTGCCGGTCAGTCCGGGCTGGAAAGCCGCTATGACGACGTCCTCAGCGGCAGGGAAGGGAGCTATCTGCGTCAGGTAGACGCTCGCAACCGCGTTCTTCCCGGCACCGAGGGCTGGTACATCCCGGCTCAGGCGGGCAGTAATCTGGTTCTGACCATCGATGCGGACATTCAGGTCATCGTTGAAAAGGCGATGCGCGAATGCCTGGAGGTCAACAGCGCAGAATCGGTGATCTGCATTGTGTCCGATGTGCGCACCGGCGCCATTCTCGCCCTGTGCATCAAGCCGGATTATGATCCCAATGAACCGCCCCGCTCGGATGTTGCAGCGCTGACGGAATTGATGCGCATCACTGCCGTCTCCGATGTGTACGAGCCTGGCTCAACCTTCAAAATACTGACCTCTGCCGCTGCTCTGGACAGCGGCGTCACCACCCCGGAGGATCGTTTTTACTGCTCCGCCAGGGTGACGGTGGACGGAGACACCATCCGCTGCTGGGGCCGCGCACATGGCGCGGAATCCATGGCAGAGGGGCTGCAAAACTCCTGCAACCCTGTGTTTGTGGAGCTGGCCCTGCGCATGGGCACAGATACATTCTACCGGTACCTGAATGCCTTTGGACTGGGGAAGCGCACCGGCATTGATCTGCCCGGCGAAAGCGCAGGCATCCTCATTGGCAGCCGGTACGTCAAACGGGTGGATCTGGCCCGCATCGGCTTTGGACAGTCGGTGGCAGTGACTCCTATCCAGCTGGTGATGGCCTGCAACGCGGCTGTCAACGGCGGTAAACTGATGAAGCCCTATATCGTATCGGAAATCCAGGATGAGATGGGCCAGACCATTCAGCGCTTCCGTCCGACGGTGGTTGCAACGCCCGTCCGCCCTGAAACGAGCGAAATCCTTCGTGGATTGCTGGAAGCCGTCGTCTCCGAGGGCGGCGGCAAGAATGCATACATCGACGGCTTCCGCATCGGCGGCAAAACAGGAACGGCCCAGGTGTACAAGGAGGGAAAGATCGTCTCCAATGTGCATATCGGCTCCTTCTACGGCTTTGCGCCGGCGGATGATCCGCTGATCAGCGTGCTGGTGATCGTCAACGAGGCCCATGTGCCCATCGACTACGGCGGTACCACGGCGGCTCCCTTTGCACGGCAGATCTTTGAGGAAGTTCTGCCCCTGCTGGGCATAGAAAAATATGCGGAAAATCAGAAAGATGTTTTGGTTCCCGATGTAAAAGGCTTGACGATTTCCCAAGCGAGGCGTAAACTGACAGAGATGGATCTGAACATGCTGGACGATGGGATCGGCAGCGTTGTTCTGGATCAGCTGCCGCCGCCCGGCGCGGCGCTGAAGGAGGGCGGCCATGTGATGGTCTACACAGCCTCCAGCGAAACGCTCACGCCTGAGGAGTTGGTCTGCGTACCGGATCTGATCGGGGCCTCCGATGTGGACTGCGCGCGGATGCTGCGTCAGCGCGGGCTGCTGCTCTCCATGGTGGGGACGGGCCTGTGCGTGCGTCAGACGCCGGCGGCTGGAGAGTTCGTCGCCCCGGGGACGAGCATCCTGGTGACGTTTGAGTAACCTCACGGGGCGAAGAAACGGGACGAAGTCCCCCGGGCACGAGCGTCCCTGCTACTTTTGAGAACACTGATTGAATTTCAGATACAGATCACGTGGATAGGAGAATCACCATGAAGCTCTGCACCCTGTTTGAAAAGGTTCCTTACCTGGTGGAAACCCGGGGTAATATGGTCACCGAGATCGAAACGCTGTGCTCCAACAGCCGTGAGCAGGTTCAAAACGGCCTGTTCTTCTGCATCCCCGGTGCGCGCTTTGACGCCCACGACTACGCGCCACAGGCGGTCGCCAACGGCTGCGTGGCGCTGGTGGTGGATCACTTTGTGGACGTGGACGTCCCCCAGGTGAAGGTGACCAGCGTCCGTGCTGCGATGTCCCGCATGGCGGCGGCGTTCTACGGCCATCCGGCGGACCAGATGCGCCTTGTCGGCGTGACCGGCACCAAGGGCAAGACCACCACCACCTACATGATCAAGTCCATCCTGGAGACGGCGGGCATGAAGGTGGGCCTGATCGGTACCACCGGCAACATGATCGGCGAGAAGCGCATCGCCTCCAACTACACCACGCCCGACCCCATCGATCTGCAGCGCGACCTGCGTGCGATGGTCGACGAAGGCGTGAACGCCGTGGTCATGGAGGTTTCCGCCCATGCCATCGAGATGTTCCGCCTGGACGGTATGTCCTTCGAGGTCGGCGCGTACACCAACCTCAGCCAGGATCATCTTGACTACTTCGGCACGATGGAAGGCTACTTTGAGTGCAAGAAGAAGTTCTTCACTTCCGGCATGGTGCGCAACGCCGTGCTCAACGTGGATGAGGAAACCAGCGTCAACATCCTGCGCGACATTGAAATCCCCCACCTGACCTTCGGCATTGCCGCGGCGGCGGATCTCTTCGCCCGCGACATTGAGATCACCGAGACCGGCGTGGGCTTTGAACTCAAGCTCCAGGGCATGCACGCCCTGCCCATCAACCTGCATATGACCGGCATGTTCAACGTGTACAACGCCATTGCCGCGGCTTCCTGCGCGATGGTGCTGGGCATCTCCCACGAGGACATCAAGGCTGGCCTGGAGAAGATCGAGAACGTCCCCGGCCGCATTGAGATGCTGCCCACCGGCACGCCCTACCGCGTCATCCTGGACTATGCCCATGCGCCCGATGCGCTGGACAACATCCTGCGTACCTGCCGGGAATTCACCCGGGGCCGCCTGATCGCCGTCTTTGGCTGCGGCGGCGACCGCGATAAGGGCAAGCGCCCCATCATGGGCCGCATCGGCGGCGAGCTGGCCGACCTGTGCATCCTGACCTCCGATAATCCCCGCAACGAGGATCCCATGACCATCCTGGCTTCCATCGAGGAGGGCATCAAGGAGACCGACTGCGAGTACATCGTCATTGAGAACCGCCGCGCGGCCATCCGCCACGCGATGGAGATCGCCCGCGAAGGCGACGTGATCGCCCTGTGCGGCAAGGGTCACGAGACCTATCAGGAGATCAAGGGCGTGAAGCACGACTTCGACGAGAAGGTCGTTGTGGCTGAGCTCCTCGCCGAAATGGACGACTAATTTGAACATTACGAGGTACTGAACATGCTAAGGATGATTCTTGCATTGATCCTTTCCGCGGCCATCGTGCTGCTGACCGGCCCGAAGCTCATCGCCTGGCTGCGCAAACTGAAGCTGGGCCAGACCATGTATGAGCTGGGCCCCCAGTCCCATATGAAGAAGCAGGGCACCCCCATCATGGGCGGTCTGTGCATCGCACTGGGCTGCGTGGTGGCCTTTGTGGTGTGCGGCGTGACCCTTGGCGCATGGGATCACATGCTGGCGCTGCTGTTTGTGGCGCTGGGCTCCATGGCGGTGGGCTTTGGCGATGACTGGATCAAGATGGTCAAGAAGCGCCACGAGGGCCTGACCCCCTGGCAGAAGATCATCGGCCAGGCCGTGGTGTGCGTGGGCTTTGCCTGCTACTGCTACTTCCACCCGGAGGTGGGCAGCAAGGTGATCGTGCCCTTCGTCAACATCGAGTGGGATCTGGGCATCTTCTACATCCCGCTGCTGGCGCTGACGGTGCTGTTCATGGTGAACTCCGCCAACCTGCAGGACGGCCTGGACGGCATCCTGTCCTCCGTGACGGCGGTGGGCTCCATCGGCTGGGCAGCGATTGCGCTGATCGTTGCGGGAAGATTCTTTACTTCCAGCGGCATTGGGGATTCGATGATGGCAAAATATATGACATTCGCCGTCTTCGCCCTGGCCCTGTGCGGCGCGTGCATCGGCTTCCTGCGCTTCAACCACTACCCGGCGACGGTCTTCATGGGCGATACCGGCTCCATGTTCATCGGCGGCGCGGTGGTCGGTATGGCGATGCTGCTGCGTCAGCCCTTCCTGCTGCTGCTGATTGGCTTCACGATGGTCATGTCCAGCGCGAGCGTCATTCTGCAGCGCTACTACTACAAGCTGACCCGCAAGCTGACCGGTACACCAAAGCGCCTGTTCAAGATGTCGCCCATTCATCATCATTTTGAAATGTGCGGCATGAAGGAGACGCAGATTGTGCTGATGTATGCCATCGTGACGTTGGTGCTGAGCGCGATTGCGGTGGTGTCGGTGATCCTGTAATCTGAGGAGATACTTATGCGTAACATGGAACGTTACTCCGGCAAGCGCGTCCTCGTTGTGGGCATGGCCCGCAGCGGCGTGGCGGCGGCAAAGCTGCTCCACAAGGCCGGCGCGAAGGTCGTCATCAACGACAACAAGACTGCCGAGCAGCTCGGCGACGCGCTGCTGCCCCTGAACGACCTGGACATCGAATACGCCCTCGGCTGCCCGGCAGGGGAGTGCCTCGCCGGCATCGACGCGATGATCATCAGCCCCGGCATCCCGGACACCGCCGGCTTCGTCGTCAAGGCGAAGGAAATGGGCATTTACGTCACCGGCGAGCTGGAGATGGCATACCAGCTGTCCTCCGGCGAAATGGTGGCCATCACCGGCACCAACGGCAAGACCACCACCGTCAGCCTGCTGGGCGAGATCTTCCGCAACGCGGGCCGCACCACCCATGTGGTGGGCAACATCGGCTATCCCTACTCTGCGGCGGGCTTTGACAGCGCGGACAGTGATATGTTCGTCTGCGAGGTCAGCTCCTTCCAGATGGAGACGGCGGAGACCTTCCACCCCCGCTGCGGCGCGCTGCTGAACATCACCGAGGATCACCTCAACCGCCACGGCACCATGGAATGCTACGCGCAAACCAAAATGCGCATGTTCCAGAACATGACGGCGACGGATGTGGCCGTCTTCAACGCGGATGACCCGGCCCTCGTGACCTACATCCCGCAGGTGAAGGCGCAGGTGATGCTCTTCTCCCGCAAGGCCGAGGTTGAGAACGGCGCCTTCGTGCGCGATGGCGTCATCATGACCCGCTGGAATGGCGTTGAAACCGCTGTCTGCCCGGCGGACGAGCTGTACATCCCCGGCCCTCACAACCTCGAAAACGCCCTCGCGGCGGCCTGCATGGCGACGGCCTGCGGCGTGGATGCGAACGTCATTGCCCACACCTTCCGCACCTTCACCGGCGTGGAGCACCGCATCGAGTTTGTCCGCGAGCTGGAGGGCGTGCGGTACATCAACGACTCCAAGGGCACCAATGTGGACTCCACCATCAAGGCCATCCAGACCATGAATCGTCCCACATCGATCATCCTGGGCGGCTACGACAAGCATTGCGACTTCACTCCCATGGTGAAAGAAATGCTTGCCAGCGAATTCATCCGCGAGGCGGTGCTGATCGGTGTGACGGCGGATCAGATCGAGCGCCAGTGCCGGGAGAACGGCTATGTCAGCCTGCACCGCGCCGCGACCCTGAAGGATGCCATCGACCAGTGCCGCGCCCTGAGTGCAGAGGGCTGGAACGTGCTGCTCAGCCCGGCGTGCGCCTCCTTTGACATGTTCCCGGACTATGAGGCCCGCGGCAGGATTTTCAAAGAGCTTGTCAATGAATTGAATTAACCGGACGAAGTCCGTGCGCGATCCGTGAAAGGAGCAGCCATGCTGCAAAGGGAAAGCGCACCAAAGAGGCTCATCAAGGTACTCACGCGCAGACGCAATCCTGTGGACAGCAGCCTTGTCATCATCATGGTGATGCTGCTGTCCGCGGGGTTGCTGGTTCTGTTTTCAGCCACTTATTTCGCCGCGACGGAAAACCCCTTCAGCGAAGTCATCAAGCAGCTGATGGGCATTGCCCTGGGGACGGCCGCCTGCATGGTCACCAGCCGCATCCCGTACCGCTTCTGGCGGCAGAACTGGGTGGTGGCGACAGGGCTGGCTGTTTCGGCAGTGCTGCTGATCCTGGTCATCATCCCGGGCATCGGCGTGTACATCAACGGGTCGCGGCGATGGCTGAGCCTGGGCGGATTGTCCTTTCAGCCCTCGGAGCTGGCGAAGTTTGCCATCGTCCTGTATATGGCGACGGTGCTCAGCTATACCGGGCCGCGCATCAAGCGGCTGTGGACGGGCATCGTGCCGGTGCTGATCATGCCGGGCGTGACCTTCCTGCTCATTCTGGAGCAGCCGAACCTGTCCACCGCGGGCTCCATCATGATCGTCAGCCTGATCCTGATCATCATGGCCGGGGCGAAGTGGCGGCACACGCTGCTGATGGTGGCGGGCGGACTGGCCGTGGGCGCGTACTACGCCTGGTCGGAGCCCTACCGCAGGCGAAGGCTGCTGTCCTTCCGCAATCCCTTTGCGATGATGCATGACGAGGGCTACCAGCTCTCCCAGTCGCTGATCGCCTTTGGCTCCGGCGGCGTGTTCGGCATGGGGCTGGGGCAGGGAAGGCAGAAGTATGCCTACCTCCCGTACCCGGAGAGCGACTTCATCTTCGCCATTGTCGGCGAGGATTTTGGCTTGCTGGGGTGCATCGTTGTCATTGCGCTCTTTGTGGCGCTGATGATCGCGGGATACCGGGTCGCCATCGCCTGCCGGGATAAGTTCGGTGCGCTGCTGGCGGCGGGGATCACCTCCTCCATCACCGTGCAGGCTTTCCTGAATATGGGCGTGGTGGTGGGCCTCCTCCCGACCACCGGGTTGCCGCTGCCTTTCTTTTCAGCCGGCGGCACCAGCGTGTCCATCACCATGGCCGCCATGGGAATTTTGATGAATATTTCCAGAACGGCAGGAAAAATGGACTGTTGATCGTTATATCATCAGGAACAGATTTCCATGAATTTCATACGCTGTACCATCCCGATGGAGGTGGAGCGTATGGAATCGTTGGTGATTCACGGCGGAAAGCGGCTGGAAGGCTCATTGCGGGTGGACGGCGCGAAGAATGCCGCCCTGCCCATCCTGGCGGCCAGCGTGCTGACGGAGGACACGGTGCATCTGCGCGACGTGCCGGACATCCTCGATGTACGCCGGATGGCGGATATCCTTGACATGCTGGGCTGCCAGACCCATTGGCAGGGCCATGAGCTGACCCTGTCAGGCCACAGCATGTGCTCCAGCGAGATGCCCGATGCACTCTCCAAGCAGATCCGCTCGTCGATCTTCCTGCTGGGGCCGATCCTGTCGCGCTTCCGCAGGGCGACGGTTACATATCCCGGCGGCTGCGAGATCGGCCTGCGCCCCATTGATCTGCATCTGTCCGGCCTTCGTGCTCTGGGCGTGGACGTGCGGGAGGAAGGCGGCGTCATCCACTGCGACGGCGCCAATATGCACGCCGGGGAGGTCCATCTGGATTACCCCTCCGTCGGCGCGACGGAGAACGTGATCATGGCGGCAGCCTGTCTTGACGGCACGACCACCATCCACAACGCCGCCCGTGAGCCGGAGATTGTCGATCTGTGCCGTTTCCTTGCGGCGATGGGCGGCTGTATCCGCGGAGCGGGCAGCGCGACCATCCAGGTAGAGGGCGTCAAGCGCCTTCATGGCGCAGAATATGCCCCCATGCCGGACCGAATTGTGGCAGGCACGCTTTTGTGCGCAGGGGCCATCACCGGTGGAAGGGTCGAGCTGACCAACGCTCCGGCGGAGGATATGCACGCTGTCATCGCCAAGCTGCGTGAAATGGGGTGCCGTATCCGTGAGGAAGGGGATTCCATCCGCCTTGATGCACCGGCTCGACTGACGGCTTTTCCCATCCTTCAGACCCAGCCCCACCCAGGTTTCCCGACAGATATGCAGGCACAGATGTTGGCACTGCTGTCCGTGGCGGAAGGAACTGGCGTGATCGTGGAGAATGTATTTGAAAACAGGTTTACCCACGCGGGCGACTTGAATCGCATGGGCGCCAGGATCATCTGCTCCGGGCGCACGGCGATCGTCCGCGGCGTGGAGGGCCTGACCGGCGCGCATGTGACGGCCCGCGATCTTCGCGGCGGCGCGGCGCTGACCTTGGCCGGACTTGCAGCTCAGGGTGAAACGATCGTGGAGTATGCAGAATTGATCGACCGGGGATATGAGCATTTTGAGTGTCAGCTGTGCCGTTTGGGGGCAGATGTGACGCGAAGACATACCACAGCATAAGAGAAAAGCTGCGGGGCCGGAGGAAGATCCTCCGGCTGTGCAGCGGAAGGGAGTGCCCCATGGACGGACGCGGATGGAATACCGGCGGTCAGCCGCCGGTGCGGAATCAGACGCCGCCGGATTCCCCTTTTGAGGAGCCCGAACAGGCTCCGGAACTGCGGGAAAACCGCTCGGATAATCTCTACAGCCGTGATGAACCCTTCTGGAATCGGGTGATCGACGAGCCCCAGACCGGCAGGGACGTTCCAAAGGACGCCAACTACTGGAATCACCCCGATGTGATGGACACGGATCGTCTGCTCTACTTTGATAACGAGACCAGGCTTCAGAAGGTAAAGAAGTTCCTCGGATCGGGGGCTGTCAAGCGTGTTCTGCTGGTGATGGCGGTGGTTCTGGTGATCGCCGTGATCCTGTACAGCGCGCTGTTCCAGGTGCGTACCATCACCGTGGTGGGCAATACCACCATTCCGACGGAGGAGATCATCCGTCTGTCCGGACTGGAAATAGGGCAGAGCTCCATGACCATCGACGATGAAGCTGTGATGCGCAAGGTGGAACGCAACCGCTACCTGCGCTGCACGCTGGTGGATGTACAGTGGG
>JAFXFR010000113.1 GCA_017513475.1 Clostridia bacterium
GATCTGGTTGCCGTAAGAGGAATAACCGGCAGCAGCGGTGGTAGCCAGCTTGCGCTGGGGCAGCTTGCCGGACAGGGTCTCGTTCAGGGCCTTTCTGGGATCGCCGCCGCCGGTGACGCGCATGGCCTGGTGGACATAGGCGCGGCCGGACAGAGGATCGCGGATACAGCCGCCGATACAGGTGGCGGCGCCGCCAAAGGGCTCGATCTCGGTGGGATGGTTGTGGGTCTCGTTCTTGAACATCAGCAGCCAATCCTGCTCCTCGCCGTTGACGGTGGCATTGACGTGGATGGAGCAGGCGTTGATCTCTTCGCTCTCGTCCAGCTCAGGCAGCAGGCCGCGCTTTTTCAGGGTCTTGGCGCCGATGGTGGCGATGTCCATCAGGGTCTGGGGACGCTTGGCGGCCTTCTCCTCGCCATAAACCTCCACGCGGGCGGCCAGATAGCGGTCATAGGCCTTCTGGACGGCGTGATCGTCTATCTTTACGTTGTCGATGTGGGTGGAGAAGGTGGTATGGCGGCAGTGGTCAGACCAATAGGTGTCCACGATGCGGATCTCGGTGATGGTGGGGTCCCGCTGTTCTTCGTCACGGAAGTAGTTCTGCAAAAACTGCAGATCATAAACGTCCATGGCCAGACCCAGATCGTCCAGCAGAGCCTTCAGGCCATCCTCGTCCAGCTTGGTGAAGCCTTCCACCGTGGCAACGGTTTCGGGGGTGGCGTATTCCACTGCCAGGGTCTCGGGCTTATCCAACGATGCCTCGCGGCTTTCCACAGCGTTGATGACGTACTTTTTGACGGCGGCGATGTCGTCCTCGGTCAGCGCGCCGTACAGGGCGTAGACCTTGGCCGAACGGACCACCGGACGGTCACCCTGGCTCTGGAGCTGGATACACTGGGCGGCGGAGTCGGCCCGCTGGTCAAACTGACCGGGCAGGGGCTCCACGGCAAAGACGGCGGCAGCGCCCGCAAAGCAAGGCTCGTCGCTGATATCGTCCAGCTGAGGCTCAGAGAAGATGGTGGTCTTGGAGGCGTTGAACAGACCTTCCTCGATGCCTTCCACATCATAGCGGTTGAGGATCCGGACGTTTTCCAGAGCGGTCAGGCCCAAAAAGGTGCGGCAGTCGGCCAGCATACCGGCGGCTTCGGGAGCCAGACCGGGCTTTTTTTCCACAAAAATACGATATACCATGGTTTATTTGTCCTCCTTGGCGGCCAGCGCGCGCTGACCGATGTCACGGCGGTAAAATGCGTTGTCAAAATGAATGCGGTCCACCAGACCGTAAGAAGCGTTGATGGCTTCCTTCAGGGTGGGCTTGACGGTGACGGCGCCCAGCACACGGCCGCCGCTGGTGACCAGCTTGCCCTCCTGTTTTTTGGCGCCGGCGATGAACACATGCTCGTCCGCCTGCAGCTGGGGCAGGGTGATCTCAAAGCCCTTTTCATAAGCGGTGGGATAGCCCTTGGAGGCCATGACCACGCAGCAGGCGCTGGCATCCTTCCATTTGACCTCGATCTCGTGGAGCTTGCCTGCGGCAACCGCCTGCATAACGGTCAGCAGGTCGCTTTCCAGCAGGGGCAGCACCACCTGGGTCTCAGGATCGCCGAAGCGGCAGTTGTATTCGATGACCTTGGGGCCGTTGGGAGTGAGCATCAGGCCAAAGTACAGGCAGCCCTTAAAAGGACGGCCCTCAGCCTTCATGGCCCGGATGGTGGGCAGGAAAATGGTCTCCATGCACTGGCGGGCCACATCTTCGGTGTAATAGGGGTTGGGGGCGATGGTGCCCATGCCGCCGGTGTTCAGGCCCTGATCGCCGTCCAGCGCACGCTTGTGGTCCATGGAGGAAATCATGGGAACCACCGTTTCGCCGTCGGTAAAGGACAGGACGGACACCTCGGGACCGGTGAGGAATTCCTCAATGATGACCCGGCTGCCGCTGTCGCCAAAGACCTTGTCCTCCAGCATGGAGCGCAGGGCTTTTTGGGCCTCGTCGCGGGTCTGGGCGATGATAACGCCCTTGCCCAACGCCAGACCGTCGGCCTTGATGACGGTGGGGATGGGGGCGTCCTCGATATAATCCAGGGCCTCCTTCAGGTCGGTGAACACCGCATAGGCAGCGGTGGGAATGTTATATTTCTGCATCAGCCGCTTGGAGAACACCTTGCTGCCCTCGATGATGGCGGCGTTCTTCTTGGGGCCGAAAACAGGGATGCCCAGCTCCAACAGTGCGTCGGCGCAGCCCAGCACCAGGGGATCATCGGGGGCGACCACGGCAAAGTCGATGGCGTGGGTTTTGGCAAAGTTGACGATGCCATCAATATCGGTGGCGCCGATGGCCACGCACTCGGCGTCGGCAGCAATGCCGCCGTTGCCGGGAAGGGCGTAGATTTTGGTGACGTCGGGGTTCTTTTTCAGGCTTTGGATGATGCCGTGCTCACGACCGCCGCCGCCCACAACTAACAAATTCATGGAGAACTCCTTCTTTCTGTTTTGTCTGATAGAAAGGGGAAGAGGGTCGATGCAGGCATCGACCCTTTGAAAAACTTAATGATGGAACAGACGAGCGCCGGTGAAGCACATGGCGATGTCGTATTTGTTGGCGGTCTCGATGACGTTGTCGTCACGGACGGAGCCGCCGGGCTGGGCGATGTAGCACACGCCGGACTTGCGGGCGCGCTCCACGTTGTCACCGAAGGGGAAGAAGGCGTCGGAACCGACCGACACGCCGGTCTGGGTAGCCAGCCAGGCCTTCTTTTCCTCACGGGTCAGAGGCTCGGGCCGCTCGGTGAAGTACAGC
>JAFXFR010000011.1 GCA_017513475.1 Clostridia bacterium
ATTCTGGGAAGCAAGATGCTGGCCGAAGGGAAAAGCGAAGAGGCCATTGCCAAGCTGGACCTGAAGGACGACGTGCTGCGCCGCAGCAACGGCTTCTATACCTATTTTGCCGCGGACATCGCCTACCACCGCAACAAGCTGGAGGTTCGGGGCTTTGACAAGGCCATCAACATCTGGGGCGCCGATCACCACGGGCACATCGCCCGGCTGAAGGGCGCGATGGACGCGCTGGATCTGGACGGAGAGCACCGCCTTGACATCGTGCTGATGCAGCTGGTCAAGCTGATGCGGGACGGAGAGCCCGTCACCATGTCCAAGCGCTCGGGGAAGGCGATTGCGCTCTCCGACCTGCTGGATGAGGTGCCGGTTGACGCGGCGCGCTATTTCTTCAACTCGCGGCCCGAGTCCCCGGTCGAGTTTGACCTGGACCTTGCGGTGCGGCAGGACAGCGAAAACCCGGTGTATTATGTGCAGTATGCCCATGCGCGGATCTGCACCCTGATTGCGGCGCTCGCCGCCCAGGGACACCGGCCGGAGGACGGGGCGGCGGATGCGTCGCTGCTGACCACCCCGGAGGAGAGGGAGCTCATCAAGCAGCTGGCCGCCCTGCCCGAAGAAATCCGGCAGGCGGCGCGCGACTATGACCCCAGCCGCATGAACCGCTATGTGACGGAGCTGGCGACCCGTTTCCACAAGTTCTACACGGTCTGCCGCATCAAGGATGCGGAGGAAGGCGTGCTGGAAGCAAGACTGGCGCTCTGCGACAGCGTGCGGCGGGTGCTGGAAATCGCGCTGGGCATCATCGGGGTCTCCGCACCGGAGAAGATGTAAAGGCCAAGCGGCGATTGACCGGGGAAAGGCACAGACCGAACAGCGGAAACAATCCTTTTCTCCTAAAAAAGCATATAGACAAATGACGAAAAGTGTACAACATGGCAAGATAAGCCGGTGCTTGTACACTTTTTTTGTATATTTTCAATAAAACAAGATTGACAGGGCTTTGACAGGTCGTTATAATGAAAAAGGAAAGGAGGGGTCCTGCGCCTTTTTGCAGGCCTTACCGTACGGAAATGACACGACGCTCCCATGAGGGCGTCAGGTGCAAAAAACATTGGGAGGGTTTTCTGTGAGAGATCTCAAGCATCTGATCTACTTTGAGAACCTGCTTCAGGAAGCAAATAACGAGCTGGTCCAAAAGGCCAAAGCGGATGGAAAGAGGGCCATCGGCTATACCTGTTATTTCATGCCTGAAGTGCTTCTCGACCTGCCCGGCTGCTTTTCGGTCCGTCTGAGAGCACCGCGCTGCACGTCCCCGGATATCGCAACCTACTACATGTCCGCTCGTGTCTGCCACTATGCAAGAAGCCTGCTGGAGCGCGCGCTCGAAGGCGGCTTCAACTTTCTTGATGCACAGATGGCGACAGAAACCTGCACGGCAACCTGCCGTTTCCAGGAGCACCTGGAACAGAAGCATCTTGACTCGGTGAAGGATATGCGCATTATCGACAACGATGATTTCTTCTGCTCCTTCAGCGACGTCCCCTTCAAGAACAATCCGATCGCGTATGAGCACTTCCGGGATCAGCTGCGGGCGCATGTGCTCGATGAGCTGAAGGCCCGCTTCGGCATCGACACCTCCGACGCCGCGATTCTGGCGGCGGTGGAGCAGCAGAACGAGGTCAGCCGGCTCATCAACGAGATCGGCGACTACCGCAAGCTGGACAACCCGACCATCACCGGCTACGAGTTCCACGTGATTCAGCTGGTCTCGCTGGTCTGTCCGAAGTACCTCATCCTCCCGTATCTGCGTGAGACCGCGGAGGAAATGAAGACCCGTGAGCCGGACCGGAAGAAGGAGTTTCGCTGCAAGGTCGTGCTGGCGGGTTCGGAGAACGACGACCCTGAGTTTACGAAGCTGATTGAAAGCTGCGGTGCCCGGGTGGTTTGTGACCGCTACTGCTACGGATCCATGGAAAGCCGCCAGATCATCCGGATTCCGGAAGGTGAGGACCCTCTGCTGGCAATCGCCAGGCACTACCTGGAAACGTCCAACTGTCCGCGCTTCATGCCGCAGGATGAGATGCGTGCCAGAAAGCGCCGGATCGCCGAGCTGGCAAAAGAATACAAGGCCGACGGCGTCATCATCGCCTCCAACAAGTTCTGTGAGTACTGGAGCTATGAACGCGTCATCGACACCGTCATTCTGAGGCGCGATTTCGGCCTGCCGGTCTGCTCCATCGAGAAGGAATACATCAACTCCGCCTCCGGCCAGCTGCGCACCCGCTTCCAGGCCTTTGTGGAGAGCGTTGAGATCAAGCAAATCCAGGAGGAGGGCAAGTAACATGGCGAAAAGAGACATTAAGAAAGCACTCCGAGACTTCTGGTACGGCAAGCCCCACAGCGCGGAGGAGGGCGGCCGCCGTCTCGGTGATCTCCATGAGGACAAGACTCACCTCTACAAGCACAGAGAGTGGCGCGGTGTCAAGGATACCATGTACTACTTCTACATGATCTGGCTGTACAACTATATTTTCATGGTGAAAGACGTCATGGTCATGGGCGGCCTGCTCAACTTTGCCAAGGGTGTCTGGCGCTATCGCTGGGTGGGCCAGACCTATCTGCCGGTTCTGCACTGGTTTGACCGCGGCCCTGAAGGAATGCGCGGAGAAGCCATGAAGGCCTCCGCCTGGCACTACCGCGCCATGGTCAGCACGACCATCCGCCAGTTCCAGCGCATGTTCGCCGCCGATACCCGCCTGCACGGCGGAAAGCAGAACGAACTCTACAAGCACACGATTGCCCACAACGAGACGGTCTGGGGCGGCGTGTTCTATCCCTGGGACGGCGAAATTACGAATGTCCCGCTGGAGATGATCCCGTACTTCGTCACCTGCCACGTCAACAGCCATACGGTTCTCAACTACATCGACGCCGTGCAGTCCATCGGCCTGCCGGGTGACCCCTGCCCCATGTGCCAGGCCGAGGCCGGCATCTTCGTGCTGGACGACGTCCCCGATTACGCACCCGCGGTTGTCACCTGCAACGAGGCCTGCGACGCTTCCGTGTCGACCTCGACGCTGCAGGACTGGTTCTTTGACAAGCCGCTGTTCTCGCTGCCGATGGCCATGCAGTTTGACGACCCGCTGGTCAAGAAGTACTGCGCCCGCGAGATCGAAGAGCTCTGGAAGTTTGTGGAACAGCAGTACGGCATCCCCTTCAGCTGGGACAGGCTGGTCAGGAAACTGGAGCTTCAGAACGAGCTGCAGCGCTTTGAATGGGAGAAATGGGAAGTGGATGTCAAGACGAGCTATTACCCGATCAATGGGGTTGCCCAGGCACTCTACCGCATCTATCAGACCCAGTACGGGGACTGGGAGATCTGGCATGTTACGGACCGGAAGGTCCGCAGGATTATGGAGAAGTGCGTCCGCAAAAAGATCAACACCTTCCCGCAGACACGGCACCGCGTGATCGCCTGGTCCTGTGCCCCGCTGTACTATTCCAACTGGTGCACCTGGGCCTATAACTGCTGGGGCCTGAATGTCGTCATCAATATGGACTCGCTGATGTTTGACATGGAGATCCGGACCGACTCGTATGAACATGCACTGGAAGACATGGCCCAGTATCATCTGTGGGCACCCATGCGCCGCATGGCCGTCGGCGGCATGAAGCACATGTTCGAGCTCTGGGAGTACATGGAGAAGTTCAACTGCGACATGGTGGCCATGTACGACCAGCTGCAGTGCAAGGGTGTGCAGGGGCTGCACGGCCTGTTCGAGGACGAGTTCCGCGACAGAAACATCAAGGCCTTCTGGATCCCGCACGCTCTGCCCGACAGCCGCACCGTGTCCCGTGCCGAGATCCGCAGCCTGATCAACGATTATATGACCACAGTCATGCATGAAGAGCCGCTGGACCCGTCCCTGCTCGACTTTGACGATTCCATGACCTGGTAAGAGGAGGAAACGATATGTGCAAATTCGGTAAATTTCTGCTGAAATTCTGCGGCGTCCTGCTGCTGGCAAACGCGGCCCTGTTCTGTGTTTTCTTCTTCGACCTTGACGGCAAGCTGCTGTTCCGCGTGGTAGAACCCTTCCTGAAGAACCACTACGACAAAATGGAGCGCAAGGATACGCTGAAGGCTCCGTACGAGATCGACAAGTTCCCCGAGTACAGCTACGATTCCTGAGCCCGAAACCAAGAGGAAACAATCCCCGCAATGAAAAAACCCCCGGACGGGGGTTTTTTCATTTGGAGATGGCTTTGCCTCCGGCGCTGGCGAGGGGGACGAGCTTGCCCAGCAGGACCGAGCGGGCGTCCTCGAAGACATAGGCGCAGGTGGACATGAGAATGTAATTGGCATTCGGGTCGGCCTCGGCGCCGGTGCGGATGACGGAGGAGGAGAGCACCATGCGAAGATACTCGGCAAAGGCAAAATCATGCGCGGTGAAGAAGCTGTAGGTATCCGAGTAGGCCGAGGTGTTGTAGGCGCTGCAGAGCTCGACCTTGTAATCCCGGGTCGGCGTCAGCAG
>JAFXFR010000114.1 GCA_017513475.1 Clostridia bacterium
CACGCCGGGTTCGCCGATGAGGACAGGGTTGTTCTTCGTGCGGCGGATCAGGATCTGCGTCAGCCGCTGGATTTCGTTGTCGCGGCCGATGACGGGATCAAGTTCGCCTTTGGCCGCCAGTTCGGTCAAGTCACGGCCGTACTGCTCCAACATGGAGGGGGCACGGCGGCCCTTGCCCTCCTGGGGCTGGCCCTGTTGCGGCTGGTTCGGCTGCTGAGGCCGCTGCATGAAGGGAAAAAGCGGCGGCATCTGGGGCGGCAGCTGAGGCTTCCGGGGCTGTTCATCGGCCTGATCGGGCTTATCCGTGTTCACGGCAGGCATGTTCATGCCCCGCGCCGCGCGAATGATGCCCATCAGCTCCTTTTGCGTCTGCTCAAAGGGCACTTCCAGCTGACGCAGCAGCTTCGACGCGCCATAGGGATGCTCGCCCACCAGCGTAAACATCAGCATCTCCGCAGTAACAAATGCGCCGGCAACGGGCGTAAACTGAGCTGCCCGCTGGAAAACCTGGCGCACATGGGGCGTCAGCGCGATCTTCCCCGGGGTGGCAGGATTCGTCCCTTCCTGGACAGCCTCCACGTCCCGGGGCATGCTGTCGATCTGCTGCTGCACGAGCTCTGTGGTCACGCGATCGGTCAGGCAGGCGGGATAATTGCCCCCGGCCTGCAGCAGCCCCAGCAGCAGATGCATCGTGCCCACGAAGGGCTGCTTCTGCGCCGCGGCCGCATCACGGGCCAGCTTGATCGCCAGCTGCGCCCGCTTGGAAAAGGATGCAAAAATCGGCATATCAGGATCCTTTCTTTTATACAGGGTTCATCACTTTGTCATTCCCAGCATCTCGCGGATGCGGGTGGCGCGGGCTTCCTCCAGCACGGCGCCGGTCAGGGCTTCCTCTGCCCAGACGCACAAATGTGCCTCCTGGACATGATCCAGCATCGCGTCCACAATGGGCAGAGGCAGCTTCAGCAGCCCCATCGCCGTACCCAGCCGCAGATTCGACCAATGCTGGTAGAACTCATTCAGCGGCATCAGCCGCGCGTTCGTCAGCGCGCCCCAGGCACGAAAAACCATGTCCTCCAGGGGAATCCGCCCTTCGTTCTTCGCCTTTTCGCGCAGAGCGTTCTCCATATCGCAGAGCTGGTTGCCCAGCGCGGTCACGGTGGAGATCAGCTCCTGTTCCGTGCGGCCAAGGGTCACCTGATTGCTGATCTGGTAGATGTTGCCCAGCGCTTCATTTCCCTCGCCGTACACACCGCGGATATTCAGGCCCACTTTCGCCACCAACTGGCCCACATCGCCCATCTTTTTGGCCTTGGTAAGCATAGGCAAATGCATCAGGAGGGACGCGCGCATGCCGGTGCCGGTGTTGGTCGGACAGGCGGTAAGGTAACCCAGCTGCTCGTCAAAGGCGAAGTTCACCTGGCGGGAAAGCGCGTCGTCCACCCGGAAGCAGGCGCTGGCAGCGCTCAGCAGATCCATCTCCGGGCGGATGGCCTGGATACGCAGGTGATCGTCCTCTCCCATCATGACGGTAACGGCGTCATGGGCGCGGATCAGCGCCGCGGCGGATTGCGCATGATTCAGCAAATCGCGGCTGATGAGGCGGCTCTCCGCCATAGCTTTGCAGGATGCGTCGGACATTTCCTTCAGCCGGAACAACTCAAAACCCTTGTCCACACCGGCGGCCTTGAGCGCATTCACCGTACGTGACACACAGACCGCCGCAAACTCAGGGCGGTCAGACACATCAAAGGGGATGTCCTCATAATTGCGGGCCAGACGCACCCGAGAAGACAGCACCACGTCGTTACGCATGGTTTTCGCCCCCTTCCGCGTTGCTCAGCTGCTTGAGCTGATCCCGCAGGACAGCCGCCGTCTCGAAGTCTTCCATGGCCACTGCCTGCTCCAGCTGCCGGGACAGGCGGTCATATACCGCGCGGCGGCGCTGTGCACCTTCATCGTCAAGTGGTTTGCGGCCCGCATGCTGCACGCGGCCGTGGATCTGCTGCAGCATGGGCGTCAGCTGCTCGCGGAAGGCCTGATAGCAGCTTGGACAGCCCAGCTTGCCGGACTTGGTAAACTTGCTAAGGCTGGTACCGCAGCGTTCGCAGACGATGCTTGCCGCCTCGCCGCCTTCCTCCGCGATGGCAGCAGCAGCCTCCTCCACCCCGCCGGTGATGGCACTCATGATGGCGCTGAGCAAATGCTTGACATTGCCGGCGGCCAGGTTCATGTTCATCTTGGCCATACAATCGGCGCATAGGTGCCGCTGGGTGATCTGCCCGCCCATCATCACGGAAATGGTGTAGCAGGCCTCGTTCACGCCGCATTCCTCGCACAGGCCGAAGCCGTTTTCATTCTCAGCCACGGATGGCACCTCCCTCGCGGTTCTGCCGGGCAACCGTCATCAGCATGGTCTTGAGCGTCCGGGCACGAAGGGCAGCTTTCAGCGCATCGGGGATCGGCACGCTCATCGCCTGTGCGGACACCGCCGCACGCATGATCTCCCCTTCCGCGAGGCTGACCAAGCCCTGCTCCACCAGCTGATGGATGAGCCGCACCGCCTCCGCCTCGGAGATCGCGTCGCCGATGCGCTCGTTGGTCAGGTACATCAGCCTCTGCGCGCCGGTCTGCACCACGCGGACGATGCGGATATATCCCCCGCCGCCGCGCCTGGATTCGATAATATATCCATGATCGGGAGAAAAGCGGGTCGCCAGCACATAGTTGATCTGGCTGGGTGCGCAGCCGAAATACTCGGCCAGCTCGTTGCGCTTGAGTTCGACCTCCGGTTCCTCCTGGGTCATGAGGGTTTTGATGAAGCTCTCGATGGAATCGCTGAGTCGCATCTGTACAGCCTCCTTGTCTGACTATCTTTGACTATCTCAGTATAGCATATCCGGAGAAGGATTGCAAGTGAAAAACAAGGCAACATAAAACCGCGCTTTTCCGCCGAAGCTACGTCCGAAAGGAGCGATAAGCATGGAAGAAAAGCGCGATATTTTTGATGAAAACAACCTGGTCAGCGCCACCGAAATGACCGGCGCAGCCCCCCGCGCCATGGACGTGGAGGCCGCGGAAACCATCGCGGACATCACGAATGCGAGGTGTTCGCCGTCGTTTGCAGCGGAAGACCCCGCCAGAAGCCCACTTTGCAGCCCGCGCGATTGCGAGCGCGGAAAGCCAACATCAAGAAAGCACCCAAGCAGCACGCGTTGACAGTATGATATATCAGTCTACTAAATCGCGTGAAAAGAGGCAAGCGCCTCCGCCACTGCTTGGTGGAAATGGGCGTCTTTCTGATACACGTAGTTCACGGACGAGTAAATCCGAGCCCCATTCGGGCAGACGAGCGAGCCTGTTCCGTCGGATTTTAGGCCGTAATCGGTGATGGACTTACCCGCTTCCGGCACGAGGACGGTCAGGCGATTTTGCACCCGGTTGCCCAGGAACAGCGCGAACACGCCGGTTTCCACATCCACCGACAGATGATGCCCGGTGAATCCCGAGAGGCTGATGGCTTTGTCGCTCTCGTAGACGGGGACTTCGCTGTGGCGCTGCACGGGGTGCTTGACGTAGCACTGTGCGCCCAGGTACTGCTGGTAGGTGCCGTCCGGGCGGAGGTGCCCGGTGCGGTTGCGGCTCATGAAGAGCAGGCCGTCGCGGCTGATCACATCGCCGCGCAGCATCCCCTGGCAGAGCTTTACCATGTCGCCCCGGGTGGAGAACAGGCCCGCATGCCCGCAGGGCTCCGGGTAGAGCACCCGCGCTTTGGGGTCGTGGGGCGTGCCGGGCGTGATTCCGCTGCGGAGGATGTACCTTCCCCGCTCGATGCGGTGCTCGTTGTTGCAGGATACGCACAGACTGCGCTTGTCCTCCGGGACGATCAGGTAGGTATTGCCCATGCCCAGCGGCTGCAGAATCAGCCTACGCAGTTGGGACGCATAGTCCTCCTGCGCCGCGCCCTCGATGACGTGTTTGAGCACCATCGCGTGCATATCCGAATATGCACGGCCAGTCACCTCGCCCGGGCGGATGTCCAGCAGCAATGCTCGGCCCGCTTCGGGCGTTGTTTGCGCGTCCACACGGTCGGTGGTGGTCAGCGCGATCTCAAACCCCAGCACCTGATCCACCGTCACGCCGGACAGATGCGCAAACTGCGGCGCATAGGCCGTGACAGGCTTGGCCAGATCCAGGCGGCCCTCTTCGCGCAGGCGCATCACCAGCAGCGCCGTAAACAGCTTGGTCAGGCTGGCCAGGTCGAAGATGGAATCCGCCGTGAGGGGCGATCCGGCGTCCTCGTCCGCAAGGCCGCCATGGGCCGTGAGTACCTTCTCCGTCGTGCCGCAGGCCACGGACAGGCCGGGCATGATGTGGCTTTCCTCGGTGAAAAAACGGATGGAATCATTCAGCGTCATCGACGATTTCCTCTTTGCTGCACGCGGTAGTATTCAAAAGGATAAGCCAACTTCATCGCGAGAAAAGGGTCAATGACCCTCCAAACCAATACGGGTGCAGGGGACGCGGCCCTCGGTGAGGTCGCTGAGGTGATGGCGGGCATGGCCGATCACCACAGTCGTTCCCTGCAAAGCAGACTTGAGCGCGAACTCCAGCTTGGCCTTCGCACCGTTTGCGCCCGCGCGGGAAGCGCCTACGCAGCCCTCCTGCAGCTTGCGGACGGCGGCAGTCAGCGCCTCGGGGGTCTTCGCCGTCACGTCGCGCACAAGGGTGGCGGGATCTGTCGGGTCGCGGTAGATGCCCTCGGTGGAGGTCATCAGCACCAGCTTGCGGGCCTTCACCAGGCCGGCGATGACGGCAGCGGTCTCGTCGTTATCGACGCACTCCACCACGTCCTCGCCGTGCTCGCGGCGCACAGCCAGCTCCATCTTGCGGATTTCCTCGTCGGATACCGGGTCGTTGTAGTTGACGATCGGCACCGTGCCCTGCTTCGCCGCGCGGATGAGCAGCTTACGGATGTATTCCCGTTTCTCCGCGTCGTTGAAGTGGGTATGTTCCACCAGCAGCTGGCGCACGCCCACGGTGTGCGGGATGAACTGGCGGTAGTTCTGCATGAGAATGGACTGACCCTGGGCAGCGTAATCCGCCTTGATCTCGTCTGCCGCGCCGGTCAGCTCATGGCCCGCACGCTTGATGTAGTCCAGCCGGCCGATCTCCGCCGCGCCGGAGGTGACCCAGATCATGCCGGGCTTGAGCTCCGCGCCCAGGCGGGAGAAGATGTTGTAATCAATATCATTGTCCTCGCGGCGGATGAGGGCCATGGAGCCGATCTTACCCACGAGGTCGAACTGGTAGTCCATGTGGTTGGCCTCCTTGTAAAGGGAATGCGCTGACCCGTCTTCAGAGTCAGCGCCTTGTTTATTTGAGAATGCTTTCGCCATCGATGCGGGCAGGCTTGTACTCCTTGCCCCATCCGGCCCAGATGGAGGACGCCGCCACATGCTTCTCGCCCAGAGTCTTATCCAGCCAGGCGATCAGGGACTTGTGACGCATCTTGATGCCCTTGTGGATGATGACGTACTCCACATTGTGCAGCTTCCCCGCCTCCTGACGGGCGAAGGTGCGCATGGGCGCGCTCATCATGCCGCAGATGACGGGCACCATCAGCACGATGCGGTCATACTTTTCGAAATCCACCTTGTACAGGTCGATCTCCATGTCCTTGCGGGTCAGGGTCGCGCAGACATAATGCAGCACTTCCCTGAAGGTGCCGCGCCACGCCATGGGGATGATCTCCAGGCGGGAAGCGCCGATCCGGTGGGACCAGGAGCGCGCAACCTGCGCAGTCTTGCCTGTACGGGAAAAATACACGATGATGCTTTTCATAGCTCCTCCATTGGTTTACCTGCGTGCATCAAGGTTTGTGGGAATGTTGAACAACGTGCGGATAAGCTTTTCCATGCCGTTGACGCCGGCATAGTAGCCGTGACCGTTGTCCAGCACCGCATCCGCGATGCTGCGATAGGTATCAATGCGCTCATAATACAGCCGTTCCACCTCGGGCAGGCCCTTCTGGGCCAGAAGCGGCCGGCGGTTGAGCTTAATGTCCCCCATGATCTCTTCCAGGGGGCGGTCGATCAGTACGATGATGCCGTGGTTGCGCATGATTTCCCGGTTGTTCTCCCGGAGCACCATGCCGCCGCCGGTGGAAACCAGGCTGCCCGGCTCCCGCGTCAGCTGGATGAGTACATTGGTCTCCGCATTGCGGAAAGCCTGCTCGCCATATCGCTCGAAAATCTGCGCCGTGGGGCAGCCAAAGGCCTGCTCAATGCGCTGATCGGTGTCCACATAGTTCAGCCCCATGTTGGAGGCTACCTTCTTACTCAGGCTGGACTTGCCGCAGCCCGGCATACCGATGACGAATATATGCCGATCCATTACAGCTGTCCCTCCCCTGCCACAGTTGCCGCCTTCAGAAGTTTCTCCTGCTCAGCGCGGCTGATGGCCATCACAGCCTCATACAGCGTGCGGACGCTCTCAGCCCAATACGGATCATCGAGCATGGCCGCACGGGATTCCAGTACCTGTGCCTCGCGGGAACGATCCAGTACCGGCATTCCATTCCCGATCTTGTACGCCGCCACATCCCGGGCGATCGTCATGCGCTTTTCAAACAGGCGGACGATTTCCCGGTCCACCGCGTCAATCACAGCCCGGCTTTCCTCCAGGGATCTCATCGTCAGCACCTCCAGCATGCGGAATTCGCTTACATTATAGCGGAAAAACCGGGATTGTGCAAGCCTGCTGGCAAATAGTGCACAAGAAGGACAAAAAGGGCAGCTCTCCCCGTTGGAAAAGCCGCCATCATGAATCCTTATTCAGTTTCAGGCGAAACCACGATCAACTGCGGATCAAGAATCTCCTCATGCATACCGGGACAGTTTACAAGTACTTCTTCCTCATAATTACACTTGCCCTTGCTCAACCGACATCATTTGCAGTCAATTCCACAGGGGCCAAATGCACAACCGAGTTCTCCTCGCGCGCATATACTGTCGCACAAACTGAAAGAAGCATTGCGAGAATCAAGAATGACGCAATCAACTTTTTCATCATGAAACCCTCCCCGAAACACCTATCAAGCCGCTACCAAACCGTCCAGGTACTGCATCGGAATCACCTTTTGGTATATTTAGACTTTTTTTCACCCACGTCAAGCCGTTTTTTCTGCGACAAAAAAACTCCCCTATCCAGGGGAGTCCTTCAGATTCAGTTGAACAGATCCTTCACCTTGTCCAGGAAGGACTTCTTCTGCTCGTACTCCTTGCCGGTGGAGTTCTCGTCGAACTGGCGCAGGAGCTCACGCTGCTTGTCAGTCAGGCGCTTGGGGATCTCCACCCGCACCCGGAAAATCAGATCGCCCTTCTGGCTGCCGCCCAGCTGCTGGATGCCCTGTCCGCGGATGCGGAACTCGGTATCCGTCTGGGTTCCCTCAGGGATCTGGTACTTGACCTTGCCGTCCAGGGTGGGTACTTCGATCTCTGCACCCAGAGCCGCCTGGGTGAAGGAGACAGGCATATCCAGCCGGATATTGGTCCCTTCGCGGCGGAACAGCTTGTGAGAACGCACCACAATGCGGATGTTCAGGTCACCCGCAGGGCCGCCGTTGATACCGGGTTCTCCCTCGCCACGCTTGGTCAGGATGATGGAATCATCGACGCCGGCCGGCACCTTGAGATCCAGTGTACGCTTGACGCGCGTCCTGCCGGTACCGCCGCAGCCAGGGCACTTGTCCTTGATGACCTTGCCTGCGCCGCCGCAGCCGGGACAGGTGCGCACGGTGGAAATCCAGCCGCCGGACTGACGGATCTGACCGGCGCCCTTACACATCGTACAGGTCTGGGGCTGCGTGCCGGGCTTTGCGCCGCTGCCCTTACAGGTGGTGCAATGCTCGTTGCGGTAGAACTCAACAGACTTGGTGCAGCCCTTGGCAGCCTCCTCAAAGGAGAGGCGCAGGTCATAGCGCACATCATTGCCCTGACGGGGGGCATTGCGGCGCTGCTGGCTGCCCATGCCGCCCATGCCGAACATATTGAAGATATCGCCCAGGTCGCCCATGCCGCCGAAGTCCATCCCGCCAAAGGGATTTCCTCCGCCGCCCATGCCTGCCATGGGATCCTCAAAGCCGAACTGGTCATACCGGGCACGCTTGTCCGGGTCGGACAGCACCTCGTTGGCCTCATTCAGCTCCTTGAACCGGGCCTCGGCTTCCTTATCGTTGGGGTGCAGGTCGGGATGGCACTCCTTCGCTTTGCGGCGGAAGGCGCGCTTGATATCCGCGTCCGTGGCATTCTTGTCGATGCCCAACACCTCATAGTAATCGCGTTTGTTGGCCAATGTTTGTCACCTCGCAGGGCAGGCCCTGCACCCGGCTCGCGATTCAATTGCGCGCCATCGGTCAGAGTGCTACCGCGTGTTAATCGAAAGGAAAACGAAAGTGATTCCTTAACCCTGAAAACCCGGGAGCGCCGGTCCTGGCACTCCCGGATGCGGGGCAGCCCCCGCGGGCATTTCGCGATTGAGTCGCGCGCCTCCGGCCAGGGTACTACCGCGTGTTACTTATCAGTGAATGTCGCCGTCGGCCTCGTAGGTGCCGTCAGCATTGGGCTGAGCGCCCATGTCGGGAGCGGCGCCTTCGGGAGCCTGCTGCTGGTACAGCTTGCCAAAGATGGCGTAGACCTTCTGGGTGAAGGTTTCCATGGCAGCCTTGATCTCATCAGCGTTGTTGCCCTCGCGGACCTTCTTGAACGCATCGATCTCGGTCTGGATGGTGGTCTTGTCCTCCTCGGACAGCTTGTCGCCGTTCTCGCGCAGCTGCTTCTCGATCTCGTAGATCATGCCGTCAGCGTGGTTGAGGGTCTCGACCTCTTCCTTGCGCTTCTTGTCCTGCTCGGCGTACATCTCGGCTTCCTTCACGCGCTGGTTGATCTCTTCCTCGGACAGGTTGGAGGAGGCGGTGATGGTGATCTTCTGCTCGCGGCCGGTGGCCTTGTCCTTGGCGGACACGTTCACGATGCCGTTGGCGTTGATGGAGAAGGTGACTTCGATCTGGGGCACGCCGCGGGGAGCGGGAGCGATGCCATCCAGCATGAAGCGGCCCAGGGACTTGTTGTCGTAGGC
>JAFXFR010000115.1 GCA_017513475.1 Clostridia bacterium
CCATGCGGCTCTGTGGTCTCATGCGGTATTAGCAACTGTTTCCAGTTGTTATCCCCCTGTACAGGACAGATTGCTCACGCGTTACTCACCCGTCCGCCGCTAGAACTCAGGAGCAAGCTCCTTCGTCCCCGCTCGACTTGCATGTGTTAAGCACGCCGCCAGCGTTCGTCCTGAGCCAGGATCAAACTCTTTCATTTAATCCTGTTTATATCTAACCGGTTCATACCGGCAAGACTCAACTCATTCGGAATTACTGTCTCTTTTTGCGTTATTTCTGTCTGTATCGTTTTCAAGGTTCAGGGCTTGCTCTCGGGCGTCTCCGCTCGCGAGCCAGCTTGTCTATCTTATCAAAACCACAAAGGAAAGTCAACACCTTTTTCCCGATTTTCCAGACTTTTTTGCGAAGTTTTTTGTTTTCCGAACAGCATCAGGAAAGCGCTTTCGCCCGTCCGCGTTTATCCGAACATTGCACCCAATAATATGCATTGATCGTTCGCATTTTCCCACATCAATTACTCTGACACGTCTGTTTTCACCCGGAAATCCCTGGCTTTGCAAAATCCCTTCCACTTTATATATACGCGTGCGCGAAGCAGAACCCGAACATTCCGGGAAAACTTCCACCAGTTTGCACATCCAGCCCGTTCAGGCTTGCCAACAGACCGCGCGGCATGCTACAATAGGGCATCAACTGATCATTGGAGGCGCTGCCATGCGCAAGAACGATATTCTCACCCTGACCTGCGAGACCCTCGGCGCGGACATGGAGGGCGTGTGCCGCGCGGACGGCATGGCCGTGTTTGTGCCCGGGATGCTCCCCGGCGAGACCGCGAAGGTGCGCATCGTGAAGGATGCCAAGCGCTACGCCTTCGGCCGTCTGGAGGGCCAGCCCGATGCGCCCGCCGCCATCCGCCGCGAGCCCGACTGCCCCGTTTATCCCCGGTGCGGCGGCTGCTCCTGCCGGCACATGAGCTACGAGGCCACCCTCGCCGCCAAGCGTCAGCAGGTGCAGGACTGCTTCCAGCGCATCGGCAAGCTGGACGTGGCCGTCCCGCCGGTTCTGGGCATGGACGAGCCCTCCGCGTACCGCAACAAGACCGCCCTCCCCGTAGGCGGCACGGTAGACGAGCCCTGCGTGGGCTTCTTCGCGCCCCGCAGCCATGATATCATCCGCATCGACCGCTGCCCCAACGCCATGCCTCCGGCGGACGACGTCTGCCGCGCGGTGCTCAGCTGGATGAAGCAGAACCGCGTTGCGCCCTATGACGAGGCGACCCACACGGGCCTCATCCGCCACATCGTCACCCGCGTGAACCGGGAGCATCAGGCGCTGGTCACCCTCGCGGTGAACGGCACGGCCATCCCGAAGGCGGAGGATTTGTGGAAACTGTTGCAGCCCCTGGGCGTGATCGGCCTGGTGCTGAACGAAAACCGCGACAAAACCAACGTGATCCTGGGGCGGAAGTTCCGCACGCTGTTTGGCGCAGGCTCGCTCAAGGACGTGCTGTGCGGGCTGGAATTTGACCTGAGCCCGGCGGCATTCTTCCAGGTGAATCCTCAGCAGACGGAAGTTCTCTATCAGACCGCGCTGGACTTCGCCGAGCTTCAGCCGGACGACCGCCTCTGCGACGTGTACTGCGGCGCGGGCACCATCAGCCTGATGATGGCCCGTCACTGCCGCGAGGTGCTGGGCATCGAGATCGTGCCCCAGGCGATCGACAACGCGAAGGAAAACGCGGCGCGCAACGGCATCACCAACGCAGCCTTCCGCTGCGGCGCGGCGGAGGAAGTTCTGCCCGCGCTGGTGGACGAGGGCCTGCGCCCCGACGTGATCGTCATCGATCCGCCCCGCAAGGGTGTGGAGCCCGCGGTCATCGACGCGATCGCCAAGGCCGGCCCCCGCAGGGTCGTGTACGTCAGCTGCAACGTGGCCACCCAGGCGCGGGATGCAGCCCTGCTGTGCGCGCAGGGCTACACGCTGGACAAGGTGCAGCCGGTGGATATGTTCTGCTGGACCAGCGGGGTGGAGTGCGTTGCCCAATTCTCCCGGAGCGATACGCCCTGAGGACTCCCCGCAAACACGCTGTCCGTGAAGAATGGAGCAACCTCTGACAGGCCGTCAACAAACGCATCATGCCGCCCGTTGCTGCGGCAGCAGAAAGGAATCCCATGAATCCTGTATATCTGATTTACTTCGTGCTGATCGTCATCGGGCTGATCATCCTTTGGGCGTTCATCCGCTGTTTTTTCAAGCGGCTGAGCTGCTGGGCTGCGGTGCGGAACGTGTGCCGCAAGTGCGGCTTCACGCTGCAGGCCAAACCTTTCTGGTTCCTGGGCAGCCGCTATTTGAAGGGCGTCGATTTTGTCATCGAGGCCCCCTCCTGCACCTTTGCGGTGAAGCTCTTCGGCTGCCTGTGGCCCCTGAAGTCCCTCATCCTGCGGGAATACGGCGAGTATTGCTTCCGGGCGCATGCCAATTTCCTCAAGTTCATCCTGGATCTGCTGGACGGCTATCCCCACCCCATTCCCGCATACCGCTTCCCGGAGCCGGGCGACAAGCCTCAGCAGCGTTTCCTGCTGATCAACCCCATGCCTCTGGAGATCCTGATGCAGCCCAACAACGGCCAGGAGCAGATCTCCGGTACGGGCGACAGGATCTGCGGGATGGAGCTCGCCAACCTTTCCCACCTGCTGCGCATCGTGGAAAGCGCCAAATAAAAACGCGGCCTGCCGGTACTTGATCGGCAGACCGCTTTTGTTATCTCCGGCAGGCGATTACAGGCGTTCATCCGCGCCCTCCTGCTGATTGCGGCGGACGAGGGCTTCATCCCGGCTGAGCCACTGCTCGTAGCCCTCGCACAGGAGATCGCGGTAGACGCCGCCCAGCTCATACAGGCCGCGCGCCACCAGCCCGGCGAAGGTCATCGCCCCCAGGGGCTGCAGATGGGTGCCGTCCTGCAGACCGTTGGGATAACCGGGGTAGACGCCGGCGGGCAGGTTCATGTAGAAGTCGGTGCGGGCACGATCCCCCAGGCTGTCCACCAGCGCCTCGCTCATGCGGGTCAGGTCGATGAGGGCCACGTTCAGCCGCTGAGCCGTACGTCGGCAGCTCTGGGCCCAGTCATCGTGACGGTATTTGCCGGCATGTCGGTTCCAGCGGGTCAGCGGAGTGATGATCACCGGCGTGGCTCCACAGCTGCGCGCCGCTTCGACAAAACGCTCCAGGTTGGCAGGGTAGGCGACCTCCGCATCTGCATAGCGGGCAGCATCCTCGGCCTTCTCGTCGTTGTGGCCAAACTGGATGAACAGGAAATCCCCGGCGGTCATCCTCTCACAGATCACCGCCAGCCGCCCCTCTTCAAGAAAGGATTTCGTGGATCGGCCGTTTTCCGCGTGATTCTGGATCTGCACCTGCATGTTGCGCACATACCGGTGGAAAGCCTGGCCAATACCGGTCTGCGGGTAGGTGGCAATGGAATTCTGCTTGACGGTGGAATCTCCCGCCCAAAAGATGGTGGTCATCATGCGCCTCATTTCTGCCGCGGAATGCACTTTTTCCCGCGGCAGCACCATTATACCATGATTTCATGCCGGATAACGCAGAATTTTTTGCATTTTTCCATAAAAATTTGTGCTGAACCCCTTGCAAATCCTTGCTTTGTCTGCTATAATCCTTAATTGGCACATCCTTGCGATGCACAAAGGATGCATCGCCAAACGTCCAAGAGGAGGTGAAAATGATGAATAGGTATGAACTGACCTACATCATCGATACTGCACTGGAAGAGACCGCTCGTAAGGAACTGATCGAGAAGGTGTCTGCCCTGATTGCTGCTAACGGTGGTGAGGTGGAATCCGTTAATGAGGAGCCCTGGGGCAAGGGCGCGAAGCGTCTTGCCTACCCCATTAACTACAAGACCGAAGGCTGGTACGTGCTGGTGACCATGAAGGCCCCCACTGACCTGCCCCGCGAGCTTGAGCGTAACCTGGAGATCTACGACAGCGTCCTGCGTTACCTCATCGTGAAGCTGGAGGTCAAGAAGAGCAGCGTGAAGCCTCGCGCTGCCCGTCCCGTGGCTGCTCCCGCCGTGGAAGCTCCCGTGGAAGAGACCGCTCCCGCTGCTGACGCTGAGTAATCGACCGACCGCACAGAGGAGTCTCACATGAACAAGATCATTCTGATCGGCAACCTGACCCGCGATCCTGAGCTGCGTACCACTCCTAACGGCTACTCCGTTTGCGAATTCACCATCGCTGTGAATGACCGCAACGCCCGCCGTCAGCAGAATGGTCAGGAGAGCGCTCAGTTCTTCCGCATCTCTGCCTGGAGGCAGCTGGGCGAGAACTGCCAGCGTTATCTGGCGAAGGGCCGCAAGGTGTTCGTCTCCGGTCCCCTGACCGCGCGCACCTACCAGGCCAACGACGGTACGACCCGTGTGTCCCTCGAGGTCCAGGCCGACGACGTCGAATTCCTGTCCTCCCGCAATGATGACAACATGGCCGGCGGCTATGCCCCCGCGCCCGCTGCTCCCGCGCCCATGGCGCAGTCCAGCGGCTTCACTGCGGTCGAGACAGACGAACTGCCCTTCTAAGAATTTGGAAGGCAAACATCTCTACAAAAATTTCGCTTAATTGCTTGAAAAGGAGGTCATCCTCATGTCTGAAGAACGTACTGAGCGTCGGCCCCGTCCCCGTGGCGGCCGCCGTCCCCGTCGCAAGGTCTGCGCTTTCTGCGTGGACAAGATCGAGTACATCGATTACAAGGACGTTAATCGTCTGCGTCGCTTCATCAACGAGCGCGGCAAGATCCTGCCCCGTCGTATGAGCGGCAACTGCGCCAAGCATCAGCGTCAGCTGTCTGAGGCCATCAAGCGCGCCCGTGCCATCGCGCTGCTGCCCTACACTGTTGACTAATTGATAACAGGCAACCCCCGGCTTCGAAAGAGGTCGGGGGTTTTTGTTGCGCCGGTCTTCTTACGGCGAATCCGGTTTCCCTGCGAAGGGGAGCCTCGTCCATGCCGTCACTTGTCTGTGACTTGCAGCTTCCCCCACGCAAAAAGGCCGACCCCAACCGGGATCGGCCCCTTTTTATTCGATCTTGCTCCACCTTGCCGGCACCATCGGGCATTGCTGCCCCTTCTTGGCGGCGCGGGTCTCCACATAGCACCCGCAGAGCCGGCAGGTACCGTTCATCAGCTCCGGGCAGTCCTGGCAAAGGCTCAGCCGGGCGCGGTATTCCTCCTCCGGGGTGCGGACGGAGTCATCCAGGCCGGCGACGTACTCCGCCACGGTCCGGGCCATGTCCGCCTGACCAGCCTCAAGCAGCAGGCACCGGCAGGGCTTTTTCCCCTCATGCATGGATGGTCACTTCCACCACGGAACAGGCAGGCAGATTCATTTCAATGCCGGCCTCGGTGACGGCGAAATCCGTAAACGCAGCGATTTCCACCGCATGCTGATCTTCGAAGGTGTTCCTGGCGTGCATATCGCCAGTCAGAATGCGTGCGGTCACCTTGTTCGCCTCGCCGCCCGCGATCTCCAGCAGCACCTTTTCAGGCTGATCGGCATGCAGGTTGGCGGCCGTCAGGGTAATGACGTTCTCCTTCACGGAGGCAGAAGCCGTCACCTGGCGGAAGCCGTTAAGCTCGGCGCATTCCACCTCTGCGGGCAGGAGGGTGGCGTCATGATGGGCCTTGTACAGATCAAAAACGTGGTAGGTGGGGGTGTGGAAAAAATACATATTTCAAAGCTGATTGACATGGTTATGGCCAATGAGATTGATGATGCCAAGACGATTA
>JAFXFR010000116.1 GCA_017513475.1 Clostridia bacterium
CTTGCCGCACTCGGTGATGTACTGGACAACAGCGCCTTCAGCAGCGATACGGCCAGCCTTCTTGGCAGCCTGGGCCAGGCCCTTCTCACGCAGCCAGTCGATGGCCTTGTCCATGTCGCCGTCGTTCTCCATGAGGGCCTTCTTGCAGTCCATCATGCCGGCCTGAGTGCGCTCGCGCAGTTCCTTAACCAGAGCAGCAGTAATATTCGCCATGGTATTCAACCTCTTTCCTATTTTCGGTCATCACTGGGGACAAGCCCCAGCGCTGACTACGCTCGGTCAATGCAAGCATTGACTCTCGCTAGTCGAGGCAGAGCCTCTCCCTCATTAAAATATTAGGCCTCAACGGGAGCTTCCACAGCCTCAGCGGACTGCTCGCCCTGCTTGCCTTCCAGGATGGCGTCGGCCATCTTGCCGGCGATCAGCTTGACAGCGCGGATGGCGTCGTCATTGCCGGGGATGACGTAGTCGATCTCGTCGGGATCGCAGTTGGTGTCAACGATGGCAACGATCGGGATGTTCAGGATGCGGGCCTCGGTCACGGCGATGTGCTCCTTGCGGGGATCGACCACGAACAGGGCGCCGGGCAGCTTCTTCATCTCGCGGATGCCGCCGATGTTGCTCTCGAGCTTTTCGCGCTCAGCCTTCAGCTGGATGACTTCCTTCTTGGGCAGCACGTCGAACTGGCCGGTGGCCTCCATCTTGTCGATGTCGTTCAGACGCTTGATGCGGGTCTGGATGGTCTTGAAGTTGGTCAGCATGCCGCCCAGCCAGCGGTTGTTGACGTAGTACATGTTGCAGCGCTTGGCCTCGGACTCGATGGACTCCTGAGCCTGCTTCTTGGTGCCGACGAACAGCACGGTCTTGCCGGCCATCGCGGTGTCACGGATGAAGTTGTAGGCCTCGTCAACCTTGCGGACGGTCTTCTGCAGGTCGATGATGTAGATGCCGTTGCGCTCGGTGAAGATGTAGGGGGCCATCTTGGGGTTCCAGCGGCGGGTCTGGTGGCCGAAGTGGACGCCAGCTTCCAGCAGCTGCTTCATGGAAATGACTGCCATTGTGGGTTTCCTCCTTGTTATTTAGCTGCCCTTACGGGTTCAGCGGACCTCCCTGTACGCTTATGTGGCCATCCACTGCGCCTATCGTTTCAGCACAGCACAAGGAACCACAGCACACAGGTGCGTAGTCGGTTGACATTATAGCACATCAAAAAGCTGATTGCAACCCCTTATTTGCAGGAATTTCAAGGCTTTGCGGACTTTTTTACGAAAAAGCGAACCGCCTGCAGCGCGATGTGCAGGCGGAGGGGGATTATTCTTCGTCCTTGGGCTCGGACTGCTCAGACTGTGCCTGCTTGCGGCGGATGCTGATGATCAGCAGCACCATCACGGAGCCCAGGAAGCAGCCCAGGCTGATGTTGAGCAGCAGCTCCTTGGCTGCGCCGGCGAAGAAGCCGACCATCATCAGCACGATGCTGGCCAGGATGAGGACAAGGCCAACGATGGCCAGAATACGCTGGAAATTGGCTTTCATGGGGTGTACCTCCTTGGGTTGATGGGGATATTGTAGCATGGATTGAGGCCGATGGGAAGGGGGAATTTGCGGGAGAAACGCCGTAGGGGCGACCATTGGTCGCCCGTCCCTGTGCAGCAGGGTATCAGTGCTTGTCGCGCGGGCTCCCTCAGTCTTCGTTCGGTGCTTTTCAAGCCCGCTCGCTGACTGAGGGAGAACGCGGTAGCAACTCATACGTCAACAAACAAAAGAACTCCCCTGCCACATAAGACAGGGGAGCGGAAATCATTTCGCGTACTCCATGGAACGGGTCTCACGGATCACGTTCACGCGGATCTGGCCCGGGTACTCCATTTCCTTCTCGATGCGCTTGGCGATCTCCTTCGCCAGCACCTTGGTGCCCTCGTCGGTCACGTCATCGGGCTTGACCATGATGCGCACCTCGCGGCCGGACTGGATCGCGTAGCACTTCTCAACGCCGGCGAAGGACATCGAGATCTCCTCCAGCTTGGTCAGGCGCTTGATGTAATTCTCAAGGGACTCGCGGCGGGCGCCGGGACGGGCAGCGCTGATGGCGTCGGCGGCCTGCACCAGCACAGCCTCGACGGTCTGGGGCTCCACGTCGTTGTGGTGAGCCAGGATCGCGTGGATCACGTCGTTGGACTCGTGGTACTTGCGGGCCAGCTCGCCGCCCAGGGTCACGTGGGTGCCCTCGGCCTCGTGGTCAACGGCCTTGCCGATGTCGTGGAGCAGGCCGGCGCGCTTGGCCAGCTGGACGTCTGCGCCCAGCTCGGCGGCCATCAGGCCTGCCAGGTGGCTGACCTCGATGGCGTGCTTGAGCACGTTCTGGCCGTAGGAGGTGCGGTACTTCAGGCGGCCCAGGAGCTTGACCAGCTCGTGGTGGATGCCGTGCTGATTGGTCTCGAATACGGCGGATTCGCCGGCCTCGCGGATCTGGTTCTCGACTTCCTTGCGGGCCTTCTCGACGGTTTCCTCGATGCGGGCGGGATGGATGCGGCCGTCGTTGATCAGCTTCTCAACGGTGAGGCGGGCGATCTCGCGGCGCACGGGGTCAAAGGCGGACACGATGACGGCTTCGGGGGTATCGTCGATGATCAGATCGACGCCGGTGGCGGTCTCCAGGGCGCGGATGTTGCGGCCTTCGCGGCCGATGATGCGGCCCTTCATGTCGTCGTTGGGCAGGTTGATGACGCTCACGGTGGACTCAGCCACGTGATCGGCGGCGCACTTCTGGATGGCCAGGGCGATGATGTTGCGGGCCTTCTTCTCGGC
>JAFXFR010000117.1 GCA_017513475.1 Clostridia bacterium
CCATACCGGCCCTGCCCGCATCTATGGCACAGAGGACTTCATGGAGGTGGACGGCGGCTGGCATGACGCAGGCGACTTCGGGCGCTACATCGTGCCTGCAGCCAAGGCGGTGGCAGATCTTCTGCTTGCCTGGCAGTGGAACGCCGGCGCTTTTGCCGCTCCCAATCTGACCCCCATCCTGGAAGAAGCCCGCTGGGAGCTGGAATGGATGCTCAAAATGCAGCGGGAAGACGGGGCCGTTTACCACAAGGTCAGCTGCGCCCGCTTCTGCGGCATGATCATGCCCCATGAGGAGAAGGAAGAGCTGATCATCAGCCCGGTTTCCACCACAGCTACCGGCGATTTTGCCGCATGCATGGCTATGGTCAGCCGTTTCTATGCCGCGCAGGACGCAGCTTTTGCCCAGCGTATGCTGGAAGCCGCCCGGCGCGCCTGGGATTTCCTCCAGCAGTCAGAGCCCATCCTGTTCCGTAACCCCGAGGGCATTTCCACCGGTGGCTACGGCGATCGCTCCGATGCGGATGAGCGTCTCTGGGCCCATGTGGAGCTGGCCGTCACCTGCGGGGATGAAATGTACCTTCGCGCCGCTCGGGACGCCATCCTGCAGCAGGACCGCAGCCGCGTCTCTCTGGGCTGGGGCGATGTGAGCGGCTACGCAGCGCTGGAGGGCCTGATGCTGCCCGGCGATCTGGCGAGCCTCTGCCGGCAGTGGATCCTGGACGGAGCGGACGCCGCCCTCAGCCGTATCAATCCCTACGGCATCACCATGACCGAACGTCTCCCCTGGGGCAGCAACATGAACATCTCCAATGACGGCATGGTCTTCTACCAGGCCTGGCTGCTGACCGGGTGCGAGGCGTACCGTCTGGCCGCAGAAAAGCAGCTGCATTACCTGCTGGGCGTCAACCCGGTGGACTACTGCTATGTGTCCTGCTTCGGCTCCAACCCCATGCTGCATCCCCACCATCGGCCCAGCGTGGCCCAGGGTGTGTGTCAGCCGGGCATGCTTTCCGGCGGCGCCGCCAGCGGCATGATGGACGCCTGCGCCCGCGAGCACCTGCAGGGACAGCCCGCCGCCAAAGCCTTCATCGACATGCACGCAAGCTACTCCACCAACGAGATCTGCGTCTACTGGAACTCCCCCATGGTCGCGCTGCTGGCCGGACTGAGCAAATAACGCCCTCTCCCCCTGCAGTACAACCGCTCCCGCTCCTCCAGGCTGCAGTGTTTCCCCCACTGCAGCTTATTGCTTTTTCCTATCCCGTCTGGTATACTGGAACCAAAATCGATAGGCAGGTACACACAATGTCCGAAACACAGAATAACGGCGAAAATCAGGGTACAACATTTGAGACTATCGTGAAGCAGAATGTTTTTCCGCTCCTGAAGGCATTGGGCAAGGGTCTGCTGTTTCTGGGCAAAGCCTTTGTGAACTTCATCATCAGGTACTTCCGGATGGGCAAGGAAAAACGCACGGTTTCCCAAAGCATCGAGCTGGTGGCCAAGGTGGTCTATTGGTTCCATCTGATCCTTGGTTTTCTCGGCGCGCTTGCTGCCTGGGTCGGTGCAGTCGTGTACATCATCGACGGCTATGCTACTGACTATTTCCCCTGGAACCTGCTCAACCTGCTGGCGTTGTTCCTCGGCGGCTTTGTGTCAATGCTGCTGAGCAAGTTTTTCGGCTGGCTTTCCACGATTTTCCTCAGGGCCATTGCTGTCGTGGTCGCCTCCCACGAAAAGCACCTGCAGGAGCATCCGGCTGAGTGAGCTGCAGTGGATTCCCCCTCAACAACCGTCAAACAGATAGCCGGAAACAGACGTCCTTCCCGACGTAGGTTTCCGGCTTTTTGCTGTGATGAAACCTTCATCGCGCCCGACAGCGGCGTGCAGACCACACGACGGCCTCGCAGCGCTCCCTGCTGATCGCCCCTTACGCCGTCCTCTGCTCCAGGGCAAGCTTGTCCGCAATCATGGCGATGAACTCGCCATTGGTGGGCTTGTCCTCCTTGGTGGCGACACGGCAGCCGAAGGCCTTGTTCAGGGTATCGATGCGGCCGCGGCTCCAGGCTACCTCAATGGCATGGCGGATCGCCCGCTCCACCTTGCTGGCGGAGGTGTTGAACCGCTTGCCGATGCCGGGATAAAGCTCCTTGGTGATGCGGTTGATCACATCGGGGTTCTCGATGACCATCTTGACGGCCTCGCGCAGGAAGGCGTAACCCTTGATGTGCGCCGGAATGCCGATGGTCAGGAAGAGGCTGGCCAGCTTTTCGTCGATGGTCGGAGCACGTCCGGGAAGGCTGATGCGGCTGGCCGGGGCAGCGCCGTCCGCTGTCTGCCCGCAGGCTTCCCGGATACGGCCTGTCAGCGCATTCAGATCAACGGGCTTGATCATATAGAACCGTGCGCCCAGCTCCACCGCACGCATGATGAAATCGTCCCGTCCCAGGGCGCTGACCACGATCACATGGGGCGGATTCTTCAGCTGCTGGCGGTTCATCTCCTCCATGAAGGAATAGCCGTCCATCTGGGGCATGATCATGTCCAGGAGGATCACATCCACCGTGGTCCTGCTCAGCGCATCGAGCGCCTCCAGACCCGTGCCGCATTCCGCCGCGATCACCATATTCTCCTGCTTTTGCAGATGCTCCCGCACCGTGCGGCGGAGTTCCACATTGTCATCCACCAGCATAATCCTGATATTGTTCATCATACAAATACTCCTCTCCATCATGAAGCCCCGGCCTTCCCCGACAGGAAAGGCTTGTCAGCTTTATCATTTCGAGGGCATTATAGCACTTTGACGGCGCTTTGTGGGGAATGCGATGAAACCTCTCAAATAACGACAGCATGTTTCATCCTCCTGTCGGAAATTCGAGCTTACCGCCGCAGAAATCCCCTTTGCAGACAGAACCTGACGTGCGCTTTGTCGAAACGCAAAAGAGCCGCCCGGCATATCGAGTTGTTTTGTCAAGGGTGTTTTCCCCAATAATTTAATTCGTAAGGAATAAGGGCATCTCACGCCGTCTTATAACATCGAATGACCTTAACTAAACAGCACCCTCGAAGGATTTCGTTGGGTGCTGTTCTTGTGTTACAGGTCGGGTACAGATGTGCCTTTTCCGCCTGTGGAAGGTTGCTCAGCATTGTGTTTGTCTGCCTCACGTTGAGTAATAGCAAGCTGAATCTTCGTAGGTATCTGGTATTCTATCCACGCTGAACAATCTGTCTGCGAATCCTGCTTTTTCAAGACAGTCAATGACAAGATCCTTGTCATAATCAACCTTACCGGCAACGTTCTCTCCGAGCTTTAAGCTGAGCAGCTTGAAGTCCTGGAACACAACGGAGAAAATGTCCATGTATTCACGATAATTGTACTTGCGAATATCAATGCCGTTCAGCAGAATTTCGCCCTCAGTAGCCGGAACTTTAATCACAAACAGCGAAACCGTAAGTGCCAGACCGCCAAGCAGAGTGAAAACAGAGGAGCAAAGCTCTCCGCAACATTCAAGAACTCTGGCAAGACCCCAACCACCGCCGTTAAAGCTCTGTCGGATGGATGACAGCATTTCGGCAGTATGCGTATCATCAAGATTAACGTAATCGGTATCAAGCATTTTTTCGGAAACGATATGCTCGATCTTCAACCACTCACCCGTGCTTTGCGTGTTCTTCCACTTGTTGAGAAGTGCCGTAGTGCGAGGGATTCAAGGACAAAGAATCGTCTGATCTACTGTGATTAGGCGATTTTTTGTTTGCCTTTTTCTGCTTCTCTCAACAATTTTAATCAATTCCGTTTCATCCTCCCCGTCCCGCACCTGCCGGGCGGCGACCGCCTTGTGATTATCATTGCTGTCAACGCAAGCCGTCAGGCCCATCAAGCAAAGTAGCCGCTGGAATGATCGAACAGATCACGCCAGCGGCCTTCGATGCTTCAGTCGTTTTTACAGCGATTGATGCGCCGTTTTTACCGGTTGGATCACGAGCCGGGCACCAGGATTTCACCATAATCCCATTCCCCTGTGCTGGGATCGAAGGTCTCATCATCATAAGGCGTCACGCCGGTTTCGCCGGTCTTTTCGCCGCAGCTTAGGCAGACAACATAGTATTCATAGCCCGTATCGCCTTCAGTGTAATAGACTTTCTTTGTTCCGCCCGCATGGTTTTCCGTGCTCTTCTCGCCATAATCCTCGCCGCAGACCGCACACTTAGCCTTGGCCTGGCAAGTGGCCATGCCGCCTGAGTGGGCTGCTTCGTCTGTAATCGCGGAGCAGCCGGGTGTCTTGCACTTGTGCCAGTGCTTGCTTCCATCCGTGATCCAGACAGAAGTGTCCCAATCGTGGGCGATCACATCCACAGGCCGCATCTCGGTTGCGCCGCAGCCGTCACGCTTGCAGGTTCGGGTTTTGTCGCCCTCTTCTAAGCAGGTTGGGGCTTTGGTCTGCTTCCATTCGCCCCAGTCGTGCGTCAGCGCGGGGATTTCCTTCTGCACTGTCAGGATGGCTTTGCAGTCCGGGCACCGTTCGCCATCGGTCAGGCCGGTTTCGGTGCAGGTGGCGGCCTTGCCGGGGATCAGCTCGGCCAACAGGTTATGGGCATTGGGGTCGATGGGCGTTTCTTCCCAAAACTCCATGCCGCAGGCTTCGCACTTGGAAAGCGTGTGGCCCGGGCTTACGCAGGTGGCAGGCGTTTGGGAAACGAGGGTGAACGGCCCTTCGTGGTTATTCGGGAATAGCCCGATGCTATCAGTTTTATGCTCCATCTCCTTACCGCAGACAGTACAATAGAACGCATACTCAATATATCCTGGTGTTTTACACGTTGCTTCAACAAATGCCAACGTCGTTGCTAAAACAGGCTGCTTGTGCACTTCCTCGCCCTTCCGTCCGTCGCAGCCCGGACGGGTGCAGGCGTAATAGTGGGTGATTTCGCCCTGGGTCAGGGTTTCGGCCCAATCGTGGTTCAGCGGTTCTCCATACTCCTCGCTGGGGATTTCTGCTTCTTCGCACACGCTGCAACGGTAATACGCCGTCATACCAGGGGATTCGCAGGTCGGCTCCACAGCGGGTTCG